>JBEKOV010000016.1:0-43251 GCA_049521415.1 Chthoniobacteraceae bacterium
CCGCAGTCGTGTGCCCCTTTTCTCTCGCCGCTATGATCCGCTCCCGCAGATCAAGACTGTAGGTTCGCATCCACCTACCATACCACTCTTTGCCTCAGATTAAATAGAAAATGCTCTAGTTCAAAGAGAATCCAAAAGGCGCGAATGGATGTTATCGAATCCGCCGTTGCTGAAGACGACGACGAGGTCGCCCTCGCGCGCAAGATCCTTCACACGCGCGATGATTTGATCGACATCGGGCTCGTAAAAGGCGGGTTTGCCGGTCGCGGCGATATCGGCGACGACCTGCTCCGGGCGAAGGCGCTCGGCCTCGGGGATTTGCTCGAGCTTCGCGACCTTTGCAAGGATGGCGCCATCGGCCATGGCGAACGCGGCGGGCAGCTCGTGCTGGAAGACGGCGCGGCGCGTGGTGTTCGAGCGCGGCTCGAAGACGGCCCAAATGCGTCCGTGCGGATATTGGCGGCGCAGGCCGGAGAGGGTCTCGCGGATGGCGGTGGGATGATGGCCGAAATCGTCGATGACCTTGATGCCGTGTTTTTCGCCACGGACTTCCTGGCGGCGCTTGACGCCATCGAAGCTGGCGACGGCTCCGCCGATGACCGGAAGCGGGACGCCGTAAAAACGGGCGGCGGAAACGGCCATAGCGGCGTTGCGGATATTGAAATTGCCAGCGAGGCGGATGTGGAATTCGGTGTTGAAGAGGCGGAACTGGGAGCCGTTGGCGTCGGAGCGCGCGTCTTCGATGCGGTTGGCGGCGTTTTCCGAGAAGCCGACTTCGACGATGGGGGCGGGGCATGTCTTGCCGACGTCGATGCAATTCGGGTCGTCCGAATTTAGCAGGACCATGCCGTTGCCAGGGACGATGTTGAGGAGGCGGCGGAATGAGAGTTTGATCTCGTCGATGTCCTTGAAGATATCGGCGTGGTCGAACTCGATGTTGTTCACGATGACCAACTCCGGGAGGTAATGGACGAACTTCGAGCGCTTGTCGAAGAAGGCGGTGTCGTATTCGTCGCCCTCGATGACGAAATGCTTCGAGTCGCGCAGGCATGCGCCCTGGCCGAGGTTCTTCGGGATGCCGCCGATGAGGTAGCTGGGTTGCAGGCCGGCGCATTCGAGAATCCAGGTGAGCAGCGAGGTGGTGGTCGTTTTGCCGTGCGTGCCGGTGACGACGAGATTGTGGCGGCCGCGGAGGAAGAATTCCTTGAGGGCATCGGGGAGAGAGAGGTAGTAGAGCTTGCGGTTGAGGACGGCCTCGACTTCGGGGTTGCCGCGCTTGATGGCGTTGCCGACTACGATGAGATCGGCGCCGGGCGGGAGATTTTCCTCGCGGTAGCCGCAGGAGATGCGGATGCCTTTGTCCTCGAGGAAGGTGGACATGGGCGGGTAGACGTTCTCATCCGAGCCGGTGACGGTGAAGCCGCGGGCGCGCAGGGCGGCGGCGGTGGCGCCCATGGCGGTGCCGCAAATGCCGAGGAAATGGACGTGCTGGATATCGTGCTGATGCATCAGGGGACGGGGAGGGAGATTCGATTGGCGAGGCGCGGCTGTCCAGCGGGGAAGAGGGAATTTTGGGATCGATATAGAACTTAAGCGCCAGAGGGAATTCGCGGTGGCGGCGTGCCGAATTGCCGGTCGCCGGCAGGAAGATGGAAAGCAACGATCTTCCCAGCCAGCGGTCCCGGCTTGGCAGCCGCCGGGGGAGAGTGTAGGCTTGGAAAATGCCGAACGAGAATCTGCTTTCAAGGATCACCGTTGATCCGGAGATTTGCCACGGGAAGCTGTGTGTGCGCGGTCTGCGTTACCCCGTGGAAACGATTCTGGAATATCTTGCCGGCGGCGATTCAGTCGAGGATTTACTGGCTGAATTTCCAGACCTGGAGAGGGACGATATCCTTGCCTGCCATGAGTTCTCTCGCCAGATGCTGGCGGCCAGGAGCGTTCATCTGGCGCTGAAATGAGGTTTCTCGTGGACGCCCACCTGCCCGCAGCCTGTGTGGGATGCTGGCACAACATGGGCATGATGCGGCGCACACGCTCGATTTGCCGACCGGGAACGCGACGAAGGATGGGGTGATCAACCAGCTTTCCATTGATCAGCAGCGGGTGGTCATCACCAAAGACACGGATTTCTTTTATTCGCACCTATTGCAAAAGCGCCCTTGGAAATTGCTGCTTGTGAAGACGGGAAACATTTTCACGCGCAATCTGCGGGTCTTGTTCGAACGCAATTTGTCCGTGATCGAAGCGGCGTTTCGGACACACACCCTTGTGGAAGTCGATCACCAGGCCGTGACTCCGGTCGCGTGACCAAAAGCAGGCGCTGTGGGCTCTTTGACTTGTGCGAATGCCACCGCGATTTCGGCGTCTGAGCACATTCTCCCGGCCTCGCAGCAATAGCGAAGGCCGTCCGGGCAAAAATCGAGACCGGTAGGCCATTCGAGCGTGAGGCCGTTGACCTTCACCTTTTGGAAGACTTCGGGATTCTTCAGGCCGTCATAAAGCCAGCCCGATTCAGACTCGACCATGGGGCGAAAATCCAGCGTGAACGATTTGCCGTCCTTGAATGTGATTTCGAGGATGAAATCGCGGACAGGTTTTACGGATGTCACTCGGTTGTTGAGCATCATGGCAGCGGGTCGATTTGGTTGATCGGACGCTGATGTATAGCGTCATTCCAGGCCTGGAGCAACTCGTCCTGATGCATGGCCGCCCATTCCATCACCATTCCGAGAATCCTGGGCGGTAATTTTCCCTCAACAATGCCGAGGGGTGAAATCTGGATCACCGCCTCGTAGTCGCCGTAGAACGCGTGGAAGTGCGCAGGCGGATGCTCGTTCCGGTAATTGATGAGAATGGAAATCCCGTAAAAGCGTGAGATCGTCGGCACAGGTTCAATAGAATATTAAGGATACGCGCTCAATCAAACCTCTCATGCAGCCAGTGGTACGGGAAGCGGTCGCCGGGGCAATCGGTGGGCCATTGAGGGGGGTTGATTTCCTTGTGGGCTTTTACGATGGCGGGTTTGCGGTCGATCTTGCCGACGCGGATGCGGAGGTAGCGGATTAGTTCGTCGAGGGCCTCGAGCTGCTCCTTGGTGGGGAGGTCGCGGTTGAAATCGCCGACGAGGCAGATGCCGAGGGAGATGTTGTTGAGGTAATCGCTGTGGACGTGGCCGCCCTGGAGTTGCTTTGTCCAGCGGTTGCCGATCTCGATCTGGCCATTGCCGGAGGAGGTGCCGTTGCCGATGACGAAGTGATAGGCGAGGCCGTTGGGCATCTTGCGCACGTAGCGGTGGTAGTAGTCGAAGATGCGGGCGTTGCCCTGGCGGGTGCCGGAGTTGTGGACGACGATGAAGCGCCAGCGGTGACGGGCGACGGGGGCGCGGTCGATGGCGTCGCGGATGGCCTTGGTGAGGAAGCTGTATTGGGGCTCTTCCTCGCCGCCGAAGAATTGCCACCAATGGCGATGGACGGGGGGCGGAGGCGGAGGCGGGACGAGGCCGCCTTCCTCCTCGAGGCCTTCCTTCTCGATATCGACCTGGACGCCGGTGGGATTGGGCGGCGGGGTGGGAGCGGGCGCGGCGCGGGGGATTGGCGTCTGCGTGTCGTAAGGCTCGGGCGTCCTGATGGGGCGCTCTTCGGGGGTGTGGCCGGCGCGTTCTTCGGATGCGGCGGGCGTTTCCTCGTCCTCGGGCGTGTGCCGGTGATGAGGCGTGGCCTCTTCTTCGGCGTGCCTCCTGTGATGGGGCGATGGGGAAGGGGAGGGGACGGGCGATGGGGTTTGGCCCATATCGCCGCGGGCTTGCAGGAATTCCTGCCTTAATTCGTCGTCCGTGAGGGCTCGCAGGGCCGGCACGGCGGCAAGGAGCAACGCCATGGCGGCGGCGAGCAGCACGAGAGGACGGCGCACGGCGCGAATGGTACGCATGCAGGCTGAGCGGCGCAACTGGGATTCGAGTTTTGCGCGATGGACTTACATCGCCTAGCGCGAGATGTCGGTCTGGTCGAGGAGGCGGAAGCCGTGGCTGCGCAGGACGGCGATGGCGCATTCGTTGTCCTCGACGTGCAGGGCCAGGGCGGTGTTGCCGCGCGGACGGCTGAGGAGGGAGTAGCAGCCGTGGACGTTGACCTCGGCCATCAGCAGCGCGGTGAGGAGCTTGCTCAATTCGCTCGCGCCTTCGCGGAGTTCTGCGACGACCAGTTCGCACACTGAGCAGGCGATCTCATGCGAGGCGAATAAACTCCCGACTGCCTCGGGATCGCTGACGACGATGCGGACGATGGCGGCGTCGGCGGAGTCCTGGACGTTGAGGGCGAGCACATCGACGGCGTGTTCGTTCAACATTTTGACCACGTCGAGGAGCGCCCCGACCTTGTTCATGAGGAATATGGAAAACTGCTGGACGCGTGGTCCTTCGGTTTTTTCAACGGTTTTTGATTTGTCGGCCATTACTTGTACGAATAAATGAGGCAGTAGGTCTCGGGGGCGCCGCCGGAGTTCGCGACCCTGACGTAGTACGGCCCGCTGGAGTCCGGGGCGAAACCGACCGCGGCGCGGTTCGCGTTCGCATAGGGATCGGAATTCACGAGCTTGCCGGTTTCGTCATAAACATTGACGGCGACGATGGACTTCGGGTCGGAGGCGGCGACGGAGAACCAATACTGGTTGCCGGCGTAGAGGTTGACCTGGATGAGGGCGGTCTCGCCGGGCTTGAGGGTGCCGGCGAGGTAGCCGTCGCGGAGCTTGAAGCCGTCGTTGCTGAAAGCGCCGGCGAGGTCGAGCGCGGAGGCGCGGGCGGCGACTTCGGCATCGGTATCGGCGCGAGAGAGGGCGGGCGCCAGGGCGAAGGCAGCCACCAGGATTGCGCTGCGGAAGAGTCGTTTCATCGTCTGGTGATTACGGTGATCAAATCGGAGGCGGCATCGTTGAGTTTTTTGACGTCGGCCTGGGAGGGGGGTTGATCGGCAGGGAAGGAAACGAGGTCCTGGAGGGACTTGAGCCGGGGTTCGAGGCCCTTGACGACGTCATCGGATTCCTGGACCCGGGCGGGGAGGGCGTCGAGCTTTGCGCGGAGCAGGGAGACGATGGCGGGCTGGCGCAGGAGCTTTGCGGCGGGGGCGCTGTAATTGGTTGCGATCCAGCCGCTGACGGCCTGGGTGCCGCGAATCCATCCGCCGAGCGTGACCATGGTGGTCAATTCCTCGTCGTGCTGCTCGTCCATGGCCATTTTGACCTCGTTTTGCTCGGCATCCAGCTCCTCCTTGAGTGTGCTCCATTCGTTATTCTCGGCAAAGTCCTCGATGCTCTTGCCGCGGCGGAGGATGTCCTCGCTGATGGCGAGGGAGCGGGCGAGGGTCATGATGTCCTTGCCGATGTTCTTGACCTGCTGGCTGTCCTCGGCCTCGACGGCGATGTAGCCATCGGCGATGAGGCCGCCGAGATTGAGGGCGATCTGCGGGCGGCTGGTGTAGGTGGTGGGGATGGGGGCGCGGTATTGGGCCTGCCAGTTGGGCTTGCCGACTTTGTTGAGGGCGGCGAGCATTTCGCCGGGAGTGGGGACAGTGAAATTGTCCTGCTTGAGGGCCTGCGCGACGACGCCCTGGGAAAGCTGCGCGGGAGTCGTGGCGTCGGCCCAGGCATGAATGCCCGCCAGCGCCAGCACCCCAGTCAATATCCGCCGGCTCAAGATCATCGGGTCAACTTAAAGGCGGCCCGTGGAAATGGGAAGGCCATTTCGTCAGGGCAGGGCGGCGGGCGGGGCGGGAAAACGCCGCTCTGGAATCGCGCGGGGGATTTGCTACGGTATATCTCTTTCCCATGGCCGATAAGCCGGACAAACTGAAAATTGCAGGGCGCGAATTCGCCTCCCGCCTAATGGTGGG
The DNA here is from genome assembly GCA_049521415.1 of Chthoniobacteraceae bacterium. GTDB lineage: Bacteria > Verrucomicrobiota > Verrucomicrobiia > Chthoniobacterales > Chthoniobacteraceae > DATAXI01. The sequence goes on from JBEKOV010000016.1 coordinate 5,886, forward strand.
GACGGGCAAATTTGGGTCGAACCAGATCATGGCTGCGGCCCTGGAGGCGAGCGGGGCGGAGATTGTCACGGTGGCGTTGCGGCGGGCGGACCTGACCGGCGGGCACGATTCGTCCGCGGACATTATGGATTTTATCGATCCGGCGAAGTATCTGCTTCTGCCGAACACGAGCGGGGCGATGGATGCGGACGAGGCGGTGCGGCTCGCGCGGCTGGCTGCGTCGGCTGGGCTGCCGCGGTGGGTGAAGCTGGAGATTCACCCCGATCCGCGGTACCTGCTGCCGGATCCGGTGGAGACGCTGAAGGCAACGGAAGTGCTGGCCAAGGAGGGATTTGTGGTGCTGCCGTACATTAATGCGGACCCGGTGCTGGCGAAGCGCCTGGAGGATGCGGGCGCGGCGACGGTGATGCCGCTGGGGTCGCCGATTGGGAGCAATCGCGGGATCGAGACACGGGCGCAGATCGAGATCATTATCGAGCAGGCGGGCATTCCGGTGGTGGTCGATGCCGGGCTGGGCGTGCCAAGCCATGCGGCGGAGGCGATGGAAATGGGGGCTTCGGCCGTGCTGGTGAATACGGCGATTGCAATCGCGGCTGATCCGGTGCGAATGGCGCGGGCGTTCCGCAAAGCGGTCGAGGCGGGGCGCGATGCCTGGGAGATTGGATTGCCGGCGCCGTCGGTGGCGGCGTCGCCTACGAGTCCGCTGACTGCGTTTCTGGGCTGAACCTCATGCCGCTTCTCGAAGTTAAAAACCTGAAGACTTACTTCCCCGTTTATGGCGGCGTTCTGCGACGCCATATCGACGACGTGAAGGCGGTGGATGATGTGAGCTTTGCCGTGGAGGCGGGTTCGACGGTGGGATTGGTGGGAGAGAGCGGGAGCGGCAAGACGACGATTGGGCGCACGATTCTCAAGCTGGCGGCGGCAACGGAGGGGCGGATTCTGTTCGAGGGGCGGGACATCGTGCCGATGAGCGAGAGGGAGTTTCGCCCGTTGCGCCGGCAGATACAGATGATCTTTCAGGATCCGTTTGGCTCGCTGAATCCGCGGATGACCATTTTCAGCATCGTGGGGGAGGCGCTGGAGATTCATTTCCGGGAAATGACGCGGGAGGACCGGCGCGCGCGGGTGGCGGAGTTGCTGGCGCAGGTGGGACTTCAGGCGGATATGATGAACCGGTATCCGCACGAATTCAGCGGCGGGCAGCGGCAGCGGATCGGGATCGCGCGGGCGCTGGCGGTGAAGCCGCGGTTCATCGTGTGCGACGAGCCCGTGAGCGCGCTGGACGTGAGCGTGCAGGCGCAAATCGTGAACCTGCTGCAGGACCTGCAGGAGGAGCTCGGGCTGACTTACCTATTCATCGCGCACGACCTTGCCGTGGTGGAGCACATCAGCGACCATGTGCTCGTGATGTATCGTGGAAAAATCGTCGAATCGGCGAGCGCGGAGGCGATTTACTCGAATCCGCAGCATGAGTATACGCGGAAGCTGCTGGCGGCGATCCCGACGTTTGCGCAGGCCGATTGATTGAGGAATCGCCATGACGCCGCTGCTTCGCAAATTTCTCGGGATGAACTGGCTCATCTTCGCGCTGATGATGGCGCTTGCGTTGTTCGGGGTGTTCGCGATCTACAGCGCCACTTACATGCGCGACGAGTATATCGTGCAGAATTTCTGGCGGCGGCAGGCGATGTGGGTGGGGATCGGCATGGCGGCGTTTTTTCTCGCGAGCCTTGTGGATTACCGGTGGGTGAAATGGGGCGCGCTGCCGATGTATCTCGGGGGCATCGCGTTCCTGATCCTGGCGCGGTTTATCGGGACGAAGGTTTATGGGGCGCGGAGCTGGATCAATATCGGGCCGATCAATTTCCAGCCGGCGCAGCTTGCGATCATCGCGGGCATCATGGTGCTGGCGATTTTGTTGAGTCACTTCCGCAATTTGCACCCGGCGGTGCGGCTGCTGCTGTGCGGGATCATTTGCGGCGCGCCGATGCTGCTGATCCTGCTGCAGCCGGACCTTGGCGAGGCGATCATCTGGATACCGGTGATTCTCGCGATGCTCTTCGTGGGCGGGATGCCGAAGCGCTACTTGATTTGCATCGTCCTATTGGTCGCGATTTCCATTCCGCTGATGGTGAACTTCGGCCTGCACAGTTATCAGCGGAAGCGGATCACGGCGTTTATCGATCCGGACATGGATCCGCTCGATTCGGGTTACGGGATCAACCAGGCTCTGAATGCGGTCGGCTCCGGGGGCTGGGCGGGCCTTGGGTTCAAGTCACCCAACAGCCAGGTGGAGATCGAGTCGCTGCCGCAAACGGCGGTGCAGAACGATTACATTTTTCCCGTGGTCGCGAACCAATGGGGATTTATCGGAGGAGTGGTGATGATCAGCGCGTTCGGGCTGCTGCTGGTGACGTGCCTCATTGTCGCGTACCGATCGGCGGACGACGTGGGGCTGCTATTGTGCGTGGGTTTTGCGACGCTGGTATTTACGCATGTGTTCCAGAACGTCGGGATGATGATCGGGATGCTGCCGATCACGGGCGTGCCGCTTCCGCTGATCTCCTACAGCGGGTCCTTCGTGCTGATGGTCATGTTTGCGCTGGGGCTCGTAAACAGCGTGTGGGTACACCGGAAGACGCTGGCGTGAGTTGAACAGAAGGAAACTTCTATTTAAGACTCCGGCGTGTCTTTCATGCAATCGCGGATTGCGTTCCACCATTTCTCGTGCAGCTCTTTTGCGGACCAGGTCCACTCCAGTTGACCGGATTTGACGCTTAGTTCCGGGCCGCCCGTGAAGCCGAGGCGGGAAGCGGGGATGCCTTGCAATTGGGCCAGGGTCAGGGCGGCGGAGGCGTTCTCGCGGCGGACGGAGATGATGATTCGGGATTGGGATTCGTTGAAGAGGAGATCGTCGGCGGGAATTGAGTCGAAGGCGGAGAGGTCGATTTGCGCGCCCATCGGTTCCGAGCCGCTGATGCAGCACTCGGCGAGCGCGACGGCGAGGCCGCCCTCGGAGCAATCGTGCGCGCTGCGGACGAGGCCCATGTGGATGAGGGCGCGCACGGCGGCCTGGACGGATTTTTCCCTTTTGTAATCGAGGCGGGGCGGGCTGCCGGCTTTGCGGCCATGGATCACTTTGACGTAATGCGAGGCGCCGAGGCCATTGCCGGGTTCTCCCAATAGGAGGATGGCGTCACCGATGTGTTTGAACGCCTGGGTGGTGATGTGAGCCGGGTCTTCGATCAGGCCGACCATGCCGACGGTGGGCGTCGGGTCCACGGCGCCGGCGGGGCTTTGGTTGTAGAGGCTTACGTTGCCGCCGACGACGGGTGTATCGAACTCGCGGCAGGCCTCCGCGAGGCCTTCGACGCATTCGCGGAGTTGCCAGAAGTTCTCGGGCTTGTAGGGGTTTCCGAAATTCAGGTTGTCGGTTACGGCCAGGGGACGCGCGCCGCTGCACACGAGATTGCGGGCGGCTTCGGCGACGGCGATTTTTGCACCTTCGCGCGGATCGAGGGCGCAATAGAGAGCGTTGCAATCGCTGGTGGCGGCGAGGATTTTGCCGGCCTCGCGGACCAGGAAGACTGCCGCGTCGGAGCCGGGGAGCACGCATGTGCCGGCGCGGACCATGTGATCGTATTGGCGATAGACCCAGTTTTTCGATGCGATGCTTGGATGGGCGAGCAGCGTCGGCAGCGCTTCGAGGGGATCGACTTGCGGGAGTGCACCCAGCGGCTCGGGGGCGGGGCGCGGCGCGGCCTCCCGCGTATAGATCGGCGCGTCCTCGGCGAGTTTGCGGGCGGGGATCTCCGCGACGACGGCGGGGCCGGTGCGGACGCGCATCATGCCATCGTCCTTGACGACGCCGACCTCCGCGTAGGGCAGATCCCATTTCTCGAAAATGTCGCGGACGGTTTGCTCCTGGCCCTTTTTGACGATGATCAGCATGCGCTCCTGGGACTCGCTGAGCATAATTTCGTAGGGGTTCATGCCGGGCTCGCGCTTTGGGACCTTGTCGAGATCGATCTCGACGCCGGTGCCGGCGCGGCTGGCGGTCTCGCACGTGGAGCAGGTGAGGCCGGCGGCGCCCATGTCCTGGATGCCGGCGACGGCACCGCTAGCGAGCAATTCGAGACAGGCCTCGAGGAGTAATTTCTCGCGGAAGGGATCGCCGACCTGGACGGCGGGGCGATCCTGTTTCGATTCCTCAGTGAGATCGCGCGAGGCGAATGCGGCGCCGGCCAGGCCGTCGCGGCCTGTCTCGGCGCCGACGTAAAAGACCGGGTTGCCGACGCCGACGGCGCCGCCGCGGGCGATCTGGTCGTGCCGCAGGACGCCGAGGCAGAAGACATTCACGAGCGGATTGCCCTCGTAGCTTTCGTCGAAATAAATTTCGCCGCCGATGGTCGGAATGCCGATGCAATTGCCGTAATGGGCGATGCCCGCGACGACGCCGGCGAAGAGGCGGCGGTTGTGCTCGACGCCTTTTCCATCGCCGCGGATGGGGCCGAAGCGGAGCGAATTGAGGGAAAAGACGGGCCTTGCGCCCATCGTGAAGATATCGCGGATGATGCCGCCGACGCCGGTCGCCGCGCCCTGGAAAGGCTCGATGGCGCTGGGGTGATTGTGGCTCTCCATCTTGAACGCGATGGCCCAGCCGCCGCCGATATCGATGACGCCGGCATTTTCCTCGCCGGCCTTTACCAGCACGCCGGGGCCGGTGGTGGGGAATTTGCGCAGCTCGGGCTTCGAGTTTTTGTACGAGCAATGCTCGCTCCACATCACGGAGAAGATGCCGAGCTCGGTAAAATTCGGCTCGCGCCCGAGGATGGAGCAGATGCGCTCGTGCTCCTCCGGCGTGATGCCGTGCTTCGCGAATAATTCGGGCGTGATGGGCGGTTCCGTGTTCATCAATGTCTTACGCCTCCGCCGGAACGCGAGGTGGGGCTTTTCTTCATAGCGCTCTCGATCACGGATTGAAAAATCAGCTTGCCGTCCTCGCTGCCGAGCAGCGGGTCGCACGCGCGCTCCGGGTGCGGCATGAGGCCGAAGACATTGCCGGCGCGATTGACGATGCCGGCGATGTTTTCCGCCGAACCGTTCGGATTCGCCTCGTCGCTGATCGCGCCGCGCGGATCGGAGTAGCGGAGGACGATCTGATTGTTTCTATTGAGGTCGCGGAGCGTGTCGGGGTCTGCGACGTAATTGCCCTCGCCGTGCGCGATGGGCATGCGAAGGAGCAGGCCCGTGCGGGCGGTGATCAATTTGCCATCGCTCCTGGCGACCTCGGCGTGGCTGAAGGCGGTCTCCATGTTCTCGATGCGGGCCTGGATGAACTCGCAGACGAAGTGGAGCGAGCGGTTGCGAATGAGGGCGCCGGGGAGCAAGCGCGCCTCGCAGAGAATCTGGAAGCCGTTGCAGATGCCGAGGATCAGCTTGCCGCGCCCGGCCTCCGTGGCGACGCTCTTCATGACGGGCGAGTAGCGGGCGATGGCGCCGCAGCGCAAGTAATCGCCGTATGAAAAGCCGCCGGGGAGGACGATGAGGTCAAATTGCTCGACGGAGGGTTCCTTGTGCCAGACGTACTCGGCATCGAGGGCGAATTCGTTTTTGAGGACGTGGTAGCAATCCTGGTCGCAATTGGAACCGGGAAACCGGATGACTGCCGCTTTCATCAAGCCTCCGTCTGAAGCTCGTAGTCCTCGATGACCGGGTTCGAGAGCAAATCGCGGCAAATCTCGCGCAGCCTGGCTTCGTCGGCCTGATCGAGCTCGATCTCCATGAATTTGCCGATGCGGACGCTCTTGACGCCGGGCAGGCCGTGATGGCGCATCGCATCCCGCACGGCCGTTCCCTGGGGATCGAGCACGCTTTTCTTCGGCATCACGGTCACTTTTGCTTTCATCCGGGGAGAGTGAATCCTCCGGCCTGCGGATTCAAGCTGTTCGAATTTCGAATTTCGAATTTCGAATTTTGCCCTACCTTTCCCGCGTGGACCACAGCCATTCCAACTCCCTCTTCTCCCGCGCCCGGGAGCTGATTCCCGGCGGGGTTAACTCGCCGGTGCGCGCCTTCCGGGCGGTGGGGGGCGAGCCGTTTTTTGTCGAGCGAGCGGAGGGGGCGCGGATTTGGGATGTCGATGGAAATGAGTATATCGACTACGTGGGAACGTGGGGGCCGGCGATTCTGGGGCACGCGCCGGGGGTGGTGATCGAGGCGATTCGCGAGGCGGCGGGGAGGGGTGTGAGCTTTGGCATCCCGAATCCGCTCGAAGTGGAAATGGCGGCGCTCATTCGCGAATGGGTGCCGAGCATTGAGAAGGTGCGGATGGTCAATAGCGGCACGGAGGCGACGATGTCGTGCATCCGGCTGGCGCGCGGGTTTACCGGGCGGGACAAGATTGTGAAATTCGACGGCTGTTACCATGGGCACGTCGATTCGCTGCTGGTAAAGGCGGGCAGCGGCGCGTTGACGCACGGGGAGCCGGATAGCGCCGGGGTGCCCGCGGCATTGGCGGGGCTGACGGTGACGCTGCCGTTCAATGATACGAACGCGCTCCTGTCGCTCTTCATGGCGGAGGGGAGCAAGATCGCCGCGGTGATCCTGGAGCCGATCCCGGCGAATGCGGGGCTCTATTTTCCCGAGCCGGGATTTCTCGAATTGCTGCGGCAGCAATGCTCGGAATATGGCGCGGTGCTGATTTTCGACGAGGTGATGACCGGGTTCCGCGTGGCGCGGGGCGGTGCGCAGGAGCTTTATGGCGTGAGCCCGGACCTGACGGCGCTGGGGAAGGTCATTGGCGGCGGGCTGCCGGTCGGGGCGTTTGGCGGGCGGGCGGAGATCATGGACCGGCTGTCGCCGGATGGACCTGTCTATCAGGCGGGGACGCTATCGGGGAATCCGCTGGCGATGGCGGCGGGGCTGGCGCAATTGCGAGAGCTGGAGCGCAGGGATGGGTGGCGGGTGCTGGAGGGGCTGGGGGCGCGCTTTGAAGAACAAATGCGCGAAGTGCTGAAGGGGAGGGAAGGCGAATTCACGTTTCACCGCGTTGGCTCGATGTTTTGCCTGTTCTTCACGGGGGGCCCGGTGACGAATCTGGCGGATGCGCAACGCAGCGACCGGCAGGCGTTCGCACGGTTTTTCCATGCTTGCCTCGACTGCGGAGTTTACCTTGCGCCGTCGCAATTTGAGACGGGATTTATTTCGCTGGCGCACACCCCGGAGGATATCGAGCGGACTGTGCGGATCATGGCAGAGGCGCTGTGCAAGGCCGGTTAAAAAACCTTAGAGAGCAGGGCACATTAGGCCGGCCCCAATGGCCGCCTTGCGCTGCACCGCATCGAAGGTCAGTAAGTCAGTCGCGCCAGTTATCGAGGCAATGCCGATGTGCAGCAAATCTGCGGAGCGCAGTCCGGTCGATTCCGATTGTTCTCCACCGATTCGGTCCGCCTCCCGGAAGGCATTCGTCCATTTAACCGGCTGATAGACCAGGACGCCTTCCTGCAAATCTGCATCTAACAGGCGGAAGATTCCTTGTCGCTCCGACGCGGTCAGTTCATTGCGCCAGACTGCAAGCCGCACCGCATTACGCACCTCGTGACGGTGCAGTTCTGTAAAGGGAAGGGGTTGAGCGTTGCGCCTCATCCAGATCATCGCCCTGCCAGTGTTCTCCTGGTTGGCGTAGAGCGAGACCAGGAAGCTGCTGTCGGCATAGACCCTCAATATCTGCCCTTATTGTAGTCCAGGATGGCCGTCATGTTGATCGTCTTCCCGCCGCAGACGGCCTTGGCCCGCGCCGCAAAATCCGGCATCTTCCGTTTGCGCGCCTTCGCCGGGGCAGGGACGATTCGCCCGACCACGCGCCCGCGCTTGGTCAACTCGATCTCCTCCCCGCCGGAAAGCCAGGTTTCGACCTGAGGAAAATTGTAGCGCAAGTCACGCACAGTCGCAGTTTTCATTGTGATGCATTCTATCGCATCACAGGCCATCTGTCCAGCGGGATGCGTCGCTTCCGGCGGCAATCCTGCCGGGTCATCCACCGGATTTTTGGATGACGGACGGCCTGGGCTGCGTGAAATCTATGGCTATCCGCGCCAATCTGCGTTTCCTTCTTCCCGCATGTCTGCCACTGTAGAAGAGCCCCGCCTGGCCGCGCCGCCGCGACCGCTGCCGCAGATTCGCGCGCGGGCAAAGTTCTTCGTCGAGGGGGACGAGAAATTTTTTCTGAAGGGGGTGACTTACGGGCCGTTCGCGCCGGATGCGGAGGGTTTTTTCGTCGGCGATCCTGAAAAAGCGCGGCGGGATTTTGAGATGATTCAGGAGCTGGGGATCAATCTGCTGCGGCTCTACCATGTGCCGCCGGCGTGGTTTCTGGACCTTTGCCGGGAGAACCGGCTGCGAGTGCTGATTTCGATCCCGTGGGCGGAGCACGTCGAGTTTCTCAATGACCGGAATATTCGGCGGCAGGTCGTGCAGACGGTGCGGGACGCGGTGCTGAAGCATCGGGGGCATGAGGCGATCTTTGGGTACTTCGTCGGAAATGAAATCCCGACGACGATGGTGCGGTGGCTTGGGGCGCGGCGGGTCATCCAGTTTGTCGAGCATCTGATCAATGTCGCGCGGCAGGCGGATCCGCGGCCGCTCTACTCTTACGCGAGTTATCCGCCAACTGAGTTTCTGCTTCCGTCGAACGTCGATTTTTACTCATTCAACGTCTACCTGGAGCGGCAACTGGACTTCGAACGCTACCTTGCGCGGCTGCAAAACCTTGCGGAGGACAAGCCGCTGATCATGGGCGAGTTCGGGCTCGACACGATCCGGAAGGGGGAATCGATGCAGGCGGCGGTGCTCGACTGGCATCTGGATTGCGTGGTGCGGGGCGGGGCGGCGGGCACGATCTTTTTTTCTTGGACGGACGAATGGTTTACGGGCGGATTCGAGGTGACGGATTGGGCGTTCGGGCTCGTCACGCGCGACCGCGCGCCGAAGCTGGCGTGCGACGCGCTGCGCAAGAAACTGCTCGGGCCCGGGCCGATTACGCGGCGGGTGGGACTGAAGAGCTACCCGCGGGTGAGCATCATCGTGTGCTCATATAATGGCGGCAAGACGCTGAAGGACTGCCTGGAGTCGCTCGATCGGCTCAACTATCCCGATTACGAGATTGTCCTGGTCGATGACGGCTCGAGGGATAACACGGCGGAGATCGTGAAAAAATTCCAGGCGGATCGCGCGGAAAGAGCCGCCGCCACCGGCTGCGCGCCGCCGGATTTCGTCCCGATCGCGCAGCGGAACATGGGACTCAGCTTCGCGCGCAATACCGGCGCGGCGGCTGCGACTGGAGCTGTGTTTACGTACACGGACTCGGATTGCATGGCGGACCCGGACTGGCTTTTTTACCTGATCGGGACGCTGCTCTCGGGGGATTTCGCGGGAGTGGGCGGCCCGAATATTTCGCCGCCGGCGGTGGATTGGGTGCAGGCGTCGGTCGCGGCCGCGCCGGGCGGGCCGAGCCACGTGCTGCTCTCGGACGTGGTGGCGGAGCACATCCCGGGCTGCAATATGGCGTTCCACCGGTGGGCGTTCGAAATAGTGGGCGGGTTCGATACGGAGTACCGGAAGGCCGGTGACGACGTCGATTTTTGCTGGAGCTTGCAGAACAGCGGGCAGGTGATCGCGTTCAGCCCGGCGGCGATCGTGTGGCATTACCGGCGGTTTACGCTCAATGGGTTTCGCAAGCAGCAGGAGGGATACGGCGAGGCGGAATCGATGCTGCGGTTCAAGCACCTGATTTTTTTCGGCCCGACGGGGACGATCAAATGGAAGGGGCAGATTTACGGGGCGCCGCGGTTTACGTGGCTGCTGAATCGGCCCGTCATTTACCACGGGGTATTTGGGCATGGGCTGTTCCAATCGATCTATCCGACGCCGCAATCGGATATCGCCGCGTATCTCTCGAGCATCGAATGGGTCGTGCTGACCGTATTCATTTTCGTGATTTCCGTGGCCGTGCCACCGCTGCGGATCGTGCCGTACCTGATGTTCGGCGGGACATTCCTCGTGGCGCTCTCTTACATGATGCATGCGCGCATCGAGGCGAAATTCGACACGATCCGCGCGCGGCTGCTGGTGGCGTTCCTGGCGCTGGTGCAGCCGTGGGGACGGGGCTGGGCGCGGTATTTCACCTGGCTGAAGTACAAGCACACGCCGCTGGCGGTGATCGCGGCGCGCGAGAAGGGAGTGAGCCGCGCATCGAGCCGCGGGAGCATTTCGCGGCTCGATTTTTGGAGCGAGAAGGGGGCGGGGCGCGAGCAATTGCTGGCGGAGGCTTTTGTGCTGCTGGAGACCGAGGGATGGCGCTACTCGGCGGATACGGGATGGAAGGATTGGGACGTGCAGATTTATGGCAACCAATTCTGGAGCATCACGGCGCGCACGGTGACGGAGTACCACGGCGGCGCCAAATGCCTGACGCGCGTGCGGATCAGCGCGAAGCCCGTGGTCACGACGGTGCTGATAAACGCGATTATTCTATCGATCATGCTTTATCGGGTGTTCGCGAGTTCGAATTTTGATTTTGGATTCACGGGGCTGCTGCTCAAGGGGGCGTACATAGTGTTTCTGATTTCGACATTTGCGCGGGCGCGGCGGCTGAAGCGGCGCGTGGCCGAGTTGATCGTGGCCGCGGCGAATCGGGCGGGATTGGAGAGGGTGCCGGCTCGCGCGGAGCACAAGCCGGAGAATCCGAAATGATTGGCGCGTGCCGCGCCTGGCGCCGGATTTCTGGCTTTTGCTCATGAGCCTCATTCTTGGCGATTACGACTATCCTCTTCCCGAGTCGCTCATCGCGGCGCGTCCGCTGCCGGATCGCGCGGCATCGCGGATGATGGTCCTCCATCGCGGCTCGCGCGGCATTGAACACCGGCTCTTTGCGGACTTTCCCGGCTTTCTGCGTCCCGGCGATATTGCGGTTCTCAACGATACAAAGGTCATCCCGGCGCGAGCATTCTCGGACGATGGGCGCATCGAGTTTCTGTTTCTTGAACCGTCCGGCGAAAATCGCTGGCTCTGCATGGTGAAACCGGGACGGAAGCTTCCGCTGGGGGCGGCTGCATCAGTGGGCGGTATCCCGGGAGTGGTGCGCGAGGTGCTTCCGACGGGCGAACGGTTGATCCAATTTGGCGCGGCTATCGATCTCGACCGGATCGGGGAGATGCCGATCCCTCCTTATCTCGGGCGCGCGGTCGAGGCCGCGGATTCGAGCCGTTACCAGACTGTCTATGCGCGCCATCCGGGCGCGGTCGCCGCGCCGACGGCGGGTCTGCATTTCACACCGGAGATATTGGCGGGGATCCCGCATACTTTCATTACGCTTCACGTGGGCGCCGGCACCTTCAGGCCGGTCCAGACGGAGCGGATCACGGACCACACGATGCACCGGGAGCGCTTTGAAATCACTCCGGCAGCGGCGGAGGCGATCCGCGCGGCGGGGCGCGTCGTGGCCATTGGGACGACGACCGTTCGGGTGCTCGAAAGTTGCGCGGCGGCGGGCGGGATGCGCGCGCAAACGGGTTCCACGGATATCTTTATACATCCGCCCTACCAATTCCGCGCCGTCCATGCGCTGCTGACGAATTTTCATCTGCCGAAATCCACGCTGCTGATGCTGGTGAGCGCGTTCGCGGGGCGCGAGTTCATCCTGGAGGCCTATGCGGAAGCCGTCCGCGAGCGATACCGGTTTTTCTCGTACGGGGATTGCATGCTGATCCTTCCGTGAATTGGCGGCGCGCCGCGGGTTACACGGTCACGGGGGGTCACTGACGGACCGCTTGCCCTTGAAGAAATCGCGCAGCATCTCCCTGCACTCTTCGAGCTTTACCCCGCCGGTCAACTGGCACTGGTGGTTGAGGGCGGTATTTTGCAGGATATTGAACAGGCCGCCGGCGCCGCCGGTCTTCGGGTCGGGACATCCGAAGATCACCCGGCGCAGGCGGGCGTGGACGATCGCGCCGGCGCACATGGGGCACGGTTCCTTTGTCACGTAGAGATCGCAATCGGTGAGGCGCCAGTCGCCGATGACTGCTTCGGCCTGGGTGATGGCGAGCATCTCGGCATGGGCGGTGGCGTCCTTGAGGGTCTCCACCTGGTTAAAGGCGCGGGCGATGATCTGGCCTTCGCGGGCGATGACGGCGCCGACCGGCACTTCATCCGCGCGCCGGGCCTTGCGGGCCTGGCGCAGCGCCTCGCCCATGAAGTAGGCGTCGCTGCTGAGGTCAATGATCGGCTCGTCCATCGCCCGGTCATATAAGCCGACATCGGCGGGGCAGGGGACTCAAATTCGCGGCAGCCCGCAAAAATCCGGGTCAAAACGCGGTTGCGAATCATGGATGGCGCCCGTAAGAATCTCGATTCTCCTCATGCAACCATCTCCCGAAGAACAACTGGCGCAGCTTCGCCGCGGGGCGGCGCAGATCATCAGCGAGGAGGAATTGCTGGCGAAGCTGCGGCTCGGCCGCCCGCTCAATGTGAAGCTGGGCGTCGATCCGACTGCGCCGGACATTCATCTCGGGTTCACGGTGGCGTTGCAGAAGCTGCGGCAATTCCAGGACTTTGGCCATCAGGCGGTGCTGATTATCGGGGATTTTACCGCGATGATCGGCGACCCGAGCGGGCGCTCGGCGACGCGTCCGCAATTGAGCCACGACAAGGTGATGGCCAACGCGCGCACTTTCCAGGAGCAGGCTTACAAAATCCTGGATAAGCAGCGGACGCTGACCGTCTTCAACGGTCAATGGCTGGAGGTGATGAATTTCGAGGATATCATCAAGCTGACGGCGCGCGTGACGCTCCAGCAGATTCTCCAGCGGGAGGATTTCAAGACGCGCATGGACCAGGCGGCGCCGGTGCGGCTGCACGAGATCATGTACCCGCTGATCCAGGGATGGGATTCGGTGAAGGTGAAGGCGGACGTCGAGATCGGCGGGACGGACCAGCTATTCAACATCCTCGTCGGGCGCGAATTGCAGCGCGAGGAGGGCCTGCCGCAACAGGTGGCGCTGATGATGCCGCTGCTGGAGGGGCTGGACGGGGTGCAAAAGATGAGCAAGAGCCTGGGCAATTACGTCGGCGTCAGCGAAGCGCCGGCGGAGATGTTCGGCAAATTGATGAGCATTTCCGATGAATTGATGAAGCGGTATTACACGCTGCTGCTCGGCAAGGAGACGCCCGCGATCCATCCCATGGACGCGAAGAAGCAATTGGCCTTCGAGATTGTCGAGCGTTACCACTCGACCGATGCCGCGAAGGGGGCGCTGGACGATTTCAATACGCGGTTCTCAAAGCGCGACCTGGCGCATGCGGAGCTGACGGAGCTTTCGCTGGCGGGGGTCGCGCCGGATTTGTTGTCCATCGTTGAAGCCGGGTACAAGGCGCTCGGGGAGAATCGGACGCGCGGGGACATCAGGCGGCTCATCCAGCAGGGGAGTGTGCAGATTAATGGCGAGAAAATGCTCGATCCGAAGGCGGCGCCGGCATTGAAGCCCAGTGACAATCTGCGCCTGGATAAGACGCGTGCGGTGAGGATCGCGGGTTAAGTCCGCTACGCCACGCCGGCTTTCTCCGGCACATGGCGGCGGCGCTTCTTGAGGCGGAGCCAATTGTTCCACGTCTTGCGGAGGGTGTCCTTGGGGCTCATGTACTTCTGGCTCAATTCGTTGCTCTTGATGATCTGCGCGAGGATGCCTTTGAGGGAGAAATCGGGCGTGTCCAGGATGGTGTATGCGGTTCCGAGGGCGGCTTCGTGGTGGGCGTCGCTGCCCGCGGTCATGGGGAGACTGCGCATGATAGCGTATTCGTAGGCCTGGCGGTTGTAGCGTTTCAGGGTCGTGGCGGCGTTGAAGACCTCCAGCGCATCGATTTCCAAGTCGTCGAGCGTCGTCTGCCGGATGCCTGCGCGGAAGAGGTCGTAGGGATGCGGCGGGATGGCGAGGCCGCCCTGGGCGTGTACCATGGCGCAAACCTCGGCGGCCGGGGTCCCTTTCAAGTTCGGCAAATCGACGCCGAGGCAGAGGAGATGGCCTTCGGCGGTCGTCATTTCCACGGCTGGGATGATTAGGAAGCCGTCCACGGGCTGGCCGTCGGCGCGCATCAGGCCCTTGTCGAGGAGGTAGTGGACGCCGTCGCAGGTATTGTGGTCGGTCAGCGCGAATCCGTGCAGCCCCTTGCTCCGGGCGCTTGCGATCATCTCCTCCGGACTGCTCACCCCATCCCCGGAGAAAAACGAATGGCAGTGCAAATCAATATTCCAAGCCATGGCGGGTGAATATGGTACAGGCCGGAGCAATTATGAAGCGAAGAATCGGCGGTTGCGCTCGGGGCCGATCCGCTGCGAAATTGCCCGCATGAGCATCGCTTTTAAAGAATGGGCCATCATTTGCGACCTCCTGGGGACCGGGGGCCAGTCGATCATCCTGCGCAAAGGGGGCATCCACGAGTGGCGCGACGGCTTTTCCTTCAGACACAACGAGTTTCACCTTTTCCCGACGCTCTTCCACGAGCAAATCGCCAGGACCACGCTGCCGGTATCGACCCCTGTTCCCGCGCCCCCGCCGGGGCGGATCGAGGTGCGGCAGTTTGCCCGGGTGGAATGGACGGCGACCATTACCGGCCTGGACGCGGCCCTGAGCCTCGCCCCGTTTCACGCCTGGAAGGAGGAGGTGGTGCGGGAGCGATTCCATTACGATGAGGCGCCCGGGTTGCATCTTGCCTATTTGCGCGTGTTCAGGTGCGAGCCGGGCTGGTCCTTCCCGGACGAGCCGAAGTATGGAGGGTGCCGGTCGTGGGTCACGATTCCAGAGGCGCCGGAGGGGGTGAGGCTGGTTCCGGCGCTCACCGATGAGGAAAATATGACACGGTCCGAGGCGCTCAAGGCGGCGCTGACGCTCAAGGCGGCGCTGAGCCAGGCTGCTTGCGTCAGGGCTTCCTGATCAAGTGCAAGTGTAAGTTCGAGGTGCGGAAAGCGTGCTCTCGGTCTCGAGCCGCGTTAATTGCCGGTTCAAAAACCGGTCTACGGCCTCCACCACCTTCTGCATGGGCGACGGCGCCTCGCAATCCAGCGACAGCACCACTTCCGTCAGGTTCGGGCGGATTGGGATTAGCTCCAGCATCCCGGCCAGTGCCACGTTCCCTCGCACCGAGCGGAATAGAATCCGGTTGGGGTCGCGCCCCGGCAACTCCTCGATATGCGTGCAGAACCGGTCCGCCTGGCGGGTGGCAAACTCGAAGCGCATCCCGTCCCATTCCATCAGGGAGCAGTGCACCTCGGGATCCTCCTGCCATGCGCTCCATGTCCGCGGCTTGCGCAGCCGCCTGCGCACCTCGGGCAGCGGCTGACGGAGGTGAAAAATCTTGTCGATGAACATAGGGCGGGTCTTCTGGTTGAGGGTTCGCCCTATTAGCAATGGGGGTGCCATCCACTTGCCTACAGAGGAGACGGTAGATGGCGTCGTCCTTTCGCGTCAGAATGCCGACACTTGTGTAATATATCCGCTCATCAGGCCACGCCCAACTCAAGCTCCGCCTGTCCGTACGATACCTCGTAAAGAACCGGAACCTCCAATAGATATTCGAGCACGGAGCGATTGGTGGCCGCTACCGGGTCCGGCTCCGGGGTGATGTTGTTCAAGATCACGCCCGCGCAGTCGAGGCCGCGCTCCCGGATCGCCCTGACGGTGAGGAGCGTGTGATTGAGGACGCCCAGTTTATTTGCGGCCACCACCACCACCGGCAGCCCGAATTCCGCCGCCAGATCGGCCACGAAGAAATCCCGGGTGATCGGCACGAGCCACCCGCCGACGCCCTCGGCAATAAGCGACCGCCGGGATTTCCGAATCCGCGCGAACCGCTCCCGGATCTGGTCGAGGTCCGGCAGCCGGTTTTCCGCCATCGCGGCCGTGTAAGGCGCCGCCGGGAACCTGAACCAGACCGGGTTTACATCGTCGAGCGTCAGCTCCCCATTTGCCGCGTCGCGCAGGGCCTCGGCATCAGCGCGGTCGCCGCAGCAAATCGGCTTGAGGCCCACCGTGTCGAACCCGGCCTTGCGCAAGGCGCGGATCAGCAGAGAGGCGACGTAGGTTTTGCCGACCCCTGTGTCCGTGCCGGTGAGGAAATAGTTCATGGAGTTGGCGGAGATTCAGTTCCCCGCCCAAAATGAATTCAAGACAAAGCGCCATCCTTCGGCTACCGGGATCGGGGGCTTGCTCTGTCAAAAAAGGGAATTGGGCTGCTGATGTGAAGAAAAAATATTCGATTTGCTTGCGACATTAACAAGTTCCAGAGCTTGGTTGCCACCGAGGCGCATGCCTAAATCGTCAGACCTTTTGATGGAAAGCGGCTGCGGGATTGGATTTTGCCGCGAAAACTGATAAAGTGCTGCCATGATATTGACGGCCATAATCTATCCTGATTCAGAAACCGACTGGCTTGTGGCCGAGTGCCCCGAAATCGGCACTGCCAGTCAAGGTCACACCGAGGAAGAGGCTCTTGCGAATTTGCAGGAGGCCACTGATCTTTACCTCGAATCCTTCCCGCATACCCTGAAAAAGCCAGCGGCGATCCGCACGTTCGAATTGGCGCATGGCTAAACTGCCTGTCGTGTCGGGCGCAGAGGCGGTCAAAGCCCTGCAACGACTCGGGTTCTTCGTTGATCGCCAGCGCGGCAGTCATGTCGTCCTCAAGAAAGTCACGCCGCAAGGCGAGCGCGGTTGCGTGATCCCGATGCACCGCGAGGTTGCCCTTGGCACCCTGCGGAGTGCGCTTAAAATGGCGGGTATAACACCCGAGGAGTTCACGGACGCCCTGTGACTGCGGCTGGTCTGATCGGCAGCCCGTCCCGCTCATCCCGGCGCTCGTGGCGGAGTTTGCTCCGTCAAAAAAGGGAATCAAGACAAAGCAGGGCCTGAAGTAAGTGAAGCTTACTTATCTGAGTTTCTCAGGATAAGTCGCTGACTTACCCCGCGCCAATCTCCTGCCGGATTGCGCCGGCGATGCGGTCGGCGTGGGCGTTGATGGCACCGGCGTCGGGGCCGTCGATCGTGAGGCGGATTTTTTGCTCGGTGCCGGAGTAGCGGAGGAGGACGCGGCCCTTGCCGGTCAATTCCTTCTCGACCTCGGCTTTGACGCGGCAGACCTCGTGCAATTCCTCGATGGGCGGCTTGTTGCGGACCTCGATGTTCCGCTGGGCCTGGGGGTATTTGCGGATGCACTTCCTCAGTTCGCTCAGCGGCTTGCCGGTCTCGACCATGATGCGGAGGATTTGCAGCGCGGAGATGATGCCGTCGCCGGTCGTGGTGAAATCGTGGAAGATCATGTGGCCGCTTTGCTCGCCGCCGAGGTTGAGGCCGCGCTTCAACATTTCCTCGATGACGTAACGGTCGCCGACGGTGGTGCGGACCACCTTGCCGCCATGGGCCTCGAGCGCTTCTTCGAGGCCGAAGTTGCTCATGATGGTCGCGACGAGGGTATCGTGCGCGAGGCGTCCGGTCTTGAGGAAATCGATGGCGGCAATGGCCATGATCTCGTCGCCATCGACCAATTCGCCCTCCTCGTCGCAGAGCAGGGCGCGGTCGGCGTCGCCATCGAGGGTGATGCCGACCTGGGCGCCGGTCTCCTTGACGATGCGCTGGATTTCCGCGGGATGAGTGCTGCCGCAATCCTTGTTGATGTTGCGACCGTTCGGCGTGTTGTGGGCGACGATGACGCTGGCGCCGAGCTCGCGCAGGATGCAGGGGCTGGATTTGTAGCCGGCGCCGTTGGCCACATCGATGGCGATGCGGCGCCCTTCGAGGGTGTGGCCGCGGGGGAAGCTGGCCTTGGCGAACTCGATGTAGCGCCCCAGGGCGTCGTCGATGCGCGTGGCCTTGCCGATGCGGGCGGCCGTGGGGCGGATGTTCTCGATTTCGCCGCTGAAGACGAGGTTCTCGATCTGGAGCTCGATTTCATCGTCCAGCTTGTGACCGTCGCGCCGGAAGAATTTGATGCCGTTGTCCTCGTAGGAGTTGTGGGAGGCGGAGAGGACGATGCCGGCGTCCGCCCGCAGGGAGCGGGTGATGTAGGCGATGCCGGGCGTGGGGAGCGGGCCGATGAGAAGCACATCGACGCCGAGCGACATGATGCCGGCGGCGAGGGCGTTCTCGAGCATGTAACCGGAGAGGCGCGTATCCTTGCCCAGGACGATCTGCGCGCGGTGCCCGCTGCGGGCGCCGCCGGACATTTGGGTGACCACGTGGGCGGCGGCGCGGCCCAGCTTGAGCGCGGTCTCGGCGGTGACGGGCTCGATATTGGCGACGCCGCGGACGCCATCGGTCCCGAAGATCCTGCGGCGCTCGGCGGGGGGCGATTTGCGGGAGGCGTTCTGGGCGGCGGCGACAAGTTTGACGGTATCCATGGGCGGTATGGAAAATGGGGTTGTTAATGGTTGCTCTGGCCGTGATCGGCCGGGCTCACGCCCAGCGGCGCCTCGCTCGAATCGTCATCGACCGGGACCCGCTCAATGTTCTTTTTGATGAGAAACCAGAGGGTGCTCGCGAGTACCAGTGACGCGATTTTCGCCACCCAGTTCTTCAGTATCAGTGATTTCATCGCGGTGCTGGAGCAGGAGTTCGTTGAGGCGGAGCTTAAGACTCGCGGGGTCGAAGTTGCGTTCGATTTTACCCCGATGACAGATGGAGACAATCCCCGTTTCTTCTGAGACGACGAGGGTGACGGCGTCGGATTCCTCGCTCAAGCCAAGCGCGGCGCGGTGTCGGAGGCCGAGGCCGCGGTCCAGGTCCTCGCGCTGTGATACGGGAAAAATGCACGCGGCGGCAAGGATGCGATCGTTGCGGAGGATCATGCCGCCATCGTGGAGCGGGGTTTTCGGCTGGAAAATGGTGACGACAAGCTCCGGGGAGAGTTCGCAATCGATCATGACGCCGCTCTCGGCGAAGGGGCCGATATTGATGTCCTGCTCGATGGCGATGAGGGCGCCGAAGCCGCGGTTTGAGAGATCGAAGATCATGTCGCTGATGACCTCGATGGTCTCGCGGTTCTGTGGCGTGGAGCTGAAAATGTGATGGCTACCGAGGGCGGCGAGGGCGCGCCGAAGCTCCGGATGGAAGATGACCACCAGCGCGATGGCGAGGAAGGCCGTGAGGTTCTGGATCAGCCAGAGGATGACCGCGAGGTTGAGCAGCCGGGCGACCAGCAGCAGCGTGAGCAGCGTGAGGGCCAAGCCGCTGAGCACCTTCGCCCCGCGCGTGCCGCGGAAGTAAAGGTAGGCATTGTAGATGACCACCCAGAGGATCACGATCTCGATGGCGGAGCGCCAATTCCCGGCCACGAAGGTCATGAGGCTGGCGATCATGCGCCCAGGACTCCCTCGGTTATTTTCAATGCCCTCACATTCTCCAGGACGTCATGGACGCGGAATATATTCACGCCCCGCGTCCATCCGAGGACGGTGAGGGCGATGGTCGGCGCGAGGCGGGCGGTCATATCCTGCGCGCCGGTGACGGTGGCGAGGAAGCCCTTGCGCGACACGCCCAGGACCAGCGGGCGGCCTTCGACGCGCAACTCGCCGATGCGCCGGATCAGGGTAAGATTGTGCGCCGCGGTCTTTCCAAAACCGATTCCCGGGTCAAAAGCCATTTGCTCGGGCTTCATGCCGCAGGTTATCGCCCGGTCGAACGATTGTCTAAAAAATTCCCGGATTTCCAGCGTAACATCCTCGTACACCGGGTCCTGCTGCATCGTGCGCGGCTCGCCTTGCATGTGCATGACCACCATCCCGGCGCCGGTCCGCGCGGCGAGGGCCGCCATGGCGGGATCGCGCAGGCCGCCGACGTCGTTGACGATCTCCGCGCCGGCTTCGAGCGCCGCCTCGGCCACCTCGGCCTTGTAGGTATCGACGGAGATGGCGCACCGTACTTGCGGGGCGAGTTCGCGGATGACCGGCAGGATGCGGTCGAGCTCGACCTGCGCGGGGACGGGCTCGGCGCCGGGGCGGGTGGATTCGCCGCCGATATCGACGATGTCCGCGCCTTCGGCCTCTAGGCGAAGGGCGTGGGCGACCGCGGCCCGCGGATCAAGGCACTTGCCCCCATCCGAAAAGGAATCTACCGTGACATTCACAATTCCCATGACAAGCGGCTTCCGTGCGAGGTCGAATACCCTGTTTTTGGTGCGCCAGTACATTTTTAGTCCCAAATAAGCAGCCGCTTCCCGGTGGCAGACGTAAAGAATAAAACGCCCATGCAAACAACCCTGACTGCTCCTCCGTCTGAAACCCAATTCCGCCCCTTCAGTCTCGCACGCCTCCTGCGCACGGTGTTCAATCCCGGCGCCAGCGAGCGCGTTTGCATCCTCATCGACCTGCCGGACCCGCGCGAAGTGAAGGACTTCGCCTTTCTTAAAAATCCGGATTTTTCCATACAAAGGAACGCTTACAATCATTTCTATCGCGGCCTGCACGAAGGTGTCATGGCCGAACTGGGCCTGACCGGCGGCGATTTCTTCGCCTACAAGGTCACCGGCGGCAGCAACCTGGACCTCCCGGACGAAGCGTGGGCGCCGGACGGTCGCCAACTGTCGCTGGAGCGGGACATTTACCCCGCGTACAAGATCATCCTCTGCATCTCGACGTACTCGGCCACCGCGCCGCTGACGGCGTTTGCGAAGCGGTACGGATTCCGCGGCGCGACGTTGCACGGGCTGAACGACATCATCCTCAGGAGCGGGCTCTCGGTCGATTACAACGAGGTGAGCCGGCTGGCGGAGAAGCTGCGGCTGGGAATGACGCGGGCCGATTGGGCGGAGATCGATTTCATCGTCGATGGGCGCAAGCACACGCTGCACCTGGACCTGGGCAAACAGGAGGCGCAGAAGAGCCACGGCCTCTGCCGCAGTGGCCCGGATGTGGCGAACCTGCCGGCGGGCGAGATTTATTACGTGCCGGCGGGCGCGGAGGGGGAATTCCCGATGCGCTATGAGGATGGGACGCTGGGATTGATGACGGTGTCCGGCGGACGGATCGTGCATGCCTCGCTGATTCGCGGGGACGAGGCGACGATCATCGCGCATCAAAAGAAGCTGGTGTCCGATCCGGTGACGGGGGAACTGGGAGAACTCGGCTTCGGCACACAGGAGCTGCCGGTATCCGGACGCGACATCCAGGACGAGAAAATCCTCGGCACGATCCATGTGGCGACCGGGCGGAGTGATCACCTGGGCGGCCATCTGACGCCGGACAAATTCAGCGACGCGAAAAATGCGACGCACGACGACATTCTTTTCTCGCCCTCGAAAACGCCGGAGATCAACGTGGCCCAGGCCCGCATGAGCAGGAACGGGGAGATCAAGGTGCTGATCGAGGACTTTGCGCCGATCCATATGCGGGAGCTGTTGGAGGCGTGAGGGCGGGGGACCCCGTGCAGGTTTACGAGACCGAGCGGTACCTGAACGAATACCTGCTGTTTCACTACGGTGATGCGGCGGACGTGCTGGCGTGGGATTTCGGGCCGAAGGAGGCCGTCGGGTTCGCCCGGCGGTGCGTGAGCGAGTGCATCGAGGTGAGCGCGGTAGGGCCGTCGGCGCGGGCGCTGGACCTGGGGTGCGCCGTGGGACGGGCCAGTTTCGAGCTCGCGCGGTATTGCACGGAAGTGATCGGGATCGACGCGTCGCAGTCGTTCATCCGGGCGGCGCTGGAGCTGCGCAAAGAAGGCAAAATTCATTTCGATCGAGCGGAGGAAGGGGTGCTGACGTCGCGTTGCGCCGTGCGGGTGCCGAAAGGGATCGACCGCGCGCGGGTTCGCTTCGAGATGGGCGACGCGCTGAAGCTGCGGTCGACGCTGGGCGATTTCGACGTGGTGCTGGCGGCGAATTTGCTCTGCCGGCTCGAGGATCCGATTCAGATCGTCCTCAAGTTCCCGCAACTGGTGCGGCCCGGGGGACAGTTGATCGTCACCTCGCCGTACACCTGGAGCCGCGATTTTACGCCCCCGTCGAAATGGCTCGGCGGTTACGAAAACAATGGGCGCAGATTCGAGAGCTTCGAGACGCTGCGGAAATTCCTCGAGCCGGACTTCGAGTTGTTGCGGACGCGCGATCTGCCGTTCCTCATTCGCGAGACGGCGCGCAAATACCAGTGGAATGTCTCGCAGGCCTCCGTCTGGCTGCGCAAGGGCCGCGTCTGAGGTTCATTTGCGTTTGTGCGGCGCCCATTTTCGCATTATCGAAAGCGTATGAAATTACCCCTATCCCTCCTTGTCCTCGTTTTCGCGACCGGCTTTGCCCGAGCCGATATGGTGCTGGTCGAGCAGGTGCAGAATGGCATGCGCACGACGCAAATGACCGTAAAAGTCGGCGGAGATAAAGTGCGCACGGATATCTCCCCCATGGTCAGCACCATTACCGACGCGAGCACCGGCGATGTCACCACGCTGCTGCACGCGCAAAAGGCTTACGTATTCGTATCGGCCGCGACGGCGAAGGCGATGATGGCGATGGCGGCGCAGGCAATGCAACAGCCCGGCGCGTCGCCCTCGGGTACGCCGGCGCCGCCGCAGGCCACGGGCAAGACGGACAAAATCAACGGCTATAACGCGACCGAGTATGTCTTTACCGATGGCGCAATGAAGGCGAGCTACTGGATGTCCACGGACTTCCCGAATGCGCAGGCGGTCAATGCCGCGCTGGCGAAGTTTCGCAAAGGGGGCCTCGCCGACGTCACCCGGGCGTTCACGC
This sequence comes from Chthoniobacteraceae bacterium, assembly GCA_049521415.1. Taxonomy (GTDB): domain Bacteria; phylum Verrucomicrobiota; class Verrucomicrobiia; order Chthoniobacterales; family Chthoniobacteraceae; genus DATAXI01. Next base: position 28,665 of record JBEKOV010000016.1, read on the forward strand.
CGGACATGACCAAACTGCCGGGCGTCCCGGTGAAGACCGTGGTGGATATGAACGGGCAAAAAATGGTGACGGAACTCATCTCCGCGTCGGATGAGACAGTCGATCCCTCCGTTTACGAGGTGCCGGCGTCTTACACCCAAATGAAGATGACGGGGCAGTAAGCACCATGGCCGCGCCGCTCATCCTCGCATCCGCTTCGCCGCGTCGGCGGCAGTTGCTGGCGGAGCGCGGTTACCGGTTCAAGGTGGTGACGGCGGCGGTCGAGGAGCGGTTGCCCGCGCATCTGACAGTGCGGGAGACTGTGCTGCTCAACGCGCGGCGCAAGGGGTCGGCGGTCGCGGCGAAGCATCCCGGCGCATGCGTGGTGGCGGCGGATACGCTGGTGGCAATCGGAGGGAAACCGCTGGGCAAGCCGGCGAACCTTAAGGAAGCGCGGAAGATGCTGGCGAAATTGAGCGGGCGGACGCACCAGGTCTTTTCAGGGGTGTGGATCGAGCATCGCGCTGCGGGGGGCATGGCGGCGTTCATCGAGGTATCGCACGTCACATTCCGGAAAGTAAGTGCGAAGGAAATCGAGAAATATCTCAAGCTAGTCAACGTGCTGGACAAGGCCGGGGCCTACGCGGCGCAGGAGGACCCAATCGGGCTGATTGAGAGCATCCAGGGGTCGCGGACGAATGTGATCGGGCTGCCGATGGAGAAGCTGGAACCGATGCTGGCAAGGAGGGGGTATGGGGGGAAGAAGAGGAAGGGGAAACGATGATTACCGATGTGCGATTGACGATTGAATTCGACCGGCAGCCGGGCTTTTTTTCCGTTTGACCTCGGGGCCGATTCGGCCAACATCTCTCCCCCTTTCCCATGCGTCACACCATCTCCGTGCTGGTCGAAAACAAGTTCGGCGTGCTCACCCGCATCGCCGGCATGTTCAGCGGGCGCGGTTTCAATATCGATACCCTGAACGTCGGCCCGACGCTCGACCCGGTCACCTCGCGCATGACCATCGTGGTGCGCGGCGACGACGCGGTGCTGGACCAGGTGGTCAAGCAATTGAACAAGCTCATCGACGTGATCGAAATCCAGGACTTCCGCGAAGGTGAATACGTGGACCGGGAGCTATTGCTCGTGCGCGTGGCCGTTGACTCGAAGACGCGCGCGGAGATCATGCAGATATGCGACATCTTCCGCGCGAAGATCATCGACGTGCAGCATCGCAATGTCTCGATCGAGATCACCGGCGACGAGAGCAAGATCGACAAATTCCTGATGTTGATGGAGCCGTTCGGGGTCCGCGACCTGACGCGCACCGGGCGTGTGGCGCTCTCGCGCAAGGAGTGAGCAGAATTGATAACCGCTAATCTGTAATTGCTGATAGAGTTTTTCTTATGGCCGCAAAAATCTACACCGACAAAGACGCATCACTCGAACCGCTGAAGGGCAAAACCTGCGCAATCATCGGGTTTGGCTCGCAGGGCCACGCCCACGCGCTCAATCTGAAGGACAGCGGGGTCAAGGTGATCGTCGGACTTTACCCCGGGAGCAAAAGCCGCGAGGTCGCGAAGGAGAGGGGATTCGAGGTCATGGACACCGCCGAGGCGGTGAAGCGCGGGGATGTGATTTTTGTGGCCGTGCCGGATACGAAGATCGCCGCCGTGTACGAGGCGGACATCGCGCCGAACCTCGCCAAGGGGAAGACGCTGCTTTTCTCGCACGGATTTGCGATTCACTTCAAAACCGTCGTGCCGCCTCCGACCGTCGATGTCATCATGGTGGCGCCGAAGGGCCCCGGGCACATCGTGCGCCGTCAGTTCACCGAGGGCAAGGGGGTGCCGGCGCTCATCGCCGTTTACCAGAACCCGAGCCGGCAGGCGAAGAAGACGGCGCTAGCGTGGGCGAAGGGGATCGGCGGCACGCGCGGCGGGGTCTTTGAGACCACGTTCAAGGAGGAGACGGAGACGGATCTCTTCGGCGAGCAGACCGTCCTGTGCGGCGGCGTCTCGGCGCTGATCCAGGCGGGCTACGAAACGCTGATCGCGGCGGGTTACCAGCCGGAGATGGCGTACTTCGAGTGCCTGCACGAGCTCAAGCTGATCGTCGATCTGATCAATGAAGCCGGCATCAGCGGGATGCGCTTTTCCATTTCCGAAACGGCGAAATGGGGCGATGTGTCCGTCGGGCCGAAGATCATCGACAAGAGCGTGCGCAAGCACATGAAAGAGGCGCTGAAGGACATCCAGAGCGGCAAATTCGCGAAGCAATGGATTGCGGAGACCAAGACCGGGCGGAAGCGCTACAACAAACTGCTCAAGGCCGGCGAAGGCCATCCCATCGAGAAGGTGGGCGAGCGGCTGCGGGGGTTGATGCCGTGGATCCAGCGCAAGAATATCCGCGGCGCCCAAGCCGCGTATTGAAGGCGCCATGAGCCGGAAGAGGGTTCTGCCGGCGCTGATCCTGGCCGGTTACGTGGGCTTCCTGGGCCTGCACCGTCTCTATGCGGGGAGATATATCACGGGCCTGGTGCAACTGGGGCTCTTCGTGCCGGGGGCGCTGATGATCTGGCCCGTGCTGGCGAAATTGGAATCGCTCCAGACCATCGGCCAGTTGGTCGATTGGAGCGCGAACAATCAATTGCCGCCCGTGCCGGTGCTGATGGTTTCCGTTTCCACAATCTGGGCGCTGTTCGATTGCATCCTGCTCGCCGGAGGCAAGTTCAAGGATGGCGCCGGGGACCAAATGACGCGGTGGATTTGACAAGCGCGCTTGCCAGCGGCCCAAAATCCCCTATTCTCTCCTCCAAACCAGCCGGGCAATGGAGTTTGCCCGTCCCGCGCCCGCGGGAAGAACCGCCTGCCCGTCAGCGCTGATAACTCCTGCCGGCGTACCCATACGCACGATAGGACATGCTACGCGATTTTTGGAACACACTCTGTATTGGCGCCGGCGGGGCGCTTGGGACCATCCTGCGGTTTTGGCTTGGGGGTGTGATCGCGCAGGCGTTTGGCGAGCGATTTCCCACCGGCACCCTGGTCATCAATGTGACCGGGTCCATGGTCATCGGTTTCTTCGCCGCGATGACGGGGCCGGAGGGACGGATGATCGTCAAGCCGCTGGGCCGGCAGTTTTTCATGATCGGCGTCTGCGGCGGGTACACGACGTTTTCCTCCTTCAGCCTGCAAACACTCAACCTCGCGCGGGAGGGCCAATGGGGGTATGCTGGATTAAATGTGGGCCTCTCGGTCCTGCTCTGCCTCGTGGGCGTCTGGCTCGGGTACATCGCCGGCGAGGCGCTGAACCGGGGCCTGTGAAACGCAAACGCAAACGTTTATGACACTCCCTTCCTCCGGACAACTCCTCCGCATCTTCGTCGGCGAATCGGATCGCTGGCATCATCAGCCGCTCTACGAGGCCATCGTCCTCAAGGCGCGCGAGGCCGGGCTGGCCGGGGCCACGGTGCTGCGCGGGGCGATGGGTTTTGGAGCGAGCAGCCATTTGCACACGGCCAAGATCCTGCGGCTCTCCATGGACCTGCCGATTGTCATCGAGATCGTCGATACGCCGGAAAAAATCGAGAAATTCGTGCCGATCCTGGACGAGATGGTTCACGAGGGGCTGGTGACGCTCGAAAAAGTGCAAATCCTCAAGTATCGCGCCGGCAAGCTGAAGCAGTAGGGCTTTTAATGATTCTGTAGCCGCGAATAGCCCGGGGGCGGTAGACAACGGCTATGGCCTCCATCTTGCAACTGGGGGGACCCTCCGCTAGACTCCACCTCCCGCTTTATGACACAGAATCCAGTCACGATCTACGACACGACGCTCCGGGATGGCACCCAGGGCACCGGCATTTCGTTTTCCGTGCTGGATAAAATTCGCGTCGCCGAAAAGCTCGATGCATTCGGCGTCCAATACATCGAGGGGGGCTGGCCGGGGTCCAATCCCAAGGACATCGCCTTCTTCGAGGAGGCCGCGAAACGGACCTGGAAAAACGCCCGCATCACCGCTTTCGGCATGACGCGGCGCGGCAAGCTGGCCGTCGAAGAGGACCCGCAGGTGCAAACGCTGCTGGATGCCGCCACGCCCGCCGTGTGCATCGTCGGCAAGACATGGCCGCTGCACGTGACCGAAGTATTCCAGGTCTCCTTGGACGAAAACGTGAGCATGATCTCGGACACCGTGGCGCACCTGAAGAAGCACGGGCGCGAGGTCCTGTACGACGCGGAGCATTTCTTCGACAGCTACAAGGAGGACCCCGCCTACTCGATGCGCACCGTCCTCGCCGCGCGCGATGCCGGCGCCGATATGGTCGTCCTGTGCGACACGAACGGCGGCTCGATGCCCGAGGAGATCGAGCGCATCACCGCCGCGGTCGTCGAGGAACTGGGTTGTCCCATCGGCATCCATACTCACAACGACTCCGGCCTCGGCGTCGCCAATGCCTTGGCCGGCGTGCGCGCGGGCGCCACGCAGGTGCAGGGGACCATCAACGGTTACGGCGAGCGCGTGGGCAATTGCAACCTCATCACGATCATCCCGAATCTCCAGCTCAAGATGGGCATCCCGGTGGCGCAGGACCTTTCGCAACTGCGCGAACTCTCACTTTTCGTGGATGAAATGGCGAACGTCGTGCACGACATCCGCGCGCCGTTCGTGGGCGCGGCGGCCTTTACCCACAAGGGCGGCCTGCATGTGCATGCCGTGCAGAAGCTCGCGCGCACTTACGAGCACATCGACCCGGCGCTCGTCGGCAACCGGCAGAACATCGTCATCTCCGACATGTCCGGCCAGAGCAACATCCTGGCGAAGGCCGCCACGCTCGGGTTCGACCTGAAAAAGGGGACGCCGGAGGTCAACGAAATCCTCAAGCGCGTGAAGCACCTCGAGAACGATGGCTATGAATTCGAGGCCGCCGAGGCGTCTCTATCCCTGCTGATCCAGAAGGTGCTCCAGCATCATCGCCCCATGTGGGAGCTGCTCGAATATCACACGACCTACCGGCGTTCCGGCGCCGGCGCGTGCGACACTTGCGAGGCCACCGTCAAGCTCCGCGTCAACGACGTGAACGAGTACACAGTCGCCGAAGGCGACGGCCCGGTGAACGCGCTCGACGCCGCGTTGCGCAAGGCCCTGCGCCCGTTCTACGCGCAGATCGATTCCGTGCGGCTCGAGGATTACAAGGTGCGCATCATCGGCGGCCGGCTAGGCACCGGCGCCCGCACCCGCGTGCTCATCATCTCGACCGATGGGAAAAACAGTTGGGGCACCGTAGGCGTCTCCGATAATATCATCGAAGCAAGCTGGCTCGCCCTCACCGACAGCCTGGAGTACAAACTCCTGGCCGACGAGAAGGGGTAGGGCACTTCTTCATGCGCGCCAGCGTTGTAGCCATGGGCCGGTGGCCCATGCGGGTTTACGCCCCGTGGTCCGATTTGCCCATTCCTTCACCCCCCGAATCGCCACAGCCCAATTCAAGCCGCTCAAACGAGAGGTTTCTACCCACCCTTCTTCCGCTTCACCGGAAGCGACTTCCGCGCCTCGATCAAACTCTTCCCCATCTCGTGAAGCTTCTCGATCAAATCGATTCGTTCATCGATCGGCAGCTTCGCAAGCCGCAGCCGCCTCGCCCGTTTGGCCTGGTACAAATCCTCCAGCGTATGCGGTTTCACGGCGGACCGAGACTCGCTTTGTATTTTTCCCATCGTTCAGAAAGCTTATGGCGCTCCACGATTTTTTCAAATCGCTTCATATCGGGTTCGCTCTCTTCCAGAAACTGCGCGAGCCTCGCCAAATCTTTCGGTCTGCCCGTCTGAAGGCAAATCGCCATGAGGTGCTCCTTGGAGAAGACCTTTGTGGGAACGCTCTTTATGACAACGGAGACAGCCCTTCGGAGCGCCTCCTCAATTAAAGAATCACCGGCTGGCAGGAATTGAACGGCCCAGCCTTCGATGAGGATTGCCTCTTTCTCGTACCGATAGCCGCGTTTTGCCAGTTCCTCATGCAGCGGCATGGGTGTCAACAGCCCCCCCGGCCCGGGCTTCCATGCGATAAAGACGTCAAGATCAAACGTGGTCCCGGGTTCGATATAAAGAAACGCCGCAACCGCGCCGCCGATCGCGTATTCCTTCATCGCCCCCACCGCCTGCAATTCATTCAGAATTTGCAGAGTTGCTTCGAGGCCCATCGCGAGTAATGCGGCGTTATAGCCCCATCGTATAATGCAGCGCCAGCACCGCTATCGACGCCGCCACGCAATAGAAGCCGAACAGTTTCCATTGCCCCCCTTCCAGCCATCGCGAGAGCCATTTGAGCGCCAGCAATCCGGCGGCGAAGCTGAATACCATTCCGACCAGGCTCGGCGCGAGCAGGTGAGTCAGCGGGATATGCACACCGGCGGCCTTCGTCGCTTTCAGAAGCCTCAGGCCTTCCTTGCCGATCGCGAGCGGTGTCAGCACCACGGCGAGGGCAAAGCTGAACTCCTCCAGCTTCTCCTTCGAAAGACCCAACAGCAGCCCCGTCGAGATCGTCGCCCCGGAGCGCGAGAAGCCCCGGAACGGCACGCAGAATCCCTGGACAAACCCGATCCAAAGGCTGTGCGGCAGTTGGACCTCGGCCCCGCCGCGCGATCTTTCGGACCGGATGCCGGCATAGATAATAAGAATGCCCGCGACGAGAAGCGCGCCCCCCACGAGGGCAAGGTTGGAGAATAGGTCCTCGATGTCCGCATCCGGCGAGCCGTGCAGCAGCACCTTCTTCGCAACGATCTCGACGGCCTTGTAAACCACCAGCGTACAGACGGTCGCCACGATCACCTGCACGATGAAATCCTTCCCCTTCAGCCGGGAGGAGAAATAATCGCGCCGCCACCCGTTCCAGAAATAAACAATCACGGCGAACATCGTCCCCGTGTGGAGCATCACCAGCAGCATCGTCATCGGCGGGCTGGAGGGATCGAGCCCCATCAATTTCTCCACGACGATGACGTGTGCCGAACTGGAGACGGGCAGCAGCTCCGCCGCGCCTTGGATGATCGCCAGGATCAGGATTTGCAGGTAAGTTGGTGCCATGGGAGGGGGTGATCGGACCTTTTGGGAAGGTTCAGGTGAAAGTGAGAGAGAAGGTGCGGGGAAGCGCCGCGCTGGGGCTCAGGTCGGCTCAGATGGCGCTGTCTCCGTGCTCCTCGGTCCGGATGCGGACCGCTTCATCGACCGGCAGGACGAACACCTTGCCGTCGCCGATCTTCCCGGTCTTCGCGGCATTGACGATGGTATCGATGGCGCGCTGTACGCGATCATCGGAAATGACGATCTCGAATTTCACCTTGGGCAGAAAATCGACCGTGTACTCGCTGCCGCGGTAGATTTCGGTGTGCCCTTTCTGGCGGCCGAAGCCCTTCACTTCGCTCACCGTCATGCCTTCGATTCCGATTTCCGAGAGCGCTTCCTTCACGTCCTCCATCTTGAATGGTTTGATGATCGCCTCGATTTTTTTCATGTCGCGCAAGTTGGATAGGAGATAGCTGCCCGCCTTGGCAAGGCGATTTCCGGGCATTTCCTCCGAGGTGGCGGTAGGGACCAGTGGCGGTTGGAGGGTGGGCGAGCAGTGCGGCCCATGGGGCCTTACCCGGATTCGGGAGCGGCCAAAACGAGATCAGGGGGTTTTCTTTTCCGGGAGCCCTTCCCGCCCGGCCACGAGAACTCTGCCTCTATGGCGGCTCAGGAAACCCGGCGTTGCAGGCAGGGAAAGACCTTGCCAAACCGCCGGCCGGACAGAAAATCGCAAAAAACCACCCCAACCAGACACGAACCTGAACCCAACTGGGAAATCCCGGTTTGAGACAGTGGCGATGGATATCAACGCCGGTTGCATGAAAGAAGTGCCATGAGAAACGCCTACTCGATGATGAATGGCGTGCTGGCAGCAATTTTCCTCGTGAGTTTTGCCGGCGCAACATCGTGGTCAAGTTCAACGGATGCCGACTTTGGGGGATTTGTGAAGAGAATTCAAGGAGAGCTCGACCGGAGCGGCGGGACCAGTCTATCCGCAAACATCGAAGCAGAGCGATTGGATCTGTCGAAGCTTCGCAGGGCAATTGCAACCGGCGATGCGAGCCAAATTGATCTGGCCTTGCAGAACATCGAGGAAACGCTTGAAAGTGCGCCCCTTCGCGTCGAATGCGAAGAAATATCGGCCCGGCTGTTCACCCAGGAACAAGAGACGGACAAGAAGGTAATGGCCGACGTTGACGCCGCATTGAAATACGCCCAGGAAAAAGTCCAATCGGCAACCAAGGCGCCGGAGTTGGACGAGGTATTGCAGCGCCTTTCGCAGGCGCGGGATGAGGTGGCCGGCCACCAACTGCCAGCCGGCGCGGCAGCTACTGCAAACAAGATAGAGCCGACTATTCAATTTGTCGCCTCCTGGCAGGATTACCTTGCCGATACGGCAATCGGCAATGTTCAGGGGGCAACTGATGCTCTCCAAACCCTGACCAATCCGAGCGCGGATATGCCCTACCTTATTCCTCGTTCCGAAATCCTGGCGAGAATTCAATTCATCAGTAAGCCGCCAAGCGATGAATGGGGACAGTGGTCAACCGGGAATGATTCGACTGCAACGACTTCGACATCGGCGTCCCTCCCGACGGTTGGCAAGCCCCTCACCCTGGACCCGGCCACGAAAACGCTCAGCTTTGAAATCGGCGGTCCCGAGACGATTGCAATCGTGGTGAAAGCCCTGGAGGACGCAAAGGGGAAACCAGAGTTTGGGGAATATGCGGATTCCATCAACGACATGCTGCGCGTGTTGCTCCCGCTGGATCAAGCATACCAGCAATTGAAGGCGGGACTTTCGGTTGACATCGCAAATCTTTCAGACCTCTCGAGCGAGAACTCGCAAAAACCATTCCAGCCCAAACGAGACGCGAACTTGTTGCGGATTCAGTTGATCCCCTTGAGGGCGGCATTGGTGAACATGGCCTTCCCCCGTTACCTGGGTCTGCCGCCGGGGTCAGCCGTGCGGGCGGGTGAGGCGCCATATGACTTTCTTAAACGGGTGGAAACGGATGCTATCGCGAAGAATGACTATTTGCTCGCTGCCCGTGCTCGCGATGCGGAGCGACTTCTTTTCTCCGGTGATGATATGAGTTCCGCCGAGGCCAGGGGCTATGAAATTCTCGCCAGCCGGCTGCGCTACGGCCCCCCCGGTGCTTTGTGGGGTAATGAGCCGATGACCGACGACACCCGGCAGGCTCAGCTATTCGTCACCGCTCACGACAAGGATGTCGCGGGGATGTATTCTTTAGCTGTGGAGGACTATGAACGAGCCCTGGACTCCGGCAGCAATCTTGTACCTCCGGAGGTTGTTGGCGCGCGGCTCACAGCCATTAAGTCGCAACACCCGGACGACTATCAGCGCGGTTTGCAACTCTTTCTTTCGCCCGCGCCGTATGGATACCTTCCCTTTGGCCGCGTGCCAGGTTTTCTAACTCCCCGCCCCCTGCCAAATGCAGGTAATTCCGTTCGGATGAACCGGCCCATGGCAGGTCCGTCCGCTACTCCCGCAGCAAAATGAAACGAATGATTCTTTCCAGGAATTCGGCTTTGGTGCTGATCGTGGTCTGCGTCGCCGCGATATTGACGAGGGCAACCCTTGCGGACGACCTCAGCGATTCAGTGGGAGCATTGGATGCCGCGATCCAAAACGAACTTGCGAAACGACCGCCCGACAATCGTTCGAATCTCGATGAAAACAGGGACGAAAGCATCGAAATGGTGGGGTGGCAGATTCGAGCGGCCATCGCGCAGAACAATTATTCGCAAGTCGATGACCTCCTGAATCAGATTCCAATGCTGTTTAAATCCGGGGATGTGCTGCAGGCCGCTGGCAGGGTAAGAGCGATTCTCGATAACCAGCGCGCGGCCAGGGAGAAAGCAATTTCGACGGAAGCGGACGCGGGCATCGAGGCGGCGGTCAAGGCGGTTCAAGGGGCCAAATCAGCGTCCGATCTCGACCAGACCATTGATAATCTGGGCCAGCTGCAGGAGCAGATGGGCGGCGGTTTTTCGGATGCTTCGCGCGCTTCGATTGAAAAGCTTCGGAGCGCGCGGGAGTTTGTTATGAGATGGCAGGACTATATCGCGAGCCGGGAGGCCGGCGATGCGGGGCAAGCCAGAGATACGCTCAGGCAATTGGAGAACGAGAATGACTTTTTGATCATTCCGCGCTCACAGATCATTTCCAGGATCAATGAATTGTCGAACGTGACGCCAGCCGCCGCAACAATACCGGAGACTCCGATGCAGAGGATTTCGGATATCGTCGGAAGGACAAAATCGCCCGATGGAATTCCCGCGGCAATTGGCGAACTATCGACGCTAAACCATGCGCCGGAGGCGTCGGACAATAACTGGGAAGATCCAATAAACCATGAGATTGATGACCTGACGGCAATTTACCAGGCCTATTCCGCTTACCAGGCGGGTGCTCCCTGTCAGTTCGACTTCAAGGGCAACGGCCCACAGGATATTCTGAAGATGAATTACCCATTGAGGCTGCAAGTGTTTTACATCGCGATTACGCGCATATTGAACGTGGATGACAGTCAACGGCCGGCGCCCGGAGAATCTCTTGGGGATTATCTTGACCGGATGATGGCGAAAGCGAAACAGAATGCGGATGCAGGTCTGATCGAACGCATCGAAGAAGCGAAGAGCGTACTAATCGGAAAACAAGCCTCGCCGGATCCGCTCGATTTCGCAACTGCGCTGTTGGCGGCTCAGAACCAGGAAATTGCCGGGCAGTACGCCCCGGCGGTGATTTCATACGAATTGGCGCTCAAATCGGGCGGCGATCTGGCGCCCGCGCAAGCAATTGGAGCGCGTCTGGCTGCGATCAAGCAAGCGCACCAGCAGGATTACGACAAGGGGATGCAGATGTTCCTTGGTAACCAGGCCCAATCTTCTCCGGTGAGGTATGGGGGAGCGCCTCAGGCTCCCACGTCCATTACCATTCCTGGTAACGTCTTTGGATCATATCGACCGGCTCCATCTGCCACGGCCGCCCCCGCTCCGGCTCATCCAGAGTAATGGCATATATCAGAACATATATCAGGATCATTCCGGTGCTTCTATTCAATGCATCGATTCTTTGCTGCATTTACCCGACTCAGGTTTGCGCCCAGGTTAGCCCTCGAATCTATGTGCTATTCGCTCCTGAGCCGGTGGTTCAAAGGGGACATATGGAGCACGGCGTAAACAGCATCGCAGACCACGTCAGTGGAAAAACGCCTTTGATGCTCGCCGTCGAGGCTGGCGACGAAGAAGTCGTATTATACCTGTTAGCCCACGGCGTGGACACGACGTTGAAAGACAACGACTGTGAGACCGCGCTGGATATCGCAAAGAAGGCTCCATCACTGAGAATCGAACAGATTCTCGAACTGGACAGTTCCCTGAATCCTCCAGCGTCGGAGTATTATTCGGGCAAACGTCCGAGGATCGCGATTGTCACGGGACCAAACCAGATTGCGACCCCCGGACGTATATTTGATCGGCCTCTGCTGGTGTCGGTAACTGACGAGCGCGGGAAGCCGCTGTCCAATGCGCCGGTAAGAATTGCTGTAGGTGGCGGTGAGGGGACCTGATTACTGGCTGGAACGGCCCGGAGGATAGTTCATTGGTCTTAAGAACGGATCAGAGAGGGTTGTGTGGAGTCTATTTTGTCGCTCCCAGGCACGACAATTATCAATCTTCGGTCACGGCCACAGTGGGCCGAGGTGAGGCTGCGCGCCAGGTGGTCTTTGTGGAGCGCACCAATGACGGCGCTACCGAAACATTGGAACCATATATGCCGACTGACTGCGTCGGATCCGTAAGTGTCCCAGACGAGAATAATGTCACGCTGACCTGGACGAACCACGCGCCAGATGCGGCGTGGATTCAGATTCGGACCTTGTACGATGATGGTTCGTCCCGTCTTATCATGACCCTTCCTCCGACGGCCACGTCGGCTTTTGTGTCAGGGGATGCATGGCGTCCTTGAGCCCGCGTTCAGCATTGAGCTTCGATTGCGTCTTCACGATTTCGCATTGCCGCCGCTTATCCTATCTGCCTCTGACGGGACGTACAGGGATCGGCAGGACGGCGCCTCCGGGCCGCCTACCAGCAAGAATGGTTAGCTTTTTCGGTCCGTGAGCCCCAGCACCAGGATGCGCTCGATATCGCCGGTGCGGCTGGGGGCCGGTGATGAAGCTGATAAAGCTGGGGTAGCCGCTCGCGTATTTGCGCTCCAGCAGGGCGAACGCCGCCGGCAAGTCCGGGACGAGTTGCTCCCGGCGGGCGAGGACAACATGGTGCGGCGGCAGGACCGATAACGTCCGCCCGCCCGCGCTCCAATACCCCGCGCCTGCTTTTCAGTCGGTGCCGCCGCGAATTCGCACCTTGCTTTCTTCGACAATCCAAAGGCGGCCATCCAGCGGCGTAGTGGCGAGCAGGGGCAAGATTCTACGCAGCAGGGCGAGTTGATTGGCGCGGGTTTGCTCTTTAAGGCGGAGCACAATCAGGCCGGGCGATTGTTCGGGCGGATACTGGCGGATGTCGGAGAGGTCGAGGTCGGCGGTAATCAATGCACGGCTTCCCTGCTTGCAGACTTCCACGATTTGCGGGTCGGGCGCGCCGTCAAGCTGCTGCTGATGGACCGTTATTGCGTCGTGTCCGGCCCCGGCCAGCAGGGAAGCCGCTTCGATGGGAAGGTTTTGATCGAGCTTGAACTTCACGCGACGGCGGCTGCCAGGGGAAGGATTTCCTCATGAGCAAGGGCCGCGGCATACGCCACGCAAGCATGGATGTCCTCACGCGAGAGGGGCGGGTAGCTATGCATGATTTCTTCCGGGGAGAGACCGGCAGCGAGATTGTCGAGGACAACGGACGCCATGATGCGCGTACCCCGGACGCAGGCGCGCCCCTTGCACACGAGCGGATCAACGGTGATGCGGTCCTTCCAGTTCACGGCGATACCCAAACCCTATGGCAATGCGCACGCGCCGTCAACCCGGCAGGAGCGCAGGCGTCCCGCCCGCATTATCTCAAAGGCGGCCAGGATATCTGCTTTTGACGGGACGTACAGGGATCGGCAGGACGGCGCCTCCGCGCCGCCTACCAGCAAAGAATGGTCAGCTTTTTCGGTCCGTGAGCCCCCAGGACCAGGATGCGCTCGATGTCTCCGGTCCTGCTGGGGCCGGTGATGAAACTGATAAAGCTGGGGTAGCCGCTCGCGTATTTGCGCTCCAGCAGGGCGAACGCCGCCGGCAAGTCCGGGACGAGTTGCTCCCGGCGGGCGAGGACAACATGGTGTGGCGGCAGCACCGAAAGGGCGCGTCCGCCCGCGCTGCAACTCGTGACCAGCACGCTGCTGGTCTGCGCGACCAGCGCGTCGCACTCGCTGATGCCGGCGTCGCACCGCTCCATCTCATGCACGTCGTATCCGCCATCGGTCCAGAGGGCGGGCAGGCCGAGTGCGGAGACCATGGCGCGCGTGGAGGGTCCGCGCGCGCCATCCCCGTGCGAGGCGATGCGCTGCCAGCCCTCGGCGCGAGCCAATTCCGCAAGGGCGCGGGAGGCGGCGGCCTCGTCCTCGAGGAGGTGAAAGGTCGATTTCAGTTGAACCGAGTTGCGGGCAAAAAGATCGGCCTGCGCGTCAAAACTGGCGCCCACCGGCGGCAGCCAATGGTCGATGCTAACTGCCGGCCCGTGCTCGTGCGGCTTGTCCCGGCGTAGCCCTGAGCCTGTCGAAGGGGCGAAGCCGGACGCGCCGCCATGGCTTCCCGGATAGGGCGCCGGCGTGGCAAGCGCCTCGCGGATGCGCCGAAAGATCTTCTCCTTTTCGCCGTTCATGTCCTTTCCTCCTGCCGGATGCGCTCGGCCAGCTTCCTTGAACGCCACTGGTCTGCGAAAGTCCTCGGCGCGATAGGCGGGAGGTCCCTCGTTTCCGTCCACGCGCGGGCCGGATCGAGCGGGCCGCCGAATACGATCCAGTGAAACCACTTCTGCCCGAACCGCGCAAATGGAATGAGCGCCGCCGCGAGGCCGGCCCGGGCCGCCACGAATCCGAACGCCCGGAATGCGAGCTTCTCCCACCACACGGGGCGCTGCGCCGCGGCGTTGCGGCGATTTTGCAAAAGGTGATGGTGAAGGTCGATCTTGACCGGGCATGCCTCGGTGCAGGCGCCGCAGAGGGAAGAAGCCTGGGAGAGATGCTTCCACTCCTGGAGCCCGCGCAGGTGCGGCGTAATGACCGAGCCGATCGGCCCCGAGTAAGTGGTGCCGTAAGTGTGGCCGCCGACATTCCGGTAAATCGGACAGACGTTCAGGCAGGCGCCGCAACGGATGCAATGGAGTGCGTCACGCTGCTCGGCATCGGCCAGCAAATGGGTGCGTCCGTTGTCGAGGAGGATGACGTGGTATTCCTCCGGCCCGTCGCATTCGCCAGGCTGCTTCGGGCCGCCGTACATCGAGTTGTAGCACGTCAATGCCTGGCCGGTTCCGGCCGTCGCGAGCATCGGCAGGAAAAGGGCGAGGTCGGAGAGCTTCGGAATCAC
>JBEKOV010000017.1:0-47574 GCA_049521415.1 Chthoniobacteraceae bacterium
GCTTTGTGGCGGCGAGGGTCGTTGCGCTCGGTTTCGAGCTTGGCCGGTATTGATTGAATACCGGCGCTGCGCTCGAAGCCCGACCGCACCAACCCTCGGCGCTTCCAATTCAACGGCTACAGCATTTTTTAAAATGCTCCAACCGTGGATTTCATGGGAAAGTTGTTGTCGCGACGGTAACACATGTGGGATCGAGGTTGGCGGTTTTGGCCCATATTTCGAGTGTTTCAGCCTTGTGAAGGGGGGCTGGCGATTTTAAACTGTCTGCTTGGACCTCCCATTTTCGCCAGAGGACCTGACGCGGCTATACCGGTTTGCGCTGCTGCTGACCGGAGAGGAGGGCGCCGCGGAACAGGTGCTGTACGACGCGTGCGTGGAATGCGCCGCGCGGCTGGGGGGGTATCGCAGTGAAGAGGGGCGGATGGCGTGCCTGATGGGCACGATGAGGCAGAAGGCGAAGCAGCTCCCGGCGAGCGAGGGGCGGGGAATCGCCCGCGCATTTGCGGCGCTGCCGGAGGAGGAGCGGGCGGCGCTGGCGGGACTTTATTCCGGGCTGCTGCCCGCCCGCAGCCTGGCCGAGGCGCTGAAGATGCCCCTGGAGCAAATGGGCGGCGTTTTAAAGAGCGGGCGGGAACGACTGGAGCGAAGCGGGATGGAACTGGGCGAGCCAAGCTTGGAGCGGGCGCTGTGAAGAACGACGAGGCCGCCCTGCTTCTCCAATGTCACTGCCCGGCGCTGCCCGGCACGGAGGACCCGCGCATTGTGAAGGCGGTGCGGGCGGCGGAGAAGGATCCGGCGCTGAAAACGGAACTGGCGCGGCAGCGAGCCTTTGACGAGCGGCAGATGGCCGCGCTGGAGCAGGTGACGGCGCCGCATTCGCTCCTCGGAAAGCTGGCGGCGGCGCAGCCGGCGGCGATGCGCGCGGGCAAGGGGGCGCTGATGCAGCCGGTGGTGATTG
Source organism: Chthoniobacteraceae bacterium (assembly GCA_049521415.1). GTDB lineage: Bacteria > Verrucomicrobiota > Verrucomicrobiia > Chthoniobacterales > Chthoniobacteraceae > DATAXI01. The sequence continues at coordinate 959 of JBEKOV010000017.1, forward strand.
CGATCCTGATCGGGGCGCTGGTGCTGGTGGGGTGGGGCGGGGTGACCTTGTGGAACCGGGCGCATTCGTTCCCGGGCAAGGACAGCGCGATGCGGATCGTGGAGGTGAACGACGAGATGACCGGAATGGAAATGGAGCCAAGGAAGGAGCTGGCGGGCGAACTGGACGACTGGTTTTTCGACAAATACGGGTTCGAGGATTATTACCTGCCGCCGGGATTCGAGAATTACCACGCGGTGGGGGCGCGGCTCTTCAAGCAGGATGACGGGCAGGTGGCGCAGGTGGCGATCGAGGAGAACAATATGATTTTCTTCAGCTTTAAGGCGGATGATTTTGGCGTGGCGCTGCCGACGAACGATCAATGGCGGGTCTTTACGGATGGCGATTGGGCCGCCGGGCTGATCCAGCACGATGACGAGTGTTTCATGGTGACCTTCCGCGGCTCGGCGGCGGACATGGACGATTTTCTCAAGGGGAAGAATTAGCGGAGGAACTCCGCAGCCATGGCGCAGTCTGTCAACCGGCACCTGGTGGTGAGTATTCACGACGTCTCGCCGCTGACGCGGGATTCCGTGGCGGGAATGCTTGCCGAACTGGCGCAGTGGGGTGTCGGGCGCGTCTCGCTGCTGGTGGTGCCGGATCATCATCGGCGCGGGAATATCAATGGGGATGCGGCGTTTTGCGGCTGGCTGCGGGAGATGGTCGCGGCGGGGCATGAGGCGGTGCTGCACGGGTATTATCATCAGCGGGAGCAACGGGAGGGGGAGTCGGCGCGGACGCGATTCTTCACGCGGCATTACACGGCGGGGGAAGGCGAGTTTTATGATATCGGGTACGATGCGGCGCGGGCGCTGCTGGAGCGAGGGAGGCAGGAACTGGAGCTGTGCGCGGGGACGAAGCCGGAGGGTTTCATCGCGCCGGCGTGGCTGCTGAGCGCGGAGGGGGAAAAGGCGGCGCGGGAATTGGGATTTGCGTATACGACGCGGCTGAAGTCGGTGCTGGAGCTTGGCTGCGGGCGCGCGTGGGAGTCGCAATCGCTGTGCTGGAGTGTGCGGAGCGGATGGCGGCGCGCGGCGAGCATGGGGTGGAATCGGTTTTTGTTCGGGCAATTGCGCGGGAGTGCGCTGCTGCGCATCTCGATTCATCCGCCGGATGGGGGGCATGCGGAGATATGGCGGCAGATCGGAAAGCTGGCGAAGAAGGCGCTGGAGGATCGGGAGGCGGTGACGTATGGGGAGTTTTTTGCGCGCGCGTCCGGCGCGTGATTGGCGATGGACCTATCGTCTTGCCATCGGCTTCAACTTCAGTTCGCATTATCTTCTGTCTCGCATGACCTCGAAGGTTGATCTCCACGTCCACTCGCGATTCAGCAATCGCTCGCCGGAGTGGCTGCTGCGGCGATTCGACGTGCCGGACAGTTACACCGATCCGCACAAGCTCCACGCGATGCTGCGGGAGCGCGGGATGGATTTCGTCACCATTACCGACCACGACCGGATCGACGGGTGCCTGGAGATCGCGGAACTGCCGGGCGTGTTTATTTCCGAGCAGGTCACGACATGGTTTCCGGAGGATCGCTGCCAGGTGCATGTGCTGGTGTGGGGATTGAACGAGGAGCAGCATCGCGAGATCGGAGGGCTGCGCGAAAATATATACGATCTCCAGAGATATCTGGCGGCGGAAAACCTGGCGCACGCGGTCGCGCATCCGCTTTACCGGCTGGATGAGAAGCTCTCGCGCCGGCACATCGAGCGGCTGGTGCTGCTGTTCCGGTATTTCGAGGGGCTGAACGGGCTGCGCGACGCGTTGCTGAGCGAGACGCTGCAATTTTTGCTCGCGAATTTGACGCCGGAGCGGATCGAGGAATTCGCGATCAGCCAGGGGCTGGCGCCGACGCATCCCGAGCCGTGGCAGAAGGTCCTGACCGCAGGCTCCGACGACCATGGCGGTCTCTACCCGGCAAAGGCGTGGAGCGAAGTGCCGCGCTGCCGCAGCGTGGCGGAACTGCTCGATCACCTGCGCGCGGGGCGGGTGAAGATCCATGGCGAGGGGGGCACGCCATTGGCGCTCTCGCATGGGGTTTACAAGATTCTTTATTCGTTCATCCGGGAGAAATTTTCGCGGGGATCGAGCGAGAGCAGCGACCTGATCGAGAAAGTTTTCTCGCGGTTCATGGAGGGGCGCGATCCGACGGAGTTTACGTTGACGGAAAAATTGTCGTTGCTGGCGCAGGGAATCGTGACGGGGAAGATCTTTGAATTGGCGAAGCCGATGAACGCGTCGCTGTGGAAGCAGTTTTCGACGATTTTTTCGCACTCGGATTTCAAGGGGTCGCTGGCGCGGGAGACGGCGGGAGTGGCGGAGCCGGAGCGGCGGGCATTTATCATGGCGAACAGCCTGGCGAACCAACTGGCGTACCGGGTGTTCACGCGATTCGTGCAGGAGCTGTCGACCGGGAGGCTGTTTGAGAGCATCCAGGATATCAGCACGCTGACGCCGATCCTGATCGCGCTGGCGCCTTATTTATATGCGTTCCAGAGCCAGACGCCGGATCGCAAATGGCTGCGAGGGGTGCTGGAGGCGCTGAGCGGACAGTTGCCGCCCGAGTTGCAAAACCAGAAGCGGGCGTGGTTCACGGATACGCTGGAGGATGTGAACGGGGTCGCGAACACAATCCGCAAAATGACGGCGGCGGGGGTGCGGGCGGGGAAGGAGATTGTCGTCGTGACGTCGCGCTTCGAGTCGAATCCGGGGGGCGTGCCGATCAAGAATTTCCAGCCGATCGGGGAATTCGAGTTGCCGGAGTACGAACTGCAAAAGCTGTCGTTCCCGCCGATCCTGGAGATCGTCGATTACGTGCAGCGGAAGAAATTTAGCGAGGTGATTATCTCGACGCCGGGGCCGGTGGGACTGGTGGCGCTGATGGCGGCCAAGACGCTCGGGCTGCGGACGAGCGGGATTTATCACACCGATTTCCCGCAATATGTGAGAATTCTGACGGACGACCGGTCGCTGGAGACGCTGACGTGGACTTACATGCACTGGTTTTATTCGCAGATGGATATTCTGTATGTGAATTCCGAGTATTACCGGCAGCGGTGGATCGAGCGGGGGATTCCGGCGGAGAAGCTGAAGATCCTGCCGCGCGGGCTGGATACGACGCTCTTCCATCCGGGGAAACGGGACGGGGCGCTGCGGGAGAAATTCGGCGCGCGCAACGGAGAGGCGGTGCTGCTGTACGTGGGACGCATCTCGAAGGAAAAGGACCTGGACGTGCTGGCCGCGGCGTATCGCAAGCTGCACGAGCGGCATCCGGGCGCGCGGCTGGTCTTCGTGGGCGACGGGCCATATATGAAGGAACTGCGGGATGCGCTGCCGGGGGCGATTTTCACCGGATACCTGAGCGGGGCGGATCTGGCGGGCGCGTTCGCATCGGCGGATATTTTCGTATTCCCGAGCACGACGGATACGTTTGGCAATGTGGTGCTGGAGGCGATGGCGTCGGGATTGCCGGCGGTGGTGTCGGATACGGGCGGGCCGCGGGAATTGGTGAAGAACGGGGTGACGGGGTATGTGACGCGGAGCCTGGACGTGGAGGATTTCACGACGGCGACCGAGCGGCTGGTGGCCGATCCGGCGCTGCGGGAGACGATGCGGACGAATGCGCTGGCGGCGGTGCGTGACAGGGATTGGTCGGAGGCGTTTGAGCGGTTCTGGGCGAATTCGGAGTGAGTCGCAACGGAAATGCTCTTCCGTCAGAAGAGCCCCTCGAAAATAATTTCAAAAACCAAGGCTACACCAACAGCGCCTTGAATCCCGCCTGCTCGAAATGCCGATCCCCCGTGAGGGCATCCGCAAGCCCCTCGTCCGCCATCACCACGAAGGAAATGCAGTCCGTCAGCGACCACTCCTTGTCCGCCCGGGCGGCGAAAAGCGCCAGCCCTCGTTCGTAGAGCCTGTCGCTGCCTGCGATGATGCGAAACCCAGAATCTTCCTCCACCCGCTGAAGCATTCGCGCGACCATCACGCGCACCGGCGAGCAGCCCAGCGCATTGGCCGCCTCCACCAGCACCCAGCGCGTCGTCACCAGCGACCCGCAAAAGCCCGTCGCAAAATCCAACACCTGCCGGTGGTGCGCATCCCGCCGATCAAGGAGAGCAAGAAAATAAAACGTGTCCGCAAATGCCTCTTTCACACCTTCCGTTTGGATGCTCCTGATGCATAGTGGTCGTGCTCCGCCGCGAGATCCGCGGGGCCGTCCTCCCAAATTCCAATAAATTCCGCATACCGTTCCGCCAGCGTCCGCCGTTGCGCTTCAGCCGCACGCGGCGGTGTTCGCGGCACGATGCTCACCTCCGTCCCATCCGGCAAATGCACGCCCGGCGGCAGCTTGATGGTATTATTCTCGACGGTTGCCGTGATGCTCATCGCCCAAAGGTGCCACGGTCCCGCCCCTCTGCCAAGCGCGCGCTACGCACTCGCCATTAAGCCGTTCCAGGCCCTGATGATGTGGCGGCAGGGGTGGGATTCGCGTCTTTCCTGCTCTTCAATTTCACCTATTCTTTGAGGCGGAAGATTTTTCCGCTCCATGATTCCCAAGGAAACGCTCGAGCAAATCGCGGCCGCGAATGACATCGTGGATGTCATCGGGAGCTATTTCCCGCTGAAGCGGGTGGGATCGACGTTCAAGGCGCTTTGCCCGTTCCACCAGGAGAAGACGCCGTCGTTTATCGTGAATCAGCAGCGGCAGCGGTATCATTGCTTTGGGTGCGGCGAAGGGGGGAGCGTGTTCGATTTTGTGGAGAAATATGAGAGCGTGGATTTTCCGACGGCGGCGCGGCGGCTGGCGGAACGGGCGGGGATCCGGATCATCGAGGAGGAGCGGTCGCCGGGGGAGGAGCGCGAGGCGAGTATGCGCAAGCGGCTGCTGGCGCTGCATCAGCAGGCGGCGGAGTGGTTTCACAAGATGTTGATCGAAGCCGAGGGGGCGAAGGGGGCGCGCAGTTATCTCAGGAAGCGCGGGCTCACGGGCGAGATCGCGGGACGATGGAAGATCGGTTATGCGCCGGATGGGTGGGAGGTGTTCTCGGGCTGGGCAAAGGAGCAGGGATTTTCGCGGGAGGAGATCGTGCAGAGCGGGCTTGTCTCGATGCGCGATGCGGAGAATGCGCAGGGGGAATTTTACGACCGGTTCCGGGACCGGGTGATGTTTCCGATCTGCAATGACCTGGGCGAGGTGATCGCATTCAGCGGGCGGGTGCTGGACCCGGAGGCGAAGACGGCGAAGTATGTGAATTCGCCGGAGACGATACTATTTAAGAAGGGGGATGTACTTTTCGGGCTGCACAAGTCGAAGCGGGCGCTGATTGATAAGAAGAGCGCGATCGTGCTGGAGGGGCAGATCGATTTGATTACGGCGTTCGAGGCCGGGGTGCAGAATGTGGTCGCGCCGCAGGGGACGGCTTTTACGGAGAAACAGGCGAGGACGCTGAAGCGTTACGCGGAGGAGGTGATTCTTTGTTTCGACGCGGATGAGGCGGGGCGGAAGGCGGCGGAACGGTCGCTGCCGGCGCTGCTGGGGCTGGACCTTGGGATTCGGGTGATTGAGTTGCCGCCGGGGGAGGACCCGGATTCGCTGATCCGCGGGCAGGGGGCGGAGGCGTTTGCGGGACGCGTGGCGGCGGCGCGGGATTACTTTGATTTCCAGATCGACGCGCAGGCGGCGACGCCGGAATTCGCGACACCGCGCGGGAAGGTGAAGTTCGCGCGGGCCATGGCGGCAGCGGTGCAGTTGATCAATGACCGGTTGCTGCGCGAGGCGGTGGCGGGGAAGGTGGCTACGCGGCTGGGGATGCCGCTGGCGGAGTTCTGGCCATTGGTGGGAGCGGCGGGAAAATCGCAGCAAAGCCATGCGGGGAAGGAGGAGCCAAAGGCGGCCCGCACGCTGGCGGTGACCGAGCCGATCGGCGGGCTGACTTTGCTGGCGCTGGGAGATTTTGAGATTCGGCGGTGGATTTCCGCGCAACCATGGAGCGCGCGGCTCGTTGAAATGGATGGCGCAGAATTGCTCGTCAAAATCCTGGACAGCGATGTATCGCTTGACGATACGGCTTCGCTTGCCGTGTTCGCCGCCGGGCTCGACGAACCGTCCCGAGCGTTGCTTGACGGGCTGCTGCGGGAGCGGCTGCCGGAGGATCGAATGGCCGCAGCGCGCGACTGCTGGCGGGCCATCGAACAGCGGGAGTTGACGCATCGCCGGGAGGTGCTGAAAGCGCGGCTGAAGGAACCAAATTTGTCGCCTGGGGAGATTACAGAAATTCAAAAACAAATCCTTGACCTCCAAAAACTCCTCACTGATATTTCGCGGCCTTTGTCCCCGTCCGGTCCTGAGTAGATCCTGAAAGGATTTAACTGAGCCAGGCGGGGCTTTGGTCTCCAAACATTTCGAACGGCCCGGTATGCCCAGCAAATCAGCCTCCAAATCCGCCCCGCTCGCAGGTCGAAAGGCTCACTCCCCCGGCAAAGCCGCCCACACACGGACCTCCAAACCCATTAAAGCCCTGACCAAGTCACATTCCGACGCGGCGAAACCTGAGATCGCCACAAAAACCGCGAAGCCGCCCAAGGCCTCAAAAGCAGTAAAAAGCAACGGGAGCCACCCCGCACATGCCACGAACGGCCATCGCGCCGCGCCAGCAGCCACAGGGCCGGACGGCGAGGCGATCGTCATTGCCGCGCCCGACGCGGCAACGCTGCACCGGCTGGAATCGCCGGAAATCCAGGACAAGCTGCGCGAGCTGGTAAAGCTGGCGAAGGAACAGGGGTACATCACCTTTGACGACCTGAGCGAAATCCTGCCGGACAGCGTGAACGAGCCGGAGGAGATGGACGCGATCATGACCCGGCTGCGGGCGATGGAGATCGACATCATCGATTCGTCCGAGGTGGATCGTTACAAGGATGGGCAGAAGGCGCACGACGAGGAGGAGGAAGACAAGACCGACTCGAAGCTGGACGTGCTGGACGACCCGGTGCGGATGTATCTGAAGCAGATGGGCCAGGTGCCGCTGCTGACGCGGGAGCAGGAGGTGGAGATTTCCAAGCGGATCGAGGACGCGGAGATCATGGTGCAGAAGCACCTGTACCGTTTCGGGTTTACGGCGCGGGCGCACCTGGAGCTGGCGCAGAAGCTGGTCGAGCAGCGCGAGCGGTTTGACCGGGTGATCCTCGACAAGAAGATCGAGAGCCGGGAGCGCTACATGAAGGCGCTGCCGCGGCTGTGCGATCAACTGGAGAAATCGGCGGCGGAAGTGGCGCGGCGTTACAAGGGGCTGATGGCGCTGAGCGCGCCGAACCCGGCGACCAAGACGTACAAGGAATTCAAGAAGGCGCACGAGTCGCTGCAGAAGCTGTACCCGAAGTTTTATTTCAAGCAGAAGGTCGTGGAGGAGTTCGTCCACATCGCCGACGAGACGTACCGGCGCATCGTGAACATGCAGCACGAGGCGGCGAACCGGAAGAAAACGACCAAGTCCGACGGGAAGAACGATTGCGCGGCGCGGCTGCGCGAGGAGCAGACACGAATGTGGCTTTCGCCCGAGGAGATGATCCAGGAGTACAACGAGTTGAAGTCGTGGTTCCGGAAGGCGCTGAAGGCGAAGACGGAGATGGTCGAGGCGAACCTGCGCCTAGTGATCTCGATCGCCAAGAAGTACACGAACCGGGGCCTGTCGTTCCTGGACCTGATCCAGGAAGGGAACATGGGGCTAATGAAGGCGGTGGAGAAATTCGAGTACCGTCGCGGCTACAAATTCTCGACGTATGCGACGTGGTGGATCCGGCAGGCGATCACGCGGTCGATCGCCGACCAGGCGCGGACGATCCGCATCCCGGTACACATGATCGAGACGATCAACAAGCTGATGCGGGTGCAGAAGCAACTGGTGCAGGAATACGGGCGCGAGCCGAGCCCCGAGGAGGTGGCGGAGGAAATTCAATTGCCGGTGGAGCGGGTGCGGGCGGTGCTGAAGATGGCGCAACAGCCGATTTCCCTGCAATCGCCGGTGGGGGACAGCGACGACACGAGTTTTGGCGATTTCATCGAGGACAAGGGGGCGGAGAATCCGTCCGACATGACGGCGGCGGTGCTGCTGAAGGAAAAAATCGGCGACGTGCTGAAGACGCTGACCGAGCGGGAGCGGCAGGTGCTGGAGCAGCGATTCGGCCTGGTGGACGGCTACAGCCGGACGCTGGAGGAAGTGGGCCGGCAGTTCAAGGTGACGCGGGAGCGGATCCGGCAGATCGAGGCCAAGGCGCTGCGGAAGATGCGCCACCCGACGCGGATCCGGCAGCTCGAGGGATTCCTCGAGGCGACGGAGGTGTGACGGGGGCGGCGGCGTCCTCAGGGAGGGGTGAAGAAAGCTGTTTTTCCATTACGGAAAAACTCGCAACTTGCGTCCGATTCGAGTGTTCCATTATCAGTCAGCATGAAAATGGACGAGAATGACAGGCTGTGGGAGTTGCTGGGGAAGACCCGGCAGCCGTCCGTATCGCCTTTTTTTGCCCGGAATGTCCTGCGCGCCGTCCGGCAGGAGGAAGGGCAGGAGGGGCGGGGCTCGCTGTTTTCGCGGCTGTATCGCTGGCTGCTGCGCCGGAGTTGGCAGGTGGCGATCACCGGCACATGCATGGCGGCGGTTTTGATCACTGTGTCACCGGAAACGGTCGTCCGGCAGCAGGAGAGCGCGCCGGCGCCGCCGGGTGTGGACCAGCGGATTGTCAGCAATCCCGACTACGAAGTAATCATGCATCTGGACGAACTCGTGGCGGACGAGGAAAGTTCGCTATGGCTCGACGATTCGGCCCACACAGTCCGCTAAGGCGGCCTCTCATGATCCTGGCGGTGCTGACGCTCCTTGCGCCCGCATGGCGCACGGCCCGCGCCGATCCGGTCCCCTCCCCCAGCCCGCATTCGACGCCTGCCGCAAAGCCGAAGGCATCGCCGAAAACCGACGACTGGTCCGACGCGCGCCGGTTCTTCATGCAGCTATCGCCGGATCAGCAGCAGAAATTCTTCGACAACCTGGAGCAATGGAAAGCGATGTCGCCGGAGGAGCAGGCGCTCCTGCGGGACCAGGACGTGATCCGGCGCCAGAGGATGGCGCAGGAAATCCAGGATGCGATCGCCAAATCCGGCCTTCAACTGGACGACGACCAGCGCGAAGTCTATGCCCTGCGCTACAGCCAGGAGCGGCGGAAAATCGAGGAAGAGTTGCGCAAGGAAACACAGGCGAAGCGCCAGGCAATGGTCGCGGACATGCTTGTGCGGCTCAAGGCCGAGTTTTCCGGGCCCCAATGGACGCCAGTGCGGACCACCGGAACGGCCGGCGGCAAATAATCAGGCAACGTCCGAGGTTAGCGATCCTCAGTTCTTCGAGCCGGGGGGCGGTTTGAAGGTGAGGTTCGGGAACTCCCTGGCAAGGGCCGCGACGACGAGGGCGTCGCCTCTCATGTTCAACTTGCCGGGATTGTCCGTGAGGTATTTGTAGACGGCGCGCTCGATTTGATCGTTGTTGATATCGTCCGGCAGGAAAAACGGGAGCGCGGTCGCGTCGTAATGCGCGGATATGGACGAGGCCTCGGCGAATCCGGCGAGGTAGCCGAGCAGCATGCAGACGGCGCCGGTCTGGTATTGGTCGAGCTTTTGGCCGGTGTCGTGGGCTCGGAGATCGTAGCCGATGACCTCGTAGAGGGTGTTGCCGGTGGCCCAGACCGGGTCGGCGCGGCAAGGGACCATGGGCATGGTCAACAGGGCGATCATTATCGAAAGGGAGACATTGATTTTCACGGGTGTAACTCTTTGGGCCCTCCTTGGGCCTTTGGCATTTGGTATTTGGTATTTACCTGTCAGGCGGGCTCGCGTTTTGGGAGCGGCTTGTATCGCGAGATTAATTGGAAGAAGCGGATGGTGTCGCGGAGCGGGTGAATCTTGCTGACCTCGTCGCCGTAAATGGTGCTGACAGGCACGGAGGCGATGCGGAAGCCTTCGCGCGAGACTATGAGGAGCATCTCGGTTTCGTATTCGTAATTGTTGCTGTCGCAAAAGAGGTGCGGGATGACGTCGCGGCGCATCATGCGGAAGCCGCATTGCGAGTCGGGCACGGGCTGGCCGCACAGGCGGCTGATCTGGCCGGACATGAATTGGTTGGTCATTCTGCGGACCCACGGCATCTTGCGCGTATCGGCCATGCGATTGCCGACGACGAAGGGGGCGCCGGTGCGATTCGCTTCGTCGAGGAAGGCGGGGATTTCCTCGGGCAAATGCTGGCCGTCGCCGTCCAGGACGAGCACGTAGAGGAAGCCGCGGGCGGTCAATTCGCGCAGGCCGGTCTTGATGGCGGCGCCTTTGCCCTGGTTTTTTTCGTGCCGAATGACTTCGGCGCCGCCGGCGCGGGCTTCGTCGGAGGTGCGGTCGGTAGAGCCATCGTCGAGGACGAGGACGTGGTCCAATTGCGCGAGGGTGCGACGCGCGACGGCCTGGATTTTTGCCTCCTCGAAGTACGCCGGGATGAGCGCGGCGACGTTGGTCCTGTCAGCGTGCTCGGAGGCCATTACGCCGGATGATAATCGCCCGCGTGATAGGAGCTGCGCACCAGCGGGCCGGCGGAGACGTGCTCGAAACCCTTTGCGAGAGCGATCTGCCGGTATCCCTGGAATTGGTCTGGGTGAATGTAGCTCACGACGGGGAGATGTTGGGGGGTGGGGCGAAGGTATTGACCGAGGGTCAGGACGCGGACGCCGGCGCCGCGCAAGTCATCGAGGGCCTGGAAGAGTTCGGGTTCGGTCTCGCCGAGGCCGAGCATGATGCCGCTCTTGGTGGCGGTGTGCGGGGAGAGCTGGCGGACGCGCGCGAGGACTTGCAGGGAGAGGCGGTATTTTGCGCGGGAGCGGACGAGGGGGGTCAAGCGTTCGACGGTCTCGATGTTGTGGTTGAAGATTTCCGGGCCTGCGTCGAGGACGGCTTGCAGGGATTCGTCGCGGCCGTTGAAATCGGGGGTGAGCACTTCGATGACGACTCGCGGGTCGATCTCGCGGATTGCGCGGATTGCGCGGATGGTTTGCGCGAAGTGCTCGGCGCCGCCATCGGCGAGGTCGTCTCGGGCGACGGCGGTGACGACGACGTGCTTGAGTTTCATGCGGCGGACGGCCTCGGCGACGCGTTGAGGCTCGTCGGCTTCCAGGGCGAATGGCTTCGCCGTGGTGACGGCGCAAAAGCCGCAGGCGCGGGTGCAGCGTTCGCCGGCGATCATGAAGGTGGCTGTGCCCTGGCTCCAGCATTCCCAGCGGTTAGGGCATTGGGCTTCCTCGCAGACGGTGTGGAGGCGCAGGTCAGCGACGACTTCCTTGGTGGACCAGAAAACGGGGTTCGAGGGCAGGCGGACCTTGATCCAGTCCGGCTTGCGAGCCTGGTGGAGGGATGGATCAATTTTAACGCACGACATGGGAAACGGCAGTGTAACGGGACGGTCTTCCGAAAGCAATGCCGGGCAGGGATTTTAGGCAGGAGATCGATTAAAGCTGGCTCGAAGCATCGCGAGCGCCATGGAGGACGCGCACGATGCTAAGCGGCTGCGCTTCCTGCTGGTAAATCACCAGGTACTGTCCCCGCACTGTCCAGAAAAGGACGGGCTCATCCGTCAGGTCCGGGCGTTTGTGGCCGAGGCGCGGGTTCTCCGCCAACAGTTCACACGCCTTGTAAATATCCGCTTCGAGTTCGTCGGCAGCGGCGAGATTGTCGCCCGCGATGTAAATCCATATCTCCTGCAAGTCGTCCCTCGCCTCGGGCGACAATTCATAGCCCTTCATTTAAGGCCGCGATTTTTCTTCCACTTCTTTTTGAATGCAGCCATGTCCGCCTTAACTTTCTCCGACGGAATACCCCTGCCCGCACGAATCGAATCCATCCCTTGCGTGATCTTGCTCCGCACGTCGGCCCTCCACACTTCGTCACGCTGCCTGAGAAGGCGCAGCGCTTCACGGACGACTTCGCTCGCGGTCTCATATTCGCCAACGGCCACCTTCTGGCGAACGAACTTTTCCATTGGTTCGGTCAAGGAGACATTCATAAGCCGATTTTTCTATGAAACGGCGGTTATGTCAAATTTTGACATGGCCTCAAAGCCGCCATTCTCCGACCAGTGGCTCGTGAGCCAGGAGTCCTGTCGACCGGGCCAACATTATTCCTAATCCGGCTTGCCGCCGGTGACGCCGTCTACAATTCGCAGGTCGGCGTCGACCATGAGGCGGACGAGGGCGTGGAATTTTGTCTTCGGCTCCCAGCCGAGTTGGCGGCTGGCTTTGGCGGGGTCGCCGATGAGGAGGTCGACCTCGGCGGGGCGCTCGTAGCGCGGGTCGTGTTTTACGAATTCCTTCCAATCGAGGCCTACGTGAGCGAATGCTTCCTCGCAGAATTCGCGGACGGTGTGGGTTTCGTTGGTGGCGAGGACGTAGTCGTCCGGGGCGTCCTGCTGGAGGATCCGCCACATGCCTTCGACATATTCCTTCGCGTAGCCCCAGTCGCGGCGGGCGTCGAGATTGCCGAGATAGATATCCTTCTGGAGGCCGCGCTTGATGCGGGCGACGGCGCGCGTGATCTTGCGGGTGACGAAGGTCTCGCCGCGGCGCGGGCTCTCGTGATTGAAGAGGATGCCGTTGCTGGCGTGGAGGCCGTAGCTCTCGCGGTAATTGACCGTGGCCCAATAGGCGAAAACCTTGGCCACGCCGTAAGGGCTGCGCGGCCAGAACGGGGTGGTCTCGACCTGCGGGACGGCTTGCACTTTGCCGAACATCTCGCTGCTGGAGGCCTGGTAGAAGCGCGGCCGTACGCCGGTCTCGCGGATCGCCTCGAGGATGCGGATGGCGCCGACGCCGGTGATGTCCGATGTGTACTCGGGGATATCGAAACTGACGCGGACGTGGCTCTGCGCGGCGAGATGATAGATTTCGTCGGGCTTCAGCGCGTAGAGGAGTTTCACGAGATTGACCGAATCCGACAGGTCGCCGTAATGGAGAAAAAGCCGGACGCCGTGGACGTGCGGGTCCTGGTAGAGATGATCGATGCGGCTGGTGTTGAAGGTGCTGGCGCGGCGGATGATGCCGTGGACTTCGTAGCCTTTCTCGATCAACAGGTCGGCGAGATACGACCCGTCCTGGCCGGTGATGCCGGTGATAAGGGCTTTTTTCATGCGAGGATGGATTCGATGGCCTGGCGCTGGAGGGCGATCAATTCGGCGATGCCTTTTTTACCAAGCGCAAGCATGGCCTGGAACTCGGCGTCGGAAAATGTCGCCTCTTCGCCGGAGCCCTGGATTTCGACGAACTGGCCCTCCTCGGTGAGGACGAGATTGAAATCGACGGCGGCGTCCTTGTCTTCGACGTATTCGAGGTCGAGCAGGGCCTGGCCGCCGACGATGCCGACGCTGACGGCGGCGAGGAATTGCCGGATGGGCGAGGCGGGGAGCTTGCCGGCGGCGATGAGCTTGCGGCTGGCGAGCTCCACAGCGACGCACGCGCCGGTGATGGAGGCGGTGCGCGTGCCGCCATCGGCCTGGAGGACGTCGCAATCGATCCAAAGCGTGCGCGGGCCGAGGGCGAGGAGATCGACCGCGGCGCGGAGGGAGCGTCCGATGAGGCGCTGGATTTCGACGGCGCGCCCGTCGAGGCGGCCTTTCGAGATGTCGCGCGCTTTCCGCTCAAGGGTTGAATACGGGAGCATTGAGTACTCGGCGGTGATCCAGCCGCCGGGGACGGATTTCTCTTTCATCCAGCGCGGCACGCCATCCTCGATGGTCGCGGCGCAGATGACGCGGGTATTGCCGAATGCGACGAGGACCGAGCCCGTGGCGTACGGGGCGATGCCGGGAGTAAAGGTGACCGGGCGAAGCTGGTCTGGGAGGCGGGCATCGGGTCGTGTCATTGCGCGGGAGGCGACTCTGAGGCAGGATGGGGGCGATGAGGAAGGATTTTTCCAAGGGGGCGTTTTGGGCAAAGCGCAGCCAAGGCGCGCTTTACCTTCGCGGCGTCTGGTGGTTTGCTGGCAGACCCGTATGCAGGATGTCGCAACTTTCCAAATCCCAGCCACTACCGCCAATCTTGGCCCTGGTTTTGATTGCCTGGGGATCGCGCTTAGCCTTCACAACCGCGTCACGGTCGAGCGCACCACCGACAGCGCACCAGAATTGACGCCGATGGCCAATGAAGCGGCGGCGGCGTTTTTCGGGACGGCGGGCATCGCGCCGTTCCCGTTTCATTGTCAAATCGACGGCGATGTGCCGCGGTCACGCGGGCTGGGCAGCAGCGTGACGGTGAGGCTGGGGCTGCTGCACGGGCTCAATTGCCTGGCAGGCAGTCCGCTCGAAGAACGGCGGATGTATGAGATTTGCGCGGCGCTGGAGGGACACCCGGATAATGCGGCCCCGGGAGCATTCGGCGGGTTCATCGTATCGGGGCCGGGGAGGTACGAGCGATTCGAGGTGGACGAGGCGCTGGAGTTTATCCTGCTGATCCCGCCGTTCGAAGTATCGACGCCGGCGGCGCGGCGCATTTTGCCCGCGCACATCGACCGGCTGGCGGCGGTGCGAAGCGTCGGCAACGCCTGCCGCATTACGGCCGCGTTCGCGTCGAAACGGTATGAAGGGTTGCGCGGTGCGTTCGGCGACGGGCTGCACCAGCCATTCCGCGAGGCGCTTGTCCCGTTCCTGCCGAAGGTCATCGCCGCCGGCGAAAAAGCGGGCGCGCTGGGCGGATTCCTGAGCGGCTCGGGCTCGACGATTTGCTGCGTCACGCTGGAGAACGCGGAAGAAGTGGCCACAGCCATGCAACGCGCCTGCGGGGACAAGGACGCCTACACGGTGCGGACGCGGGCGGATAATCGCGGGGCGATGCCGCTGGATTAGCGAATGCGGCGCTGGATCGAGCAACTCGAGCAGTTCGCGATCGAGGTCATCCTCGAGGATCGCAAGGGTAAACGCGCAGCGGTGCTGCGGGCGATGCTTTACGCGCTCTCGTATTTGTACCGCGGGATCGTGCAATTGCGGCT
The DNA here is from genome assembly GCA_049521415.1 of Chthoniobacteraceae bacterium. Taxonomy (GTDB): domain Bacteria; phylum Verrucomicrobiota; class Verrucomicrobiia; order Chthoniobacterales; family Chthoniobacteraceae; genus DATAXI01. The sequence goes on from JBEKOV010000017.1 coordinate 16,053, forward strand.
CTGGCTTTACCGGAATCGGCTCATGCGGGAGCGGACGCTGGGGTGCCTGGTTATTTCCATCGGCAACCTGACCGTCGGCGGGACGGGCAAGACGCCGGTGGTGGAAAAATTCGCGCGCGCATTGCAGGCGGGCGGGCGGCGGGTGGCGATCCTGAGCCGTGGATACAAGAGCAAGAAACTGCCGCTGCTGAGGCGGCTCTGGCATGCGCTGACGAATCGCGCGCCGTACCAGCCGCGCATCGTGAGCGACGGACGCTCGATCCTGCTGGATTCGCGCATGGCCGGCGACGAGCCGTACATGCTGGCAGTTAATTTGAAGGACGTGATCGTGCTGGTGGACAAGAACCGCGTCGCGAGCGGGCTCTATGCGATCGAGGAGATGGGCTGCGACACGCTGCTGCTGGACGATGGGATGCAATTTCTGCGGCTGAAACATCGCCTGGAGATCGTGCTGGTGGACCGGCAGGCGCCGTTCGGCAACGAGCATTTGCTGCCGCGCGGGACATTGCGCGAGCCGCCGGGGAATCTGCGCCGGGCCAGCTATATCTTTGTCACCAAGAGCACGGGGATAGGAAACGAGGAATTGATCAAGCGAATCCGCAAATACAACCGGACGGCGGAGATCATCGAGTGCGCCCACCAGCCTCAATATCTCGAACACGTGCTAACCGGCGAGCGGCTGCCGCTGGAGTGGCTGCGGGGCAGGCACGTGGGGGCGCTATCGGCCATCGCGGCGCCGAAGAGCTTTGAGGATGGGCTGAAGCGGCTCGGCGCGAAGGTGGAACTGACGCGGCAATTTGCCGATCATCACCGGTTCACCGAGCGCGAGGTCACGGGTTTCCTGAAGCGGTGCGGCAACCGCGCGCTCGACGCGGTGATTACGACGGAGAAGGATTACGTGCGGCTACCGCGCATCGCGGCGCCCGAGGTGCCAATTTATTTTCTCCGCGTAGAGATTGAAATCCTGAGCGGCGCGGAAAGCTGGCAAAGCTGCGTGGACCGCATCTGCAAACAGCAAGCCATGATGGCGCCGGAACGGTTTTTCGGATAGAAGGAGGGTTTCCGCCATGGATTTACTCGAAGTACTGCAAAACCAGGTCGTGCCGGGGGACGGGGCGATGGGGACCATGATCCTCGAAGCCGGGGTGCCGCTGGAGCGGTGCTTCGAGGAGTTGTGCGTGAGCCAGCCGGATTTGATCCGGGGCATCCATGACAAGTATGTCGCGGCGGGGGCGCGGGTGATCGAGACCAATACCTTCGGGGCGAATGCGGCGCGGCTGGCGAAGTATGGCTTCGAGGATCGGGTCAATGAGATCAACTGGAAGGCGGCGAAGCTGGCAGCCGAATCGGCGCGCGGCGGGGACGTGTGCGTGGCGGGGAGCGTGGGGCCGCTGGGGTTGACGCCCGGGCAGGCGCTGGAGCAGGGGATTGACCGAAAGGCGGTTTTCCAGGAGCAGATCGGGGCGCTGCTCGACGGGGGGGTGAATGCGATCTTTTTCGAGACGTTCACCGACCTGGAGGAACTGCTGCTGGCGCTTTACGTGAAGCAATCGCTGCATCATTGCCCCGCCGTCTGCTCGATGGCCTGCTCGGAGGAAGGACGGCTGCCTGATGGGATGGTGTTGTCCGAGGCGTTCGAAAAACTGCGCGCGGCGGACGCGGATATCGTCGGGGCGAATTGCCTGAACGGGCCGCACGCGATGGTGCGGCTGTTTCAGCGGCTGCCGATCGACGGGCTGCTCTCGGCCTATCCGAATGCCGGCTACCCGAAGTATCACGACGGGCGCTATCTCTATTTCACCTCGCCGGAGTATTTTGCCAAATCGGCGCGCGACCTGGCGGCGCAAGGGGCGCGGCTGATCGGCGGATGCTGCGGGATCGGGCCGCCGCACATCGCGTCAATGGTCGAGGCGCTGAAGGAACTTGAACCGGTGCGGACAAAGGTTTTCGTCGAAGAGACGCTGCCGGCCGTCGCGGCGCCGTCCGCGCCTGAAAGCCGAAACCTGCTCGATCTCGTGAAGCGAGGAAAGACTGTCGTGATGACGGAACTGGACCCGCCGAAGACGCTCGACCTGGAAAAATACTTCAAGGGAGCGAAGGCGCTGACGGAGGCGGGGAGCGATTTCATCACGCTGGCGGATAATTCGCTGGCGATCCTGCGCGTGAGCAATCTGGCGGTCGGCGCGATGCTGAAGGAGCGGCTGCGCATCGAGCCGCTGCTGCACCTGAGCTGCCGGGACCGCAACCTGATCGGGCTGCAAAGCGAACTGATGGGGATGTCCGCGCTGGGCATCCATCACGTGCTGCCATTGACGGGGGATCCGGCGAAATTCGGCGACCATCCGGGCGCGTCGTCGGTGTATGACGTGAGTTCCATCGAATTGATCGGCATCATCACGCGGATGAACGAGGGGGTGAATTATGTAGGCAAATCGATCAAGATCGCCTCGCCGTTCATCACCGGCTGCACGTTCAATCCCAACGCGAAAAACATGGACGCCCAAGTCTCGCGGCTGGAGCGGAAGGTGGCAGCGGGCGCGCAATACGTGATGACGCAGCCGGTGTTCGAGACGCGGCTGGTGGAGGAGATGCACCGCCGGACGAAGCATTTCGGCGTGCCGATATTTACCGGGGTCTGGCCGCTGCTCAACGGGCGGCAGGCGGAATTCCTGCACAACGAGGTGCCTGGCATTGTCATCCCGGAGCGGGTCCGCGCGGAGATGGCAGGCAAGGAGGGCGCCGAAGGGCGGAAACAGGGAATCGAACTGGCGAAGGAGGTGTGCCGCGCGGCGCTGGACCTTTTCCCGGGGGTCTATTTGATCACGCCGTTTCTGCATTACGACACGACGGTAGAGCTGGTGCAATTTGCCCGAAACCGCGGTTAGACTATTCCCCGCGAATCTGCCTTAATGGGCGGACCCCAAAGCATGTCCAAAGTCTCCCGAGCGGTCGCCTTGCAAATCGCCGGTCTTGCGCTGGCGCTGGGGGTGGCGTTGTTTCTGGCGAATCACTACGACCTGATCGGCATGATCCGGCGGATGCAGGAGCGGCTGGGCGAGATGGAATGGTGGGGCGCGCTGCTCTATCCGCTGCTGGTGGCCGTGTGCAACCTGCTGCTATTGCCGGGAAGTGTGCTGACGCTGGGCAGCGGGCTTTTCTTCGGGCTGTGGTGGGGGACGTTTCTGGTGTTGTGCGGCAATGTGCTGGGCGCGGCGGCGGCGTTCGGGATTGGGCGGACGCTGGGGCGCAATTGGGTGGAGAACCACATCCTGCGGAAGGACAAATGGGCGCGGCTGGACCAGGCAATCACGCGCGAGGGTTGGAAGATTATCTTCCTGAGCCAGGTGCATCCGTTCTTTCCGACGAGCCTGCTGAATTATTTTTACGGCGTAACCCGGATCCGGTTCCGGACGTGCATGGCGTGGATCGCGGTGGCGCAATTTCCGGGGATCTTTTTTTACACGTATCTTGGGACGCTGGCGCAGTTGGGGATCAAACTATTCCAGCGCAAGAATCATCCGCAGCCGCATGAATATGTGGTGTGGTTCGGCGGATTGCTGCTGACGGCGGTGGTGACGGCGGGCATCGGGCGCATCGCGCTGCGGCTGCTGGATGAGGCCGGCGCGACTACGGAAGAGAAGCCGGCCAAAAATGGCGTGGCTGCAAAAACGGAAGCGGCAGAGCCTCACGAGGCCAACGGCGCGCAAGCAGAGGTCCCGCAGCCCCTCGGCTGACGAATCAGGCCGGCGTTCAAGGCGGGTTGAATGAAACTGTGGACGAGCAAGGTTCGGAAAGAATGGGAGAATCGGACCACGGAGCGTAAGCCCGGGCGGACCAACTGCTCGCCCACCCTCCAGCCGCCGCGGGTCCCTACCGCCTCCTCGGTCCGCGCCCAACGCTGCCGCGCCGGCAAACGCGGCCACAAAATATCAAAATGCGTCAGACCGTGCCGGCGGGTTCGAGTTCCTCCGGCGGGAAGACTTTGCGGAGGATTTCGTTTAGGCGCTCGATGTTTACGGGTTTGATGAGGTGGACCTCGAAACCGGCTTCCATGGAGCGCTCGACGTCGCTTTCCATGCCGAAGCCGCTTAATGCGACGCCGCGAATGGAATCGCCCCGCGTGCGGCGCAGTTCTTTCATCAGATCGAAACCGGTGCCGTCCGGGAGGCCGAGGTCGCTGATGACCAATTCGAAGGGATAATTGTCGGCGATCTCGAGCGCGGACTTCATGTCGTGCGCGACTTTTACGCGGTAGCCGCGGCGTTCGAGGATCATGCGCATGCCGGTGCAGGTGTCTTCGTGATCGTCGACGAGGAGGATCTTGTGCTGAAGCGAGCTGCCGGTGAGCGTGGGGGTGCGGACGGGTTCCTTGACGGGCATGGGCTCGTCCACGGTGCCGAGCTCGAGGGTGAAGGTGGCGCCGTGGTCCTTGCCGGTGCTGCGGGCCCTGAGGGCGCCCCCGTGCGCCTCAACCATGGCCTTGGAAATGGCCAGTCCAAGGCCGAGGCCGCCGAAGCGGCGCGTGATGGCGCTTTCGCCCTGGTCGAACGGCTTGAAAATGCGCCCGAGCCGTTCGCGCGTAATGCCGATGCCCGTATCGGTGACATCGATGATAAGGCGTCCGGAGCCGTCATTGACCGAACTGATGGTGATCGAGCCGCGCGGAGTGAATTTGACCGCGTTCTTGATCAGGTTCCAGAGGACCTGCTGGAAGCGCGCCGGGTCCGCCCTGACGTAATGGGAGGTGGCGGCGAGGTCCAGCCGGACTTCGAGGCGCTTCGCGTCGATGTCGCGCTGGCAAATCTCGAGCGCGCGATGGATGGAGCGATGGGCGTCGATGGTCTCCGGGGTCAGTTGGAGCTTGCCGTGGGCGATGCGCGTGATGTCGAGCAAGTCGTCAATGAGGCGCGCCTCGAGCTCGACGTTGCGCCGGATGATCTCGATGGCGTTGCGAGCGCCGGGCGAGTCGGTCATTTTGTCGAGCTCGGACACCATGGTGATGACCGGGGAGAGCGGGTTGCGCAATTCATGCGAGAGCAATGCGAGGAACTGGTCCTTGGCGGTATTGGCGGCGATGAGGTCGCGCCGCGTCTCGACGTCGTGCGTAGTGTCCTGCATGAGGAGCAGGACACCGTGGGTCCGCTGGCTCTTGGCCTGGAGCCGCATGAGGTTGACGGAGAGGAAGTGGTTCCGGCCCGTGGCATCCTGCACGGTCTGCTCGCGGGTTTGGAACGCCCGTCCGGTGGCGGTGACGCGGTCAAAGGCCTGATCGACGCCGAGGTTCGGCAGATCGCGCAATTCAAGCTCGTCGGGCTGGCGGTCAGCCGGGGCGCCACCGAACTCGCGAGCCATTTCCAGGAATTTGCCATTTGACTCCAGCACGCGCCTGCTCTCCGAGTCCAGCAACGCGATGCCGATGGGCATGTGCGCGAGAATGGTCTGGCTGAATGAGGTCTCGCGGGCGATGCGCTCGCTGGCGAGCAAGTGGTTGCGGTAGAGCCAACTGACCATCCACGCGCCGATGGCATACAAGGCGACCAGCCATGCGGCGATGATCGCGGTTTTCGCCACCAGGTCGTGTATGGGCTTGTAGGCGAGGGCGATCGGCTGGCGGACCATGGCGATCCAACCGGAGCCTTCGATTTTTTGGAAAGTGACAAGATCGTCGTGCCAGACGAAATGCTCCCCGGTCGAAGATTGCAACATCTTGAGGAGGGCGGGCTCCTCCGGCCGGGCGGCGAGGTTTGGCATCAGGTTCGCGTCAAAGAGCGGCGTGCCCGTCTGGTCGATGACTTGCGCGACGGCTTGCTCGCCGAAGTCCATCGCGGCGAGGCGCCGTCCGACGCGCTCGACGAGAATGTTTGCACCGATGTAGCCGGTCACGCTGCCGTCCTTTGCGCGCACGGGCGCGACAATCGCCGCCGAGGGCCGTTTATCGGGCAGGCGGGAGAATACCGAGGAGACGTAATAACCGTCGCGGGTACGCGTCCCTGCCAGCCAGACATCGGTCGAGAAATCCCTGCCGAGCAAGTCCGGGCCGGTCGCCGGGATCGAGCAGATGAGCCGGCCGACCGCATCGGTGAGGAACATGCCATCGACGCGCGGGTGGGAATAGAAGGCGTCCGCGAGCCATGCCTGGGCATCGAGATCGCCCGGCTTCCGCTGGACCATTTGCTGAACGACGGGCGTATTCTGGTAATACTCGAGCATCTCGCCCGACCGGCTGGTCTCGGCATTGACGAGGCGCGCGAGGGAGAGGACGAGCGTATGCCGGTCGCGGATGATACTGCTCTCGACCGTGCCGTGGAGGATCGAGTATGAGATGACGGCCATCAGGATGGTGGGAACGCAACCGGCCAGGAAAAGCGCCAGGGCGACATCGAGCGGCTTGAAAGGACCTCTTCTAAAAGGAGTGGGCACTGTTTAATTACCTATATCGTCGGGCCGGGCCGCAACTGCGCGTCCCAAATCCAACTCCACGGGATGGCGCCGAACGAGAGAATATAATCGTTGAATTGGCATTCCGTCCACCCCTGGTCAAGAGTGAGGCGGGAATGGAGCCTTTCGAGCTCCAGGCGGCCCAGCAGGTAGCTCATGGGGACCGTGGGAGCGGAGGTGTACCAATTGACATCCCCCTGCGCCCGCGCGCGGGTAAAACCGGCCCGCTCGACGAGCAGCCGGACCGCGCCTTCAAATGAGAGCGTGCCGGCTTGCAGGCCGCAATCGATCACAATGCGGCAGGCGCGCCAGAGGGCGTCGTGCAATTGCTGCAACCGCGCCTCCGGCGCCCGGCAGATGCCATGGTCGACACACATCCGCTCGCACCAGAGGGTCCAGCCCTCGTAGAATATGGCGTGCGCGAAGAGCCGCCGCAGCCGGCTGGGGTGCCGATTCTGGATGACAAATTGCACGTGATGACCGGGATAGGCCTCATGGGCACAGGTTAATTCGATGCCGTAATGCTGGCGGGTCTCAGCCCGCCTCTTCTCCTGGTCCCGCATGCCGGCGCCCAAATCGTTGACCCAGAATATGCCGGTCTGGTCGCGAGAAAACGGCCCCGGCTGCCGGTAAGCGGCGGTCGGGAACTGATGCTTCAGGAAATCGGGCACTTGCATCACCCGCAATTTTTCGCCGGGCGGCAGGGTCAGCAACCCCTTTTTGGCAAAGGCCTCGCGCATCCTGAGGGTGACGCGCTGGTACTCGGCGGGCAGGGAGGAGGCTCGGGGCTTCCAGCGATCGGCCGCGGCTTCCAGGATTGCGGCGGGGCTCTTGCGCCCGAACTTTCGCGCCTCGGCGCGGAGTTGCGCCTCGAGCTGATGGATGAGCATCCAGCCGGCGGCCTCGATCTCCGGCAGGGAACGGGTCATTCCAAGCCGTTCGCGGATCAATAGTTCCATGTTCGCGCGCCCAATGGCAAATCCGCCGACCGGTCCGGGACGCTTGCGCGCGATGGCCTCCGAATACCGGGCGAAGGCGCGGCGCGCACCCTCGAAGAGCGCGGCGGTCCGCCCGGGATTCGCGGAGAGCGGTTTCAGCGTCGACTCGATTTCCGTGAGGAAACTCCCGGCACCCTTGCAGGTCTTGCGGGCCAGTTTTGTCCAGAGTGGGACCGGTTCGCGGATCAGATCGGCACCCTGATCGAGGAAATCGGGGAGGCGTGCGAGCCGGCTCTCGATCTTCGGCAGGGCAACCGGGAGCCGGTCTGAATACCGGATGACGAGATCGAAAATGCAGCCGACCGCCACGCCGCAATGGCCTTGCGGGTCGGTCTGCCAGCGGCGCAAATCCCTCTGGAAGAGCAGTCCGGTACGGAGCATCGAGAGGAAACCGCGCCGGTCGAGCCAGTGGTCGCCGGAGAATGCGGCCTCGGGCAATTGCTCGGTCGCGGCGAGCGCCTTCTCCATGAGGGCGATATGGCGGAGGTGGGTCCCCTCCCCGTTTTCGCCTAAGGCACTGTCGTACTGGACGAGGCCCAATTCGCTCGCTTCATGAGGGAAAAGCCTGTGGGTGGCGCTCAAAAAATCGCGGGTCAAACGCTCGAAAGCGCCTACATGCGGGGATTTTACTCTTATTTGTGGCTGTTTCATTGCTCTTGACGCTCTTGAGTAAACCGGCATCATTCGGCCCGAATTTGGCGGTATTCGCCTTTAGAAACCCGACGAGCCACCATGAGCACCGCGTTGTTGATTCGTATCGAACCTGCGCCATGCGCCAGGAAGGTGGCACGTCCCCCCAGCTCGAACCGCGGCGACATTTGGCATTCCGCAAAAGGAAACGCAACCCGCCGGGATTTCAACCGGCATCTGACGACGCACTGAAGCAAAACTATGGATAAAATCGCCGGACACATTATTTGGGCAATTTGTTATCTGACTGTGCTTATTGGCCTCTCGCTGTACGGCATCCATCGGTACGTGATCGTTTACCTGTTCTTCAAACATCGCAAGAATGTTCCCAAACCGGCGCGGCACTTCGAGGAATTGCCGCGGGTGACGGTGCAGCTACCGATCTTCAATGAGTTGTACGTCGTCGAGCGGCTGCTGGATTACGTCAGCAAGCTGGATTATCCGAGGGAGTTGCTGCAAATCCAGGTCCTGGACGATTCCACGGACGAGACCCGGGAGATCAGCGCGGAGAAGGTCGAGCAGATGCGGGAGAAGGGGTTTGATATCGACCACGTACACCGGGTGGACCGGACGGGGTTCAAGGCGGGGGCGCTCAAGGCGGGCCTGGAGACGTGCAAGGGGGAATTTATTCTCATCCTCGATGCCGATTTCCTGCCGCCGCCCAATCTGCTGATGGAGACGATCCATTTCTTTACCGATCCGCAGATCGGGATGATCCAATCGAGGTGGGGGCACGTGAATCGGACCTATTCGCTGCTGACCCGGGTGCAGGCGATGTTCCTGGACGGGCACCTGGTGCTGGAGCAAACAGCGCGGAGCCGGGCGGGGCGGTTCTTTAATTTTAATGGGACTGCCGGTCTCTGGCGGCGGACGTGCATCGAGAACAGCGGGGGCTGGCAGCACGATACGCTGACCGAGGACCTGGACCTGAGCTACCGCGCGCAACTGAAGGGGTGGAAATTTGTCTACCTGGCCGACCTGGTGACGCCGGCGGAGTTGCCCGCGGAGATCAACGGCTTCAAATCCCAGCAGCATCGCTGGACCAAGGGGTCGATCCAGACGTGCAAGAAATTGCTCCCCGCCATCTGGCACAGCGACCTGCCGATCCTCATCAAGCTGGAGTCAACGGCCCATCTGACATCGAACTTTGCCTACCTGCTGCTGGCCTTCCTGTGCGTGCTGCTGCATCCGATCAGCGGCGGCCTGGGCAGCGGCATCTGGCGCACGGTGCTGCTGGATATCCCGATCTTCATCGCCGCATCGCTCTCCGCGTGCGTCTTTTACGCCTGCGCGCAGCGGGTGCTCTATCCGCGCACGTGGATGAAGGAGATTCTGCTGCTGCCGCTGCTGGTGGCGCTGGGGATCGGCCTTGCGATCAACAATGCGCGGGCCGTCCTGGAGGCGCTGTTCAATCACGCGAGCGAGTTTACCCGCACGCCCAAGTACGGCATCATGCGGAAGGATCAATCGTGGCGCTCGAGCCGGTACAAATCGCTGAAGACGGCGGTGCCGCTGATCGAGTTGGGGTTTGCCGCCTACTTCAGCATGGTGCTGCTGGAGGCGATGCTGAAGAACCAGTGGGGTTCGGTGCCGTTCCTGTGCCTGTTCCAGGGTGGGTTCGCTTATGTGGGCCTGGCGTCGATCGCACAAAACCGCCCAGCCCCCACCACCGTCGAGGCCGAATCCGACGAGCCCGAGGAAGAAGCTCTGGCCGCTTAAGGGCGCACACGCAGTGAGGCAGGGCGGTGGTGTAGCAGCCAAAATTGGGGATATTTCTTCATGCTCCCCGACCTCCGCACTCCGATCCCCGGTCCTGAATCGCTGGCTCTGACGGCTTCGCTCCGCCGTCATGAGTCGCGCAATGTCACTCATGTATCGCCCGGCTGGCCGATTTTTTGGGAGCGCGCCGAGGGGACGAATGTGTGGGATGCGGATGGTAATCGTTTTCTCGATTTCACCTCCGCCTTTGGGGTCGCCGGACTGGGGCACAGCCAACCGGACGTGGTTGCGGCACTGAAGGATCAGGCCTCGCGCCTTCTCCACGCGATGGGCGATGTCCATCCCACTCCGCAGAAGGCCCAGCTTTGCAAACGACTGAGCGAACTAACTTTCGAGCGGTGGAATGTGGCCCCCGGCAAAGTCATCCTCGGCAACTCGGGCTCCGATGCCATCGAGGCTGCGTTGAAAACCTCGCTCCTTCACAGCGGGAAGCCGGGCGTCATCGCCTTCACGGGCGCGTATCACGGGCTTGGCATGGGATCGGTCGCCGCGACGGGTCTTCCGTTTTTTCGCGAGCCTTTCCGGCTTCAGCTCAAGGATTTCGCCACATGGATTCCCTATCCGCATTGTTACCGCTGCCCATTCGGGGTGAAGGAACCATTCCGGCTGGAAGGGGCGCCGTTTCCGAATTGCTCGACCACTTGCCTCGAGCAAATCGGCGAGGAAATCTCCCGCGCCATCGCCCTGCGCGATATCGGCTGCATCCTCGTCGAGCCGATCCAGGGCCGCGGCGGCATCATCCCGCCCCCGCGCGATTTCCTCGCACTCCTGCGCTGCATTTGTGACGAGGAAAAAATTCCGCTCATTGCCGACGAGATTTTCACGGGCTTCAATCGCACTGGGAAACTTTTTGCGTGCGAACATTTCGGCGTCGTGCCGGACATCATTTGCCTCGGCAAAGGGCTCGCGTCCGGGTTCCCGATTTCGGCGTGCGTCGGGCGCGCAGATATCATGGACGCGTGGCCGGAATCGACCGGCGAGGCGCTGCACACGAGCACGTTCCTGGGCAATCCGCTGGGCTGCGCGATGGCGCTGGCATCGATGGAGATTCACGCCGACGCGCGAACGGCCAGGCAGGTTGTCGCCGCTGGGGGCAAGCTGCGCGCCGCTCTTGAATCGATCCGATCGCCGCGTGCGGGAAATGTCCGCGGCGCGGGGCTGATGCTGGGGCTTGAAATCACGAATGCCTCCGGCGCACCGGACACTGGGCTGGCGGTCTCGGTCCTCAAGCGCGCGCTGGCGGATGGGCTCATCCTGCTCGCGGATGGACCGGAGTCGAATGTGCTGACATTCACGCCGCCGTTCGGGATTTCGGACGAGGAGATTGCGTTTCTCATGGCGCGGCTTCGGGACTACCTGGCAGCTTGACAACGGGGTTCTGTCCGCCAGCCTCGGCAGCATGGCTCCCCGGTTCATCCTGCGGGTTTTGCCACCGGTTCTGGTGGTGGTTTCGCTATTGTTTACGGGTTGTGAGTCGCTCTACTCTGACAGACCGCTTGCACCGGTGAGCACGGCCGTGCGCGATACGCGGCTCGAAGGGATGTGGTACTCAGGGAAGAAGTCCGATGACGGCTATCTCTATATCGCCTATCGCACGGGTAACATGGGCAGTCTGCTGGCCGTGTCCAAGGATGATAAAAAGGGTGTGACCACAACGGGGTGCGACTTCTTTGTGACTCGCACGCAAAAATCCTCGTATATCAACCTCATGCAGGTTTCGACGGATGGCGTCAAAAACGATCAAACGCCCAAACTGTGGTTTTTTGTAAAATACCGGTATGGCTGGAACGGCGACCTGATCGGTTGGTCGATTGGCGGCAAGGCCTTTGTCTCGGCGGTGAAGTCAGGCAAGCTTCCGGGCAGCGTAGATTCCAACAACGTCGTCACGGTCAAAGGCGCTCCTCCAGGAAGTTTGCTCTCCGTCATCGAAAACTCCAATCCGAAGGATGTATTCGAGCAACCGGAACCTACGTTCAGGTTCAGACAGATTGGGCCGCCCTGACGGGGCGGCGGGAAGTCACGAGTACCGGACGTCCTTGCCCGGCTCCATCTCGTACATCAGAATCATGTTCTCCGTGGTGTTGGGCTTGACGACTTCTTCCATGAATTTCAGGTGGATGGCGTCGCCTTTGAAGGCGGCGAACTTGTCCATGCTCTCGAATTCAAGCGCGATGAAAAAGGGCCATTCGTTCTTAGGGTCCACTTTCTTGCCGCACTTGACGGCGAGCACCTCGGGAATCTTCAGCAGGCTCATGCGCGTGTTCATCATCATTTCCTCGAGCTTGGCCGGAGTGACCTCCGGGCGGAGCTTGAACAGTTCGACGTGATGGATCATGCGTGAACGGTTTTATGGGCGCCGCGCCCCACCAGCAAGGAATATCGCCCCTCCCCGGCGGCGATCATTTTTTCCAATCGAGCGCGCCCTTCATCACGGCATAGACGTATCCGACCGTGAGGATGAAGACGAAGGAGAACATGCTCCAGAAGATGCCCGTGCGCTGAAAGAACGGCCCCGAGCCGGACACGAACTCGCGGTAGACCACGGCCCACGGGTACATGAAGACGATCTCGATATCGAAGAGGATGAAGAGCATGGCCACCAGGTAAAACTTGACGCTGAAGCGCGGCTGGCCGCCCTCCGGCAGCATGCCGCACTCGTAGGGGGTATCCTTGGTGGCGTTGCGGCGGCCGGTCCTGCCGAGGATGACGCTGGTGAGGAGCGCCGCGGCGACAAAGCCGATGGCAACGATCACCTGAAGGAAGATCGGCAGGTAGTCTTTTAGCATGATCGCTTCCCTCCCCTTGGGGCAACCGAGCAGTTATTAGCTGACCGAGGCGGGTACGGGCGCGGCGGCCATGGCAGCGGCAGCAGCCGCCGTCACGGTCGCGAGACCGGCGGGAAGTCCCTTGTACTTCTTGCCGTTCTTCTTTACCACGCCGCGCGCCACGAGGTTTTGGAGCTTCTCGTAAGCGCGGAGTCTGAGCATCTCCTCGCCGCCGCTTGCGGCGTTGCGGGCACGGAGATTTTCGTGGACCACTTCAAAGAGTTGCTTGAATTCGAAAGAGCCTTTTGACGACAGGACGCTCACCAACTCTTCAGTTACGAGGTCAGGAACGCGACGTGAAAAAGCGTTTTTCTTCTGAATAGCCATAGAACGGCTAATATAGCACGGTTTTCGCGAATCACACGAGAAAATTTAAAATCCGTGCTTCTACGGAGTTCCCGCAGAGGGACTTGCGGATGCCGCTGGCACGCTGGGCGCCACCGGTGGAGCGGGAGCCGCCGGTGGCGTGGAAGCTCCTTGTCCCCAAGGCATTGCGAATGGGCTCTGACCCGAGTTTCCCTGTCCGGAATTAAGCCCGGGAAATCCCGGCAGATTCGGAAAATTAAATGATTGCCCCTTCATTTCCTGCTCGATCAGGGGCACCGCTGAAACGGTAAGGAGAACGCCGGCCGCAATCGCGGTCTGCGTGGTTGTTATCGGCCCGGTGGATTCGATTAAAAGCCCCCCATCCCGGACGGTGGCGGAGGAGGTCATCGGGCTGAGGTGGCGACGAATTGTCTCGGGCGCCGGCAGCTTGCCGATATCCACGTAATCGGAAAGGTGCGGTACGAAACCCATTGATGCCACCGCGCCGAATGTCCTGATCGGTCCGTAGACGCGGTCAAAAATCGCCTTCGTGTCCAGGTAACTGAACGACATGGTGGGCGTGGGCACCAGGGCGATCGCGGTCTGGTACGGGGTGGTCCCGCGCAGCCCGGCGCCTCCGGCGCTCCACCGCCTGACGCCCTGGGCGACCGCATCGGGGCTCAGCGCCGCGATGACGCACTTGCCAGTGAGTCCCAGGGTCGCCTCAAACGACAAAATCCCAATCCCGCTTGGCGGCAGGCTGTAGTATGAAATGCCGCCCGCGTCATGCCGCGCAAAACCGACCCCGGCCGTCAGCGGCAGCGTGGACAATGTGTCCATGAATTTCCGCGCCATGGCGGGGTCGCGGACGTCCATCATCAGGAGGGGCGACGGAATGATCGAGCCGGCAGGCCAATCGAGTAGGAAACCGGTCTCCGGACCAAAGGCCTGCGCAAACTGCCGCACACCGAGCCCCTGGTCGGAAAACGCTTTTAGATAAGTCTCCAATATTTGGAACATGCCGGTGGGATCGGCTTTCGGGTCCGGCAATTGCACGCCGGGGAGCGCGCCCATTCGCTGGGCGGAGACCACGATGGTGGCCGTGCTCGAGAGCTTGAGCACGTCGCCTGCGAGCGGTGTGTTATCGCCCGGCTGCGACTCCACAATGTAGGCCGCGTCGCGCATCAGTTCGCCATCCATCTTTAGCGCAAAGCCCATTGAATCCATCCTCTTGAATTTGCCGCCGCCCTGGAGGTTTGCGGTCGGATCGAGCATGAGCGCAAGCGACTCCATCTTGTCCGCCAGCATCCCGGGGCGTATGAAGAAGATGTTGTCCGGCGCGGACGGCAGATGTTCGACGCACATTTTGTAGGCGGGGGCCTGCGCGAGATTGTCCGGGGTCTCCTTCCCTTCGAACCGGTCGAGCGTTGATTTGAGGAGATCGACGTCCGTCGCGATGAAGAGCCATTTGCCGCGGTAGGCGAGCCCCGCGGAAAAACCCGGCGAGGTGAAGGTCTCGATCTCGCCCGAGGCGTAGGTCTCGATGTCGGATTTGCCCTCCGGCCACATCGAGCGCGCGCCGGCGCGGAGGTCGCCCACGAGCGCGTCGAGCGCATCCTTGCCGCCCGAGTAGGAAAGGCCCACGATCACCTTCGGAACGGTCGAGCCGTTCCAGTCCGTGACGGCGAAGAAGAACCGCGTGGGATCGATATTCCCGATCTGGTCGAGCCGCTTGTCCAGTTCATCGTGGAAGGGCAATTGCCCCAGGGGACGCTCCAGGAACGCCTGCACCTCCGGCTCGTGGATGATTTGCGCCAGGGCGGTCTGCGGCCAGCGGAGCTTGCTGCGGTGAATATCGGGCATCTCCTCGTACACGATTGTGTCCGCCGGCAGCCAACTGGCCACCTGCCGCGCCTGTGGGGCATGACGCAAAAGCAAAAGTCCCGCCGCCGCGAGAACCAGCGCCGCGGCGAGCGGCAAAACAAGACGTTTCATGGAACCAGTGACTTTATCGACCGCACCGGCTTTTGCACCAAGAGAAAATCCGGCCAGCCACCCACGCGCGAGGGGCCGGAATGCCCGGGAAGAAAAATCAGGACCGTTCCGGTTCCGAGCCTGGCGGGCGGCTCTTCAGCGCGGCGTGAAGGGTCTTGAGAAGGTGCTCCCTGGTGTGCGGCTTCACCAGGATCGCCTCGGGCTTGAGGAGGCGCAATTCGGCAACGCGCGCGTCCTGGACATTGCCCGAAGAGGCGACGACCTTTATCTCCGGATTTATCTTCTTGAGCGTGCGCGTGAGCGCCGTGCCGTCGAAGTGAGGCATCATCACATCTGTAAGCACCAGTGCGATCTCCTCCCTCCGCTGCGCGTAAATGGCGAGCGCCTCGGTGCCGTCGCCGGCGGTAAGCACGTTGTAGCCGCTCGACTTGAGGATGGTTTCGGTGATCCGGCGCACTTCCACCTCGTCCTCGACGAGCAGGATGGTCTCGCCGCCGCCCGTGATTGAGTCGTCGTCCGCGGATGGATTGCCGGCGGACAGGTCCTGTTCGTCGGAAGCGGGCAGGAAGACTTTGAATATCGAGCCCTTGCCCGGCTCGCTGTACACATTCACGAATCCATCGTGGCTCTTGACGATGCCGCGCACGGTGGAGAGCCCCAACCCGGTCCCCTTGCCCACGTCCTTGGTCGTGAAGAACGGGTCGAAAATCTTGGCGACGATCTCCGGCGGAATGCCCGTGCCGGTATCGCCGATCGAGAAGACGACATATGACCCGGGCTTCGCGCCGGGGATCATCGCAGCGTAATGTTCGTCCAGATAGATGTTATCGAGGCCGATAGTGAGCGTGCCGCCATTGGGCATTGCGTCGCGCGCATTGAGGCAGAGGTTGAGCAGGACCTGATGAATCTGCGTGGCATCCGCGCTCACATGCCGGACGTCGCGGCCCTCCTGCTGAACGATGCGGATCAGCTTCGGGAACGTCTGGCGCGCAATCTCCGCGACCTCGTCGGTGAGATACCGCGGCTGCAACGATGCGCGGTCACCCTCGACGCCTTTTGCGAACGTGAGGACCTGCTTGACGACGTCGGCGCCGCGCTGCGCGGATCTTTCGATCGCGTAAAGCAGGCTGTGCATCTCCGGCGCGAGACCTTTGCGGATGAGCGGCGCGGACATTAGGATCGGCGCAAGGATGTTGTTGAGGTCGTGCGCGACACCGCTGGCCAGCGTGCCGATGCTCTCGAGCCGCTGGGAGCGCAGCAATTGCTCCTCAAGCTTCTTGCGCTCGGTGATGTCGCGCGAGATGCCGCAGGTGCCGATGATGCACCCGTCGGAATCACGCAGCGGCATCTTCGTGGTGATGGCCCAGCGGACGCGCCCATCGGGCAGGGTTTCCTTTTCTTCCTTGCCGACCATCGGCTGTCCCAACCGCATCACCTCCTGCTCGTCGCGGAACGCGGCTTCCGCATGCTCCGGCGCAAAGAAATCGAAGTCGGTCTTGCCGATAAGTTCCGATGCGTCTTTGACCGCAAATAAATCGACCATGGCCCGGCTGACGCGCAGGAACCGGCTCTGCGTGTCCTTGAAGTAAATTCGGTCCGGAATGTTATCGAGGAGGAATCCGAAAAGGTCGGACTGGACCGGGGCAGTATTGTCCGGCGGCGGCTCGGAAGGAGCGTCCAAAGAGTTCAGGGTGTTCTCGGGGTGGGACATCGGGGATGGGACATCTGATCAGCACTCGCCGTACCACCCCAAGACCTGATCGTGCAAGCCGTTTGGCTCGAAGGTCTTACGGCCTTGGTCTTTCCCTTAATGCCATCACTCTCGGCTCTTGATCGTGCGGTAAATCGTCTCGAGGAGCTGCTGCTTGGTGTAAGGCTTCAACAGGATCGCCTCCGGCTGGAGGAGCCGGAGCTCCGCGACCCGGGCATCATGGTCGTTGCCCGAGGAGGCGATGATCTTCACCTTGGGATTCATCTTCTTGAGTGTGCGGGTCAGGGCGGTGCCGTCGAAGTGGGGCATCATGACATCCGTGAGCACGAGGTCGATCTTCTCACCGTGCCGGGCGTAAATGGCGAGCGCCTCGGTGCCGTCGGCGGCGGAGAGGATGTTGTAGCCGCTCGATTTCAGGATGGTCTCGGTGATGCTGCGAATCTCAATTTCATCCTCGACGATGAGGATGGTCTCGCCGCTGCCGGTCAAGCAGGCTTCGTCTACCGCGACAGGCTGTGCGACCTGCTCCTCTTCGTTCGAGGCCGGCAGAAATACCTTGAACATGCTGCCCTTGCCCGGCTCGCTATAGACATAGACGGAGCCCCCATGGCTCTTGACGATACCGCGCACGGTCGAGAGGCCCAGGCCCGTCCCCTTGCCCACGTCCTTGGTCGTGAAGAACGGGTCGAAAATATTTTCAAGGATCTCGGGAGGAATGCCGGTGCCGGTGTCCTTGACAAGGAAGACCACGTAGCGCCCGGGCTTCGCATCGCCCATCATCGCGGCGTAATGCTCGTCGAGTTCAACGTTATCGATGCCAACGGTGAGCGTGCCGCCGTTGGGCATCGCGTCGCGGGCGTTGACGCAGAGGTTGAGGAGGACCTGGTGAAGCTGGGTGGCATCGGCGCTGACCGTCCATGCGTCCTTGCGCGATTGATGGACGATGCTGATCGGCTTGGGAAAAGTCTGGCGCGCGATTTCGATAATCTCATCGGCCACATACTTGGGCTGCAAAAGTGTGCGTTCCCCTTCCACGCCCTTAGCGAAGGTAAGCACCTGCTTGATGATATCGGCCCCGCGCTGGGCGGCTTTTTCGACGGCGAAAAGGAGGTTGTGATACTCCGGCGCGAGCGCGTCGCGAATCAGCGGCGCTGAGAGAAGGATCGGCGCGAGGATGTTGTTGAGGTCGTGCGCGACACCGCTGGCCAGGGTGCCGATGCTCTCGAGTCGCTGGGAGCGGAGGAGTTGCTGCTCGAGCTTCTTGCGCTCGGTGATGTCACGCGAAATGCCGCAGGTGCCGATGATGCGCCCGTCGGAATCGCGCAGCGGCATCTTCGTGGTGATGGCCCAGGAGATGCGCCCATCGGGCAGGGTTTCTTTTTCTTCCTTGCCGACCATCGGTCGTCCCGACCGCATCACCTCCTGCTCGTCCTTGAAGGCAGCCTCGGCGTGCTCGGAGGCGAAAAAATCGAAATCGGACTTGCCGACCAATTCCGAGACATCCTGAATCCTGAACAATTCCGCCATGGACCGGCTGGCCCGCAGGAATCGGCTGGCTGTGTCCTTGAAATAAATGCGGTCCGGGGTGTTCTCCAGCAGGAAGTTGAACAGATGATCCTGGATAGCGGCGGGATGTTCCAAGGCGTCCCGGATTGGGACGGCGATTGGAGTCGGAAGTGGCTGAGGGGAGGACATTGAGTCTACAATCTCCAGCATTCACCATACCAGCTACAATGTGTAATATTCCCTATTCCGGTGGCGGGTTTTCCCTATAAGCCCTGTCGGGCAAGTTCTGCCGCCCTCTGATATTGCTCCCGAAAATGCTCGTCCATCTCCCGCGCCAGCTCCACCTGGTCCAGCTTGTCCGGCGACCGAAGCGCAGTCCGCAGGGCACCCGAGGCGCTGGCGAGGTCAATGGCGCCCAGGTCCGAAAATGCGGCGGTAGCCCTGGGCGGAAAATGAGCGTCGATGAGGGCCTGCCAGGCCTCTTTCATCTCGTCGTGGGGATCGATAAAGGCGGTGCGAATCGCGAAGGAAATGACCCCAAACAGGCTGGCCGTCCAGCGCGGCTGATAGACGAGCCCCGGCGCTCCCGGCTGGTAAGGATCGACATCCGGGTCCGCTTCGTACGGGCGCCATTGCGCAGTGTAAAGCTCCGGCAGGATCGGCAGCCGGCGAAGTGTATACTTCTCCGGGCCGCCGGGCGTGCCGGCGCGGAAGCACCAGAGCTTCTGGCCCGCGGGAGATAGCACGAATTCGATGAATTCCCGGGCCAGCTCCGCATGCGGCGCGCCCCGGAACAGGCCAATCGAATCGGCACCGGTGGAGGAGCCGTCTCCCGGGGTGACATAAATGAGCCGCGATGTGCCGTCGGGCTGCCGGACGGCCTCGCTTTCGAAGCGCCCGTAAAAATCGACGCACATCCCCGCCGCGGCATCGCCACCCTGGACGGTCAGCGGAATGGCCGCGGCGTCGCCGGTGAAATAGCGCGCATTGGCGGAAATGCGCTGGATCAATTGCATGCCGCGGATCCATCCGCGTGGCACGTTGCCTCCCGCCCCGGCGATCTGCTGCTGGAGGATCATCTCGAACGCCTTGGCCACCGAACCGCTCTGGGTGGGGTCCGCAAGGGCGAGTTCGTTCGCGTAGCGCGGGCTGGCGAGGTCCGCCCATTCCACGGGCAGCGTGATACCCAGGCGAGCGAGCGAGTCCGCGTTGTAGCAAATGCCGAATGCCGACAGGCAGGCGCCGACCCAGCATCCCTTCGGATCCCAAAGCGGCTCGCCGCGCAGATTCTGTGGGATTTGCGGGCCGAACAGGTCCGGGTGAGCCTGGATAGCTCCGCAATCGACAAGCCGCCCCGAGGCGGCCATCTGGATGTAATCGAAGCTGCCGCCGCCGAAGAACAGATCGACCCCGCAACTGGCATTCGAGGCGAGGAAGGCCTTCCTCGCCGCAAGCGCTGCCGGGGCGGCGGCTTTTGGATCATCAAAGAAGGCGCACTCGGGCGTCCACGGGCGATTGAGAGTCCGCGTCCAATAATCGCGGAAGCTGCCGAGAAATTGCGCCGCGACATAGCGCGCGATCTCGCTGGTCCCGCCGGTGGTGCGCCAATCCATGTAGACGCGCCTCCCGGTCTTCGCGAAATGCTCCTCGCGGAAGGCGCGCGCGAATTCGTACCGGGTGGCCTCGTTGTGGGGTGTGATGATGACGAGTGTCTCGTCCGCGCCTTCGCCGGAGCAGCCCTCCTGCCGGTGCAGCATGAGCGGCCCCAGTAGAAGAATCGCCAGCAGCGCGGCGAATGGGAGAACGCCTCTCATGGCTCCAGGATCGCAATGACGTCGACCGGGTCCACAGTAGCGTAAACGGTGGCTCCGTCGCGCGGGCGCGGGTTCAATTCATAGACGATCAGTTCCCTGCCCGATTCCAGGGCCAGACGGTGCCGGGCCATTTCGCCAAGGTAAACGGTTTCCGCGATGCGCCCCGGCAACGAATTGAACGGTCCCGGCTCCGAACCGAGCCGCCATGCCTCCGGACGGATCGAGAGCAACACCGGCCCGGCAGCTTCCGCCGCGGCCTCGAATATGCCCACCGCCGTCGAAACCGTGCGACCGCTGGCCTGGCCTTCCAGCAAATTGGTTTCGCCAAGGAATTCCGCCACGAACCGCGACTGCGGCCTGCGGTAAACCTCCAGCGGCGGGCCCACCTGCCTTATCCGCCCGGCATCCATGACCGCAACCCGGTCGCCTATGGCGAGCGCCTCCTTTTGGTCGTGCGACACATAAATCGCTGTGAGGCCGAACTGCTTGCACAGCCGCCGAATCTCCCCGCGCATCTCGACCCGGAGGCGGGAATCGAGATTCGAGAGGGGTTCATCGAGCAAAAGGCAACGGGGCTGGACTACCAGGGCGCGGGCGAGGGCGACGCGCTGCTGCTGGCCGCCGGAAAGCTCATGGATGCGTCTATTAGCATACTCACTGATTCGCATCATTCCCAGCACCTCGCCGACCCGTTTCGCGATCTCCCCCTTTGCAACCCCCCTTTCCTCGAGGCCGAAGGCTACGTTGCGCTCGACCGTGAGGTGGGGCCAGAGGGCGTAGCTTTGGAACATCATCGCCGCCCCCCTCTTGTGCGGGGGTACGCCGGTCACCAGGGCACCATCGATATAGATACCCCCCTCGTCCGGCTCGACGAACCCCACCACGGCCCTCAGCAAGGTCGTTTTCCCGCAGCCGCTAGGCCCCAGGAGGAAGCAAATCTCCCCGGGAGCCACCTCGAGGCTCACCCGGCTGAGGGCAGCCGTCCCGCCAAAGCGTTTCGAAAGGTTATCGATGCGTACCGCAGCCATGCCAGGCTATGCTAGCCGCCGGTCCGGCAGGGCGGCAAAACCTTCCGCGCGATTTTTCTCCTTATATTCCTTCCCAAGTGTTACAGGGAGAGGCAGATGATTAATCGGGACTACCTCATCATAGGTGCCGGTCTCGCGGGAGTGTGTGCGTGCGAAGGAATTCGCAAGCACGATAAGAAGGGCAGTATTCTGCTCGTGGGGCGTGAATTATATCCACCTTACCACCGTCCCCCGTTGTCGAAAAAGTTTCTAAAGAACGGAGGGATGTCGATCGATGATCTGGCGCACACCGCCGGGCAATGGTTCACCCGCAACAAAGTCGAGATGCGGCTGGGCACCGTCGTGCGCGAGTTCAATATCGAGCGCCGCCTCGCGGTGTTGCAGGATGGGCAGGTCGTTGAGTTTCGCAAGGCGCTGCTGGCGACCGGCAGCCGTCCGCGAAGGCCGCAGGTGGCCGGCACCCATCTGGGCAATGTGTTCTATTTGAATTCCGTGCGCGACGCGATGGCGATTCGCGAGGTCGCGGCGATTGAAAAAAACATTGTGGTGATCGGAGGCGGTTTCATCGCGCTCGAGGCGGCGGCGGCGCTGACCGAAGCGAAGTGCAAGGTGACGCTGCTGGATCGCCACGCCTCGCTGTGGCGCAGCCGGCTGGATGCGGAGAGTTCGCAATGGCTGACCGATGTATTTGAAAAGCACGGCGTAAAGCTGATGCCGGGGCAGGACTTGAACGGCTTTGAAGGAAAGACGATCCTGAAGAACGTGCAGACGAAACGGGGCGACCGTTTCCCCGCGCAGATGGCGCTAGTGGCGCTGGGCGCGGACCCGAACCTGGAGCTGGTGCAGAACACGCCGCTGAGCAGCCCGAACGGGACGCCGGTCAATGAATTGCTGGAGACCGATGAGAAAGGCATTTTCGCCGCGGGCGATATCGCGCTTTTCCCAGACCGGATCTTTGGCGGGGTGCAGCGCATCCAGCATTGGGAGAACGCGAAGGAGCAGGGGAACATCGCCGGGCAAAACATGACGGGCAAGAAGCGCGTCAGGTTCGAGACGATGCCTTATTTCTGGAGCACGATGTTCGATTTGAACTTCGAGTTCTTCGGCGATTTCTCGCTGCCGGCGGGCCGGATGGAGGTCGAAGGAGATCGAGCGCGGAAGAAATTCGTGATCCGCTGCTATCGCGGCAGCAAGCTCTTCGGGCGCATCCATTGCAACCAGGAAGAGTCGCGCCGCGCGGAAGCGAACGCGGAGATCCTCGAGTCGCAGCGCGGGTGATGGACAATCTGCGGCCGATCATGCCCGAGGTTTGAAGCTCATTGGGCGATGGCTTGCAAAATTCGCATGACAAAACAAAAGAAGACAGCCGCGAGCATATCAAAAACCCCTGGCCGGAATGACGATCCCTCTGATGCGCTCCCCGTCGGCTACGCCAGCCTTCTCACCGGTCTCAAGGCGCGAGTACGCGCGGCGCAGGTTCGCGCGGCCGTATCGGTCAATCGCGATTTGATTTTACTCTATTGGGACATCGGCAAAATCATCGTCGAGGCACAGAAAACCAAAGGCTACGGCAAACGGGTGGTGGAAAGGCTGGCCAAAGACCTTCACGGCGCGTTTCCAAATATGGATGGCTTTTCTCCACGCAATGTGTGGCGTATGCGCGCCTTTTATGTCGCCTGGACTGAGGAAAGGGAAAGTCGCCAGGAGCCCGGCGGAAATCTGGACGCGAAGAATCTGCCACAACTTGTGGCAGAATTGGAGGGACAAAAGCTGCCACAGCCCGTGGCAGAAATTCCGTGGGGACATAATGTGCTGCTACTGGAAAAAATCCCCAACGCTATTCTCCGCCTCTGGTATGCCAGCAAGACCGTCGAATATGGCTGGTCTCGTGCGATCCTCGCGCACCATATTGAAACGCAACTGCACAAACGCGAAGGCAAGGCCATCACGAACTTCCAACACACCCTACCGCCATTGCAATCCGATCTCGCCGAACAGACACTCAAAGATCCCTACAATTTCGACTTCCTCACAATCCGCAGCGACGCACATGAGCGCGATCTCGAACAGGATTTGCTCGTCCACATTCAGAAATTTCTGCTCGAGCTGGGAGTGGGCTTTGCGTTCGTTGGCCGTCAATATCACTTGGAAATCAGCGGCCAGGACTATTACCTCGACCTGCTGTTCTATCATCTCCGGCTGCGCTGCTACCTTGTGGTGGATTTGAAAATGAAATCCTTCCAGCCGGAATTCGCCGGCAAGATCAATTTTTATCTTTCAGCAGTGGATGACCAGCTTCGTCACGCCGACGACAGGCCGTCTATCGGCTTGCTCCTATGCAGGGAACGGGACCGTGTCACTGTTGAGTATGCATTGCGCGATCTAAAGAAGCCCATTGGCGTCGCCCAATGGCAGACCAAACTGGTAGAATCCTTGCCCCGGAGCCTCAAAGGCAGCCTTCCAACCGTAGCGGAGATTGAAGCTGAACTTGACGGTGCGCGTCCGGCCTGAACTTCGAGCCTCCCTGGTTTTGTTGAAATTTCTTCCTGTGCCCGCCCGGCTTTTGCTTTAGTTTGATTTTAGAATGTCAGCCATCAGCGCCGCGCAGCTCCTCCAGCCCTCCCGGATCGCGCTGGATATAGCGGCCACCGGCAAAAACGAGGCGATTCTCGAGGTGGCGGGGGCGGTGCGGCAGGATGCCGACGTGCTAAATTTCAGCCGGTTCTGCCAGGAATTGCTGGCGCGGGACGAAATGAAATCCACCGCGGCGGGATACGGAGTCGCGTTTCCCCACGCGAGGACGGACGCGGTGAAGGAGATCGTGATCGCGGCAGGCCGCAGCGTGGCGGGCGTGCGTTTTGGAGATGAGATGGTGCATTATATTTTCGTGATCGGGACGCCGAGGGAGAAGGTGAGCGATTACCTGGTCGCTGTGGGCACGCTGGCGCGGCTGCTCCGCGCGGAAAAGACGCGCTCGGCGCTCGCGGCCGCGGCGTCGCCGGCGGAGTTTATCCGGGCGCTGGGAGCCTGACGGCCATGAGCGCCCCCAGCCCGCCCGCCGGCATGGATGCCCCAAGGGCGGCACACATGCGGCGCCATCTGCTGCCATTGCTGAAGGCGCGCGTCTGGCTGGGCGAGCGATTCCGTCCCACGGAATTGCAGATTACGCTGATGTGGGCCGGGCTGGTCGGCTATTGCGGCGGCATGTCGTCCCTGCTCTTCCGCAGAGCGACGGACGTCGTCCACCTGCTCCTCACGGGCTCCGAGAAACCGCTGGTTGAGTCCTTTATCGACATGCCGGCGTGGCAGCGGCTCATCACGCCGACGCTGGGCGGCGCGCTGGCGGGCGCCATCATCCTCTACGGCATGCGCTTCTCGCGAGGAACGAAGTCCACCGATTACATGGAGGCGATTGTACTGGGCGAGGGGAACGTGCCGTTCCGCACGAGCCTTGTGAAATCGGCTTCGGCGCTCTTTACGATTGCAACCGGTGGCTCGATCGGGCGCGAGGGTCCGCTGGTGCAACTGGCGGCGATGATCGCCTCGATCCCGGGGCGCCTGCGCCATTGGCCGGCGCCGAGGAAGCGCCTCATCGTGGCGTGCGGCGCGGCGGCGGGCATCGCCTCGGCGTACAATGCACCGATCGCCGGCGCGCTCTTTGTGGCGGAGATCATTCTGGGTTCGGTGGCGATGGAGAGTTTCGGGCCGCTGGTGTTTGCCTCGGTGGTGGCGACGCTGACGGTGCGGCACTCGCCGATGATTGGCGACAGCCCGCTCTACAAGGTGCCGCCATTTCGCCTCAACTCCTCGTGGGAGATCATCCCGTACGCGGCGCTGGGTGTGGCGGCAGGGCTGGCCGCGCCATGGTTTTTGCGATTCCTGCGGCTGTGCGAGACGTGGTTCGACCGCTCAAAGCTGCCGCGCATCCCGCGGCTGGCGGTGGGCGGCGCGATTGTGGGCGCGCTGGCCATCATTCACCCGGAGGTTGGGGGGAACGGTTATTCATCCATCGACGGAATCCTCCACGACAAATGGGCGTGGGAATTGTTGCTCATAATATTTCTGTGCAAGGTGGTGGCGACGGGGGCGACATTCGGCTCGGGCGCGGTGGGAGGTGTGTTTACGCCGACGCTATTCGTAGGGTCGGGTCTGGGTTACCTGGCGGGCTGTTTCTTCCACACGCTGTGGCCGCACTCGGGGCTGACGCCGAGCGCGTTTGCGCTGGTGGGGATGGGAGCGTTCCTGGCCGCGACGACGCACGCGCCGCTGATGGCGATCCTGATGGTGTTCGAGCTGACGCTGGATTACGCGATCATCCTGCCGCTGATGCTGGGCTGCGTGATCGCCTACTATTTGTCGATCGGCGTCGAGCCGGCGTCGATCTACAGCGAGGCGCTCCAGCGCAAGGGGGCGCGGCTGTTCGAGGAGCAATTGAGCCGGCTGCGCGTGGTAGACCTGATGAAGGCGGGCCCGCCGGTGGTGACGGTGAATGCCGGATTCACCGAGATTGCGCAAAGCTTCATCTCGCACCATTTCAATTACCTTTACGTGGTGGACAAGGATCGGAAATTCCTGGGCGTGGTCTCGCTGCACGATGTGAAGCCCTACCTGAACGACCCGGAAATGGCCCACGTGATCATCGCCGAGGACATCCTGCGCGAGGATTTTGCAACGGTGACGCCCGATGTGCCGCTGACGCAGGCGCTTGATTACTTTGCCCATCACGAGGGCGAGCGGCTGCCCGTCCTGGACCCGGAAAAACATACGCTGCTCGGCAGCGTCTCGAAGAGCGACCTGATCCTCGCAATCGCCGACCGCGCAAAGGCGGACACGCCGCCAGAGGCCCAAAAGGCCCAAAAGGCTGAAAAATAATCCGCGGCTACGGTTCCTTCTTGAGCAGGGCCTCGCGCGCCTGCTCGAGCTTCTCCCGTTCCGTGGGCGTGAGGCTGGCGATGCCATGCTTCGCGATCTTGTCCAGGAGCGGATCGATGGACTCGATAACATCCTCGCCGGGCGGCGGCAGCTTGCGCTGCGCGAGTGGACGAGGCGGCGGGAGCGGGCGCAGCGCCTGGCGGGACCGGCGGAGGCGGAAATAATTGCGCAACGAGAATTGAAGCTGGCCGCGCAGATATTTGATGAAGAGAAACGCGGCGAGACAGGTGGCCCAAAAGATCGTCAGATCGACCCACGCATGACCCTGCAGAAAGATCAGGGAATTGACCCCGAGGATGACCGCCGCAATCCACTTGGCCTTGAAGGTGAAAAATATCTCCGCGTCCGGATAGATGGCGCAAAAGGCGATGAACAGGGCAAAATTCACCGTGCCCGATCCCGCCAGTTCCGTGGATATCCATGCGCCTGCGGCGGTGAGCAGGCACGGCCCGAGCACGACCAGCGAGAGATAGAGCATCAGGAACGACGTGCGCCCGATGAAGCGCTCGACCTCGCGGCCAAAGGCGTAGAGCAGGTACATCTCGATGGCGAACCAGAGGGATACCCCCGGCCTTGCACAGCACGAGCGTGACCATGGCCGCCACGTAGGAGATCAGCAGGATGGTCGTGACGTAGAGCGGAATCCGGCCAAGGTAGCCGAACGGCTGGTAGTCGTTTCGTGGATCGGATTCTCCAAACATGGCCATGGCCTGCGCGGGGGGAAGATGCCACTCGATCCGAAGGACGCGCAAATTGAAAATGCGCCGGCATTGCACCGGCGTGTGGTTCCTGTAGATTCGGCGCTCCTTCCGCCCAATGAAAATCGCGCGCTCCATCGCTGCCGGCCTTGTGGCCATGGCCATTTGCGCGGCGGCTGCGCGCGGGGCGGCGCCGATGCATTTCGATTGGCGCGCGGATACGATCGCGTTCTCAAACGACACGGTTTTCGCATATAGCATCGACCAGGCTGGGCGGCTGAGCATTCACCGGCGGACGAAGCCGGCCCGCTTTGCGCACCGCTGTTTCGTGCTGGTGCGGGCGGTGTTGCAATTTCACAAGTTCGCCCGATTCGCGCCGGATGAGCCGCGTGTGACGGAGGCGCAATATGGGGATCTGGTTCTCAGAATTTGCCGAATCCCTGTCTGGATGCCGCAGCGGGCGGCGGCGGAGCGGATCGTGATCCCGGGTTATCGCAACCTCAACGAATTCTCACGCGCCTACGAGAACATGATGAAGGCGACGATGGGCAATTGGTTCCCGACTTATCTGCGCGTGGGAAATTGGCGGATGATCGGGCCGTTCCCGCGATTCGGACAGGCGAATGCGTACGCGCAGATTGTGCGCGGGCTGGATGCGGGAAAATTGCAGGCTGTCTATCTGACGCGATTCCCGAAGATGAATCATTGCGTGATCCTGTTCGACTACTACACGCTGAAAGGGGGCGTGACGCGCTTCGACGCGTACGATCCGAATTATCCGAACACGCTTAGCTGGGTGGATTACGATGCGAGCCGGCGCGGCTTCGACTTCGAGCGCCGCTGGTTCTGGCCTGGCGGACGCGTCAATCTGCTGCGCGTCTATATTTCGCCGATTCACTGAATCGGTCAGGTCTTCAGCAGCCCGTCGCGCATCGCGTCGATCGGCGCGGGGCGGCCAAACCAAATCTCGAACGACAGCGCCCCCTGATACAGGAGCATCGAGAGTCCGTTCGCGCCGCGCGCGCCCGCTTCGTCCGCCGCCATCAGCAGCGGCGTGCGGCTCACGGAATAAACTGTGTCATAGACGAGGTGATGCGGCCGCAGCAGCGCGGCCGGAATGGGAGAGACCCGATCCGGCTCCCGCGAAGCCATGCCGAGCGGCGTGGCGTTGATGATGAGATCGATGTTTGGCAGTTGCCGCTCCAGCGCGGCGGCCTCCCAGCGCACCGCCTCCAGGCGCATCAGAGGTCCCGTCACGCGCGTCTCGCGAAACGACGGCGCCAGCTCCGCCGCAAGCGTCTGGGCGCGCTCAAACGTGCGGTTCACCAGCGCCAGCCGGGCGCATCCCTCGATGGCGCATTGCACCGCGATGGCCCGTCCCGCGCCCCCGCCCGCGCCCAAGATCAGCACGCGCATATCACGCAGGTCCGCGCCGAAATCCGCCCGGATGGCCCGCACCAATCCCGGCCCGTCCGTGCTGAATCCGATCAGTTTTTCACCCTCCACGACCACGGTATTGACCCCGCCGGCCCGGCGCGCCAGCGGATCAGCCTCGTCCATCAGCGCGAGCACCGCGGCCTTGTACGGGATGGTGACATTCGTGCCGATGAAATTCCGCCGCGGCAGCAGCCGGAGCGCCTCGGCCAGCTCATCCGGCAGGATATGCAGCCGGGCGTACGCAGCCGCGATGCCCGCAGCCGCGAGCGCCGGATTGTGCATTTGCGGCGAGCGCGAATGCGCCACGGGATCGCCAAAAACCGAGAGCCGGATCGGCACGGCCTCGCCGGCGGTAACGGCACCCCAGTCGCGGAGGTCCGCCAGTGTGTAAACGTCCTTTGGCATCAATTCGCCTTTGATCGGTTCGAATGACTATCATAGCCGCGCCGATTCCGTAACTGATTATTGGTCAACCCTTGTCTCCGAGGACCGGCCCACCGGCAGGGGGGTTGAACATCGGGCGTATCCTGATAGGCTCAAAAAACAGCATGACGACACCGGCAGAAGAAGCGCCCACCGATTTCATCCGCGATATTGTCGCCGCCGACCTGGCGGCCGGCAGGACGGCGCGCGCGCACACGCGATTCCCGCCCGAGCCGAACGGCTACCTGCACATCGGCCACGCAAAATCGATCTGCCTGAATTTCGGGATCGCGCGCGAGTTCGGCGGCATTTGCAACCTGCGCATGGACGATACGAATCCGACCAAGGAGGAGGTGGAGTATGTCGAATCGATCATCGAGGATGTGCGCTGGCTGATCGACGGCTGGGCCGATCAAGCGCTCGGCCTGAAGCCGCGCGGGACTACGCCCGAGACGAAGGAGCTGAACGGAAAACCGGATTTTGAAATCGAGCCGAAGCTCGGCGCGCCCCGGGACACGGAGCCGTTCTATGCCTCCGATTACTTCGGCCCGCTGCACGATTACGCGGTGCAACTCATCAAGCTCGGCAAGGCCTACGTCGACGACCTAAGCGCGGAGGAAATGGAGGCCTACCGCGGCGCGCCCGACAAGCCGGGCAAGGATAGCCCATGGCGCAATCGGTCCATCGAGGAAAACCTCGACCTCTTCGCGCGGATGCGCGCCGGCGAGTTCCCCAATGGCGCGCGCACCCTCCGCGCAAAGATCGACATGGCCGCGCCCAATATCTGGATGCGCGACCCGGTCCTTTATCGCATCCGGCACTCGGAGCATCATCATACCGGTGATAAGTGGTGCATCTATCCGATGTACGATTATGCGCATTGCCTGAGCGATTATATCGAGGGCATCACGCACAGCATTTGCACGCTCGAGTTCGAAGTACACCGGGCATTGTACGATTGGCTGCTCGATGCCCTCTCGCTCCCGCGCGGCCTGCCGCGTCAATTTGAATTTGCGCGCCTTAGTTTGACTTACACCGTCATGAGCAAGCGCAAGCTCATGCAACTGGTGAACGAAGGCCTGGTCAACGGATGGGACGACCCGCGCATGCCGACCATCAGCGGCCTGCGCAGGCGCGGCGTCACCGCATCCGCGCTGCGGAGCTTTGCCTATCATATCGGCATTACCAAGTACGACGGACTTACGGACGTCGCCGTGCTGGAGCACATCATCCGCGATGAGTTTAATAAACAATCTCCGCGCCGCCTCGCCGTCCTGCGCCCGCTCAAGGTAGTCCTGACCAATTACTCGGAGGATAAGGTCGAGCAACTCGAAGCCGTCAATAACCCCGAGGACCCGGATACCGGTACGCGCACTGTTCCTTTCTCACGCGAGCTATACATAGAGCGCGACGATTTCATGGAAATTCCGCCGCCGAAATACTTCCGGCTGCGCCCCGGCGGCGAAGTTCGGCTGAAATACGGTTACATTATCCGCTGTGACGAGGTCATTAAGGATGCGTCGGGCAATATCGTCGAGTTACATTGCACCGCAGACCTCGATAGCAAGACCGGCGGACCCACCGCGGGCCGCAAGGTCAAGGGAACCATCCATTGGGTGAGCGCGCGCCATGCGATCGACGCCGAGCTGCGCCTCTACGACCGCCTCTTCACCGTGCCCGAGCCGGATGCCGAAGGCGACTTCAAGAAATACCTTAACCCGCACTCGCTCGAAGTCGTGAACGCGAAGCTGGAGCCCTCGTTGCGCGACGCGCGCCCCGAAGTGCGCTATCAATTCGAGCGCCTCGCCTACTTCGCCCTGGAAACAGAGAGCACGCCGGAAAAGCTGATCTTCAACCGCACGATCACGCTCAAAGACACGTGGGCCAAGGAGCAGAAGAAGGGCTGATTCCGCTCAATCCTCGAGCGTGAACCCCGCCTTGATCGTCACCTGCCAGTGCGCGATCTTGCCATCCTCGATGTGCCCCCGCGTCTCGACGACCTCGAACCAGCGCAGGTTCCGCAGAGTTTTGCCGGCGCGTTGAACGGCGTTTTCCACCGCGGCCTCGATGCCGCGCGGCGAGGAACCGACGAGTTCGATGAGTTTATAGGTGTGATCGCTCATGTTGTACGCACTGGAATCGCGCCCCAATGTGCCCGAGGTGGTATTTCATCCGCAAGCGTCGCGCCCCGCAAGGATTTTTCCAGTTGCGAGCCCGCACCCGTGATGCGATAAACCCCTTCCCACGCACCGGGGCAATCCGCCCCTGCGAGCGTGGATTTCCACGGCTGGGTAGCTCAGTTGGTAGAGCAGAGGACTGAAAATCCTCGTGTCCCCGGTTCGATTCCGGGCCCAGCCACCTCCTCAGCATCAGTGACTTACGCAATAAACTCCGCATCGGAAATTGCATCCGAGAAGGGCCTTCTTACAATAAATGGGGTGCTGTAGGTCATAAGTCATCTGGTCGAATTACCGCCAGGGTTGGGTCGATTCTGCCTTCCACCCACCCGAGTGGAATGGACGCATCACCCGGTTCGCGCCCATGCCCGCCTGCCGCGCGACGGCGGCGGGAAATCCCAGATCTTCATGTCCTGAAATGCCCCGAAAAAACGCGCAGGCCCCGGCTTCCGAAAGTCCCTTTTTGGGACACCTCGCGCCAGGAGGGCACTTGCGCTGATATCGGACCCGGCGGAATCCCAGAAATCCGAGGGTCCCAACCGCGGGCGCTCTGGAAAAACGCCGTGGCGGGCGTCCTGGCGCGGTCGATTTTTCGGCGGGTTCACCGCATGGCCGGCGCAAGGCTTGGACCCAAGACCTCCTTCCCTAGGGCCTGTTAACACTAACGGAGAGCTTCGACGATAAGAGCGAAGTGGATGAAGGCAGTGAACATCACGTCCAGCTTGTCGAAGCGGGAGAAGATTCGCCGGAAACCTTTGAGACGGC
>JBEKOV010000018.1:0-40750 GCA_049521415.1 Chthoniobacteraceae bacterium
GTTCCAGTTCCGTCTCCCCCCTTCACCGCCCCAGCACCCCCGCCCCATACCGCAGCATCGCCTGCATATCCTCCGCAAGCACATCCGGCTCATAAATCTCCAGATAATTAATCCGCGCCCCATCCTCATTCGCCTGCGTCCCCTTATCAATACACCTCTTCATCGCCAGCGGCGGATCCCCGTCCGCCCCCATATTCCCGCTATTCCGTTCACACGACGTCCGCAACTGGAATCCCGTAACCATCCTCAGGCTCCTCCTTCCCACCATCGCCGCCTCCGCCGCCAGCTTCCGCATCAACCTCTTCGGTCACAGCTTCGGCTGCAAAGTCATCTGCGCCGCATTTCAGAAACTCGCCGAAAACGCCGTCGCCATTCCCGCCAACCTCCTCTTCAACATCATCCTCCTCGAGGCCGCATTTGCCACCAACGCCCTCGACACCGGCGGTTACTACGAGAAAGTCATCCCCACCTTTGGCGGCTCAATGCGAATGCTCATCAGCCACTCCCAATTGGACACCGCCCTCGGCGTCGCCTTTCCCGCCGCCCACGACATCAACCTATTCGCCGTCGCCTCATCCAAAACCGCCCTCGGATTCACAGGCCCCACCTCCGCAACCACCGCCGCCTTCCCTTCCAGCAGTACCGTTTCCGTCGCATGGGCCAGCAAGTTTTTGGGTACCGCGCCGCCCCCGTCCGCTCCCTCCACACTCATCTCGGCCGACTTGACACCCATCCATTCCGATCCCAACAACACATTCAACGGAGGAGTATCCGGTCATCACTCCGATATATTTCTACCCCAGATTTACGACCTCATGAGCTGGTTCCTATTCGCATAGAGACAGCTCCCCATTTGCCCCATTCCCCCGATCGGCGAGCCGCCAGCCAAGGCATGCCAGAGCGGTAGCCGGGGGTTGAATCCCGCAAAGATTTATAGACGCCCACGGCGCCGAAACCACGGAAGAACGGATTCCATTGGCCGCGCAGTGCCGTAACGGCACCGTGATGAAATTGCGGCCCCTATCCCGTCCGCCCCGCCAAAGGCGGCAAACTTTTTCAATCAGCAATCTCACTTCAGCAATCAGCAATTTCTGCAACCCCGCCAACCTGGAATCCAAACCAGAACCATGGCGAACACCCACCCCCTTGCCCCCCATGCTACCATCCCCCCCGCCACATGGACACCCCAGCCGCAAAAAACAGCCTCAACCGCTCCATGGCCCGGTTCAATCGATTGCCCCGCTGGCAAATCGTCCTCATCACCTTCGGCATCCTCATCATCGTCGCCTTCTTCGATTACATCACCGGCTACGAGATCAACTGCACCGTCTTCTACCTCCTCGCCATCGGCTTCGGCACATGGTTTGCCGGCGCCGGTTTCGGCCTCTTCGTCAGCGTCCTCAGCGCCGTCTGCACCTCCCTTACCAGCATCGCCACCGGCCAGAAGTACATCAACCCCTTCGCTCCCTACTGGAACGCCGCCATCGTCCTTTCATTCTACCTCATCGTCGTCTGGCTCCTCCGCAGCCTCCGCTCCATCCAGGTCACCCTCGAGCAGCGCGTCCGCGAGCGCACCGCAAACCTCAGCTCCGAACTCTCCGAGCGCAAACGCCTCGAAAAAGAAATCCTCGTCATCAGCGAGCGCGAGCAGCAGCGCATCGGACGCGACATTCACGACAGCCTTTGCCAGCACCTCACAGGCACCGCCCTCGCCGAACAATTCCTCGTCGAGAAACTCACCGCCCGCTCCGCCCCCGAAGTCGAGGACGCCGACCGCGTCGTCGGCCTCATCGAAGACGCCATCTACATGGCCCGCGGCCTCGCCGGCGGCCTCTCCCCCATCGACACCGAAGGCGAAGGCCTCCTCACCGCCCTCACCGATCTCGCCAAACACTTCTCCAGCCAATTCAAAGTCGCCTGCCGCTTCGACTACGACCAGCCCATCCTCATCCACGACCCCGCCGCCACCACCCACCTCTACCGCATCGCCCAGGAAGCCGTCCACAACGCCATCCGCCACGGCAAAGCGCGCAACATCCTCATCCGCCTCGGCAAAGCCGGCTCCGTCATCATGCTCACCGTCCGCGACGACGGCTCCGGCCTCCCAGCCGCCGCCGCGCCCAGCCACGGAATGGGCTTGCGTAATATGAAATATCGAGCCTCAATGATAGGCGGTAACCTAACCCTCGAAAACGGACGGCCCGGCGCCCTCGTCACCTGTTCGTTCCACGAGGCAAACGGATTGCCCGGTTAAATACATGCCCGCCGTCGCCGAACGCCCTTCGTCCAAGACACGCCGCCGCGTCTTCCTCGTCGACGATCATCCCCTCGTCCGCGAGTGGCTCGCCAACGTCATCAACCAGCAGGAAGACCTCATCGTCTGCGGCCAGTCCGAAGGCCGCGAAGGCTGCATCGAAGCCATGGAAAAAAAACGCCCCGACGTCGCCATCCTCGACATCTCCCTCAAGGATTGCTCCGGCTTCGATCTCATCTCCGAGGTCAAATCCCACTTCCCCCGCACAGAAGTCATCGTCCTCTCCATGCACGACTCACCCCTTTACGCCCGCCGCGCCCTCCGCGCCGGCGCCACCGGCTACGTCGTCAAGCGCGAGACCACGCGCAAAATTTGCAACGCCATCCGCGACGTCCTCGATGGCACCCAATACATCAGCAAAGAAGCCATCCCCCCCGCCGAAACCGCCCCCCCGCCCGAAGACGTCGACCTCTCCCTCCTCAGCGACCGCGAACTCGAAATCTTCCGCTTCCTCGGCCTCGGCAACTCCACCCGCCAGATTTCCGAGACCCTCGGCATCAGCATCAAGACCGTCCAGGTCCATTGCGGAAATATCCGCGAAAAAATCGGAATCCATGGCGCCACCGAACTCCTCAGCGCAGCCGTCCGCTGGAACGAGCGCCACGGCATGGACCCCGACTAAGGTCAACCGCGCCAGGCACTTGCCAATTCAATCAGCAGCCGCGTCCCGAACCCCGTCGCCCCTCGGCTCAAGTCAGCCCGCGCCTTCGTCGTATACGCCACCGGCGCAATATCCAGATGCGCCCACCGCGTCTCCCCCGCGAACGCCCGCAAAAACGCCGCCGCAGTGCACGCGCCACCCCACCGTCCGCCCGTATTTTTAAGCGCCGCCACGTCGCTCTTGATTTGATCCGTGTACTCTTCGTACAGCGGCATCGGCCAAAGGCGCTCGCCCGATTTCTTCGACGCCGCAACCAGCGCCGATTTTAGCGCTTCCGATGTGCTCCACAGCCCCGCCGCGTATTCGCCCAGCGCAACGACACAAGCGCCCGTCAGCGTCGCCAGATCGATGATCGCCGCGGCCCCGCAATCCTTCCGCGCATAGGCGATTGCATCGGCCAGAACCATGCGCCCCTCCGCGTCGGTATTGATCACCTCGACGTAGGTACCGTCGTAAGTCTGCACGATATCGCCGGGGCGATACGCCGCGGCGGAGGGCATGTTCTCAGCGGAGGCGATCAGGCCGACCACATTCCGCTTGACCTTGAGCCGGGCAATCCCGGCCATCGCCCCGAGCACCGCCATCCCACCGCACTTGTCGAAAACCATCTCCTCCATTTTATCCGCCGGCTTGATCGAGATTCCGCCTGTGTCAAAAGTGATCGCCTTTCCGACGAACACAATGGGCGCTTCGCGAGCCCGGCCTCCATCATGCCGCAGAACAATCAGCCGCGGGGGACGGGCGCTGCCAGAGCCCACGGCGAGCAACCCGCCGAACCCGCCCGCGCGCAACTGCTCTTCATCCAGCACGGTGATCTTCAGCTTCTCCTCCGCCGCAACGCGCCGGCATTCCGCGGCAAGCGTCTCGGGATAAAGCAAGTTGCCCGGCTGGTTGCCGATTTCGCGTGCCAGATTCGTCGCCGTTCCGGCGATTTCGCCGCGCCGCAGCGCATCGCGGGCATCCTTCAAATGTTGCTCCTTCACGATCAGGCGCACACCGGTCATTTCGGGCGTCTTGGTTTTCTTAAAATCCTGGAACGCGTACTGTCCGAGCACGGCGCCCTCCGCCGCGGCGGCGATCCACTTCGGAAAAGCCCGCAGGTCCAGCGCCGCGGCTGGACGTCCGGCTTTCCGGAGCGCACGCACGGCGGTTCCCGCGGCGGAGCGAATCGTCTGCGCGGTCACGTCCGCCGCATCGCCGAGGCCAATACATAAGAGCCCGGCATGATGAAGCAGAAGCGTGCTGTTTGGCGCCGCGGACCATTCCGCCTCCGGGACGGGCGTGGGGATATTTGCGCGCTGCGCCTTGGTGAAAAAGCGGACCAGCGTTTCGTCGCAGCCCGGCTCGGGATTCTTGTCGGCCTTGAGATTCACAATTGGATCACGTGCGCGGAGCGGATGTCGCCTTCGGCCATTTGCTTGAGCTTGTCGAGCACCTCATTGCTGGGCGGCGTGTCCAGGTTCAATACGGTGATCGCTTCGCCGCCGGCTTCGTTTCGGCTCAGGGACATGCCGGCGATGTTGACCTTGTTCGCGCCCAGGACGCTGCCAAGCAGGCCGACGATGCCGGGGCGGTCGCGGTTTTCGAGCAGCAGCAGCACGCCTTCGGGGCGCGCCTCCACGTGGCGATTGTTGATTTTTACAAGGCGCGGCGTCGTGCCGAAGAACGTGCCGGCCACGGAGACCGACTCGCCGTCGCAACCGGCGGAGAGTTCGATCAAGTCCGTGAAGTCGCCCGGGGCGCTGACGCGGGATTCAGTGACCTTGATGCCGAGGTTTGCCGCGAGGGCGGGCGCATTGACCTGGTTGACCTCCCTGCCGCAGGCGGCGAGCAGGTACCCCTTCAGCACGGAGCGCGTGACGGCGGCAGTATCCACTTCCGCGACCTTGCCGGAGTAATTGATGTTGAGGCGCTCGCAGCGTTTCGGCGCGATCTGGGAGAGGAGTCGCCCGAGTTTCTCGGCGAGGGAAAGATAAGGTCCGATGATCTCCAGCGTCTTGGCGTCGATGGTCGGCATGTTGACCGCGTTGCGAATTTCGCCGTTGAGCAGCGCGGCGCGAATGGCCTGCGCGATCTCGATGCCGACGCTCTCCTGCGCTTCCGCGGTCGATGCGCCAAGGTGTGGCGTCAGCACCACGTTGGGCAGGTCGCGCAGCGGGAAATCGGGCGGCGGCGGCTCCTTCTCATACACGTCGAGTGCCGCGCCCCCGACCTGTCCGCTTTGCAACGCCTCAAACAGGGCCGCTTCATCCACCAGTCCGCCCCGCGCGCAATTGATGATGCGAACGCCGCGCCTGGCTTTGGCCAGTCGCGCGGCATCGAGCATGTGATGCGTCTCCGGCGTCGCCGGCATGTGCATCGTGATGAAATCGGCGCGCGGCAAAATATCATCGAGGTGCTCGATCAACTCGACCTGCAACGAGCGGGCACGGCTGGCGGAGAGATAGGGATCGTAAGCCAGGACGCGCATGCCGAACGCCATCGCGCGCCGCGCCACCTCCGAGCCGATGCGGCCCATGCCGAGAACCCCCAGCGTCTTGTCGTAGAGTTCCACGCCTTCGAAACTCTTGCGGTCCCACTTTCCGGCCTTCACCGACGCGTGCGCTTGCGGGATTTTCCGCGCGAGCGACATGAGGAGGGAGAACGTGTGCTCGGCGGTCGAGATCGTATTGCCGCCGGGCGTGTTCATCACGATGACGCCGCGCCTTGTAGCTGCATCGACGTCAACATTGTCCACGCCCACGCCGGCGCGTCCGATCACTTTCAGCTTCGTCGCGGCCTCGATGAGCTTCGCGGTGGCCTTCGTCTGGCTGCGGACGACGAGGGCGGAGAAATCGGGGATGATCTCGATGAGCTGATCCTCCTTCAGGCCGGTCTTTACGGTGACATCCAGTTCGCCGCCTCCGCGCAACTCGGTCACGCCGCGGTCGGAAACGGGATCGGCAACAAGAACTTTAGGAACGTCCATGGCAAAAAATTGGGAACGTTGGGAATACTGCAATCCCCGCGGCTTGGCAACAACGACCCGAGGGCCGGCCCGGGGCGGGGGATTCCGCGGGATTGGCCGTGAGCCCTGGAGAGCCCCAAGAAAAGCGTTGCCTGCCCGGGCGCCCGGCGCTAATTTTCGCGGCTCGTCTAATCGCGAGGAGCCTTAGCTCAATTGGTTAGAGCGCTGCCCTGTCACGGCAGAGGTTGCGGGTTCGAGCCCCGTAGGCTCCGTTGATTTCATTTCGCGCTTGTTCGCTTAAACCGTGTATCCATGCGGGTTATGTCGAGGTAGACATAAAATCCCATTTCGATGAAAGCGAACCGGAATACAGTTTTACTTGTCCCCGGTTGTCCCCGGTTGTCCCCGATCCCGCGCCGCAAAGAATGCGATAATTATGGCATAATTTTATGCCATTCTTTTGGGATCGAGACTCAGCCCTCCAGGATGCCGGGGAAGGCGATCTGGCCGTCGGGGCGATGGATGGACCAATAGGCGGTGACGTCGGCGGGCGGCACCAGCTCGCGGTAGTTCTCGAAGATTTGCTTCTCGCTGTTGCCCATTTCGAGTCTCAGCGCGCCGGAGCTTTTGATGATGGGCAGGCGATAGGAGCCGTAGCTGTGGCGCAGCCCGTTGGCCGGGCGTCCAATGGGGTGGCCGTTGAGCCGGCGCTGGACTTTGTTGATGCGCCGGATGATCCGGCTCAGCGACCGGGCGAAGGTGTTGGGATCGCCGGCGAAGATGGGGCCCTGCAGGAAGCGGCAGGTCGATAGCCAGGAGGCGAGGTTCGGCTGGATGGGGATGAGCCGCCGGGAGACGGTCCGATGCCGTTTGCCGACGGCTTTTTTGATCTCGATGCAGCCGTGGGGGAAGTTTTCGGCCGGGTCCCAATGGACGGCGCTCCAGTCCATGCGGCATAGCTCGATGCTGCGCGCCCCGGCAAAGGCGCCGATGGCGATGGCAGGCCGGATGGATTCGGGAGCCGCGCCGAGAATCTTGACCATCTCCCACGGTTTGAAGATTTGGATCTCGCCGCGGGCGTCGTCGCTGATGCGGGCGACGTGGTCGGCGGCGGTGGCGTGGTCCTCGGGCAGGTATTTGCCTTTTGCGAAATGGAAGAGGTTGAGGACGGCGGAGCGGTGGTTGTTCAGCGTCCGTGGGCTGAACCGGGGGAAACCGTTGAGCCACCGGTCGATATCTCCCTTGGTGACATGGGCAATGGGGGTGCCGGGGAAGTTTGCGGCAAAGCGTTTGAGCATCGATTTGAGGGAGCTGATGGTGACGCTCTCCCGGCGTTTGCCGGCAAGGTGCTCGAGCAGCTCGCGGACGACGCGCTCGACGGGGGCGGCCTCGAGGTCGCCGGCGTTCTGGTGTTTCCAGAAGCGGGCTGCCTCGGCGATGGTGAAGGCGGGGCCGATGATCTCCTGGGCATCGACGAATTCGCGGCACACGGAATCGACGGGACGCTCGAGGCGGGCGACGATGGCCTTGGCGGCAAGATAGATGCGGCACTCAAGCGGGGTGAGGGAGAGGGCGTCGGCAGCGGCCTCGCCGCTGGTGACCTGGCGCGCGAGGATTCTCGCTTTTTTCTCGGCGTCTTCGCGGGTGCCCCGGACGGTGACGCGCATGCGGCGACTGCCGATGTAATAGCAGATGCGCTGGGTGGGGCGCTTGCGATCGGCGCGGCCGTAAATCTGGAATCGGACGCCGCCGGCTATGAAATCGGATACGGGCACGACTTACTATTGGTCAGTTCTGGATGGTTGAGATTTCGCCGTCTTCGATATAAAGGACGCTGCCGCTCGGGTAGTCCCATTCTTCGGAAGTGCCTTCGCCGTCTGTGGTTTTGGTTACATGCTCTGGCTCTCCCCAGCTTTTGCGGGCATCGTCCGAATCCATGCCGACATATACCTTGCGAGCGGCGATGGCGTCCTTCGCCCGCTGGATCTCCTGTAAGGCGAGGGCGCGGAAGGCAGGCCGCTCATCGGTTTGAGCCGGCTCGGGCGCGCCACCGGATGAATCCATGCCGGAGCGGATCGCCGCCACCACAACAAAGACGACAAAGATCAAGACGACAAGGCTTCCAAAGGAAAATTGTTTTCGCATCCAGCTCCGCGCGGGGGCTTGGGGAAGAACCCGCTTCGCGACCATAGAGGGGGCAAAGTAAGGCGCGTAGCTCGCCACGGGCAGCCATTGGACTCCATCGTTGATTTGATCGTCAGATAGCATCGCTCCTGACTGCCACATGCTTTTCAATTGATCGAAGACATAGGGTCCCATGGTTTCCCCGCTGCGTCCTATCCAATAATTGAGTTCGCTCATAAGTCATTCCTTTTGTTTTTTGCCCATGGCGCGAAGGGCTCTTGTCATTTTCGGTTGAGGGGCTTCCTCGGAAGGTTGTTCATCATTGAGGCGGCTGGACTCCTCGGATGGTTCGTCAGTTAAGCGAGAAGCCCGTCCCGTAGCCGGCATTGCCCCTGCGCTCCGTGCCAAATCCGATTTTTTTTCCCACTCTCTTTCGGGCACGACGACGAGGGGGAGGCGAATTTCCCCGTTCGCCTCGATGTATTCGATGAGGGCCTCGACGCATGCTTCCGCCATGGCGGTTTCGCTGAGGCCGACTATCCGGGCGGCGCGCGCCAGGCGTTTCTTGAGGTCATCCGAAGCCCGAAAAGCAATTCTGGTTTCTTTTGCCACGGTGCTGCTTTAACCACGCTGTTTCCCGGTGTGCAAACAAAATCTAATGTTTTCTTAGATTTTCTCTTGACGGCGTTTCCCGACGTATGTACAACGGGAAACATGCCAGAGAAACCAATTCAGATCATCCCGGGTCCGGTCGTGGGGGCGAAGATCGAGACCCTGACCAAACTCATGCGCAAATCGAAGGCGAAGTTCTGCTTCGACGCGGTTGCATTCATCGTCCCGCTCTTTGAGAAGGGATTTATCATCGAGATCAACGGCAAGCTGAAGTTCGCCAAGATGCCGACGAAGAAGGACCTGGAGAGTCTGCACTCGGCCTAACCGAAAGGTCCCCGTGCCAGATACCATGACGCACGCGGCTGACGAAGCCGAACACGCACCCGCGCCGGCGCGGTCGATGAATCGACAGGCCGATGCCGGCAGGATGCTGGAGCTTCGGATGCCGGGGGAGCAGTTCGCCGATATCGCCACGGAAGTGCTCACGGCGGCTCTGGACCGCGGCGGCGTGGCCGAGGCGATCAAGCAGGCGGCGCAGGCGACGCTGGCGCTGCGCGGGCTGCTGCTGAAGGAGCAGGCGGCGACGTTCCTGCGGATCGAGGTCCGGACTCTGGAACTGTGGATGCGCCCGGAAGCGGAGGGAGGCAAGGGAGTGCCGCACCTGAAGATCGACAGGACGGTGCGGTTCCGCATCGAGGCGCTGGAGGAATGGGCACGCAAATTTGAAGTCAACCCGGTGGCGAGGAGACTCGCCGCCTAACCTGGAAGAGCCAACCGAAGAAAAACGGGCACTAAAGAAAAATGAGCAAGTCAGCATGTATTATCAACCCTCCGACTGAGGAGGAGAATAAAGCCGCCCTCGATGAATTCATCGCGGAGGACCGGAAGCAGCGGAATGAAGCTCGCGAGTCGGCGACGGCGGCGATGCCAGCGGTGGACCGGCTTTGCGAAGTGATGCGCGGACGCAGCGGTCAGCCTTACAAGGTACGCGCTCTGCTCTATTCCCTGTGGAATGGCCAGCCAGTGTCGCTGGTTGAAGTGGTGGGTCTGGATTGGAAAATCAAAAAGGATCTCTGCGCGGTGATCCTGGCCTTCGGCTACGAGAGCGGGCCTTTTTGCAAAGAGGAATTTTCGTTCTTTTACGACGCGGTAACGGCGGCGGTAAAGAGGGCCGGGCAGTTTGAGTGGTTCCTCGAAGAACATAAGGAGACGGAATGACGGACCGCGACATCGAGAATCATAACCTTTTGATGGCCGTCCGGGTCATGAGCATTTGTTCAACGCTCGATCCCG
Organism: Chthoniobacteraceae bacterium; assembly: GCA_049521415.1. Lineage (GTDB taxonomy): Bacteria > Verrucomicrobiota > Verrucomicrobiia > Chthoniobacterales > Chthoniobacteraceae > DATAXI01. Next base: position 9,952 of record JBEKOV010000018.1, read on the forward strand.
CCGTGCTGGACAGGATTGCGGCCAATCTATCCGAATTTTGGGAGGAGAATAGAGCCATGATTCGCAGGATCGCGGTGCTGTCCCGCATCGCTCGCGGCGAGAGTTGCATCGCCGATGACGCCGGAGTGGTTCCCGAGTTCATCGGCAAAGTGGCGAACTTCATGCAGATTTTCGAAAGCGCGGAGAACGTCAGTCCCTTCGTGGGCTCGAAGGTGTACGAGGACCTGAAGACTTCTCTGAACGAGGTCCGGCACCTTTACCGCGGCGCTTTACAAACGTCTGTAAAACCGGAGGCCGATGCATCGGCGGGACCGTCATGATTTCACCCCCCGCGATGCCGGTGAAGACGTGTTCAATCGCGGAATTGTGTGCCATCAACCAGGTGCTGAAGGACGTGCTCTGCATCCCGGAGGACGTTCTCTCGACGGCCATCGCGCGTTATCGCGACTGCGCCGAGCGCGCGCGCGGCAAACATGGAGATCAGGATTCGGAGTGCCGTCTGCTGAATGCCGAGGCCAATCAATTGCAGATTCTCATGTTTGCGCGGGACGAACTGAAAAAATCCACTCCCTCGCCGGGCCTGGTCGCGCGCGGAAGCAAGCTGATTTTGGAAAGGATTGCCAGTCGCCATGTCTCTTGACTCACTAACCCAGGGAGGCACGCCCGGGGCGCTGCTGGAATTCCGCGCGCTGCGCAACCCGCGTTATACGCTGATGGTGTTTTCGTTTGTCCTGGGGCAATTCCGCATTCAGATCACGGACAAGGAAGTGCCGGACACCGATGCGCCGGAGGGGCATGGCGGGATCGTTTGCGAGATGTGTACTTACCATGCCAATACGATGGCGCGGGTGGTGAGGCAATTGCGGATGGACGAGGATCCGCTGGCGCTGGCGCGGAGTTGGGAACGGCCGTGGAATTGCGAAGGACCGGGCTGCCGCATCCGCCTGGATACGACGGAGGCGGATAATCCGTACCGGGGGAAGGGCCGCTCATGATCGCGCGCCAAAAGGCCGTGCGGCAAAGGTTGTGGGCGCTCCGCGCGAAGCTGATCTCCGCGGAATTGTTCATCGATCGCGGGGACGTGGACGCGGCGCTGAATTCGATCCGCGAGATCCACGTGCTCTCTCAGCCGGAACCGCAGGAGGCGATCAAAAGCCTGGGCGCATTCACGGCGGCGTTGAAAGGGTCCGGATTATGAAACCGGCAAAGGAACGTCCACTTACCCAGATAGAGGAGCGCCGGTTGATCGACAAGGCCCTGCTGCGGCGCGGCTGGGCGAAGCTGACGGCGACGCAACGCCATCGCGGACGGCAAACGGCTGGGGTGCTGGAACGCCAACAAGAGTCTCGCTCGGCCGCTGCCGGGAGGAAACGGCCATGACGGGGAAGGAAAATCAACTTATCGCCGAATTTGTCCGGGAGGCGCTCGCCATCACCACGCTGGGCATGGAGACGGACTCGCTGGAGTTTTGGATTGGGCCGCGGTTTGTCGGGCAGATCAGGACGTGCAAGCTGTATGACAGGCATACCGGCATGGATAGATTGTTCCTGCAAACGGAGGAGCGCGTGAAGGCGGTGGCGGACGTGGCCGGCATCCCGGTAGGACGTATGGACAGTTACAACGCGCCTGTCGTAGAGCGGCCGGCGCGGGAGCGCGAGCCGGAAGACGAGCAACAACCGGAGTACACGGGGACATGACGGACCCGAATAACCAGGCGTCGCTGGAATCGAGTTATCCGCTGCATTGGCCGACGGGATGGCCACGGTATAAGACATTTCGCGGCCATTCCCGGTTCGGCCCTCGCGGCCATGGGACGTCGATGACCGCGGCATTGGATGGCATCGAGGGGGAGTTGATCCGGCTGGGGGCGAAGATGCCGGTGATCTCGACGAATGTGCAGACGCGGCTCGATGGGCGCCCCTACGCGAACCAGGCGCGGCCCGGGGACCCGGGAGTGGCCGTCTATTTCACGCTGAAGGAGAAACGGGTGGTGCTGGCGTGCGATAAGTGGAATACGACGCCGGATAATCTGTGGGCGATCGCGAAGCACATCGAGGCGCTGCGCGGCCAGGATCGTTGGGGCGTGGGCAGCGTGGAACAGGCGTTCGCCGGTTACACGGCGCTGAATCATCGGACGGCCCCGAGTTGCTGGGAGGTCCTGAAGCTGGACCCGGGCGCGAGCGAGGCGGCTATCATGGATCAATTCCGGTATCTGGCGAAGAAGACGCATCCGGATGTGTCGGGCGGCAGCCACGAGGCGTTCGCGGCGCTGTCGAATGCGAAGGATATCGCCCTGGGGACGGCGAAGCATCGGAGGGAAGAGTAATGTCTCGGCCGATTATTATTAACGCGGAGGTCACGGCGGCGATCCGTGAGGTCGCGGAGTACGCGGATGCCCACAGGTTCAGCATTCAGGACCTGTTCAAGATGAAACAAACGGGCCAGCGAATCGGTGACGATCCTCATTATCGGACGGTTGTTCCTTACGGCTTTATTTGCTGCTTCAGCGTGGAAGAACAGCCTTTCGGGCTTTGCCGCCATATCTCGATATCCATCAACGAGGATGGCACGGACCGTGGAGTGAACACGATCGGGGCCTGGATGATTTGCGAGGCGTTCGGGTTCTGGGGCTCGCTGGATGACTGCGTCCAGGTGGAGATCGAGAATCTCCCGGACGGACGCCCGTGCGTTCATTTGATGCAGCTCTATCACCGGGAGAAAACCATCCTATGACGACCTGATACAACATTCAAAAAAAGGACTCCGCTGGGGAGATGAACCCCAGCGGAGTCAGATTCATCCGACCGGAAGAATGCTCGATGCAAGTAGATCAATCTCATAGACAAGCCGCCAACGCAAGTGTTGATGCGGGCGCGGGCGATTCGGAAGCCCGGATCGCCGCCGATGCCGTGGGGTATCTGCGCAACCAGGGCGCCCTGACGACGCCGGCCGCGGGGCCGAGTCGCGGACCCGACGGGAAGCAGCTCGCCCCGGAGACGTTCGTGCGATGGGTCATCCCGGGGGTGTGGGAGGATACCAAGGGAGCGCACCACGTGGACGTGCCGGAGATGCTGAGGTTATTCCAGGTCGAGGACACGCCGGCGAACCGGGAAATGTGCACCAGGGACATGGAACGCATTCTCAAAAGAAACCCTAAGGCGAGAGTGAAGGTGAGGCGATGAGCGCGATGGAAACGACAATCCACCGTATAGGCGAGGACCATAGGGCTGCGAAGGACCTGGATCTTTGGCTGGAAATTTTCCTCACCATCCGGGATCCCCGGCATTGTTATTCCAGTGCAGACATCGCTTCTGCCACCGGTGTATCCCGCTCGTTGATCTGGCAACTGGAGCGCAGCGCAGTCCGCAAGATGCGGATGGAGCTGATGCGCCGGGCCATCGCCCACGGCGATATCGACCTGATGGAAGACCTGGAAGGGAGGGCCGCCTGATGCCCAATCCCGCCCAGGACGACGCCGGATTCGAGCTGAAGGCGCGTCGCGATCTCCGGGCGGCGCAGTTGACCTCTGACGAAAGGGCTGTGGCGGAGGTTATATTGGATTACCTGGTGCCGGGCACTTCCTGGGCGTGGCTGCCCAGCCAGGTGGCCCTCCGCGCGCTCTGTGGCGCCAAGCCCAGCAAGGTGGCCCTGCGCGCACGCTCTGGCGCCAAGGACATGATGGATAGGAGCAACGTCTCCGTGGCGTTGAGAAATTTGAGGATTTACGGCATCATTGCTGTTGAACCGTCGAAGTATCCCATGTTTCCGTATGGGTGCAGATATACGTTCTTTCTCAATAACGCAGCTACGCCTTGGGCCGTCCCTCCGCGATCGCGGGGAGGGCGGGACCTGGCGGAGCGGATCGACCGGTGGCTGCGCGCGCTGAACGCGGGCGGCGGTCCAGAACAGGGAGAGTTCTTCAACTTCACCTCTGAACTGACGGCCGCGCTGGCGGAGTTAAACCGGGAGGAGGGCTTCGAGCCGGCCACGCCAAATGCGAGGGCCGGCCAGTCTTCCTCATCGGGAGCGCAGCCACCGAATCGATCCGCGCAATCGCGGGCCGATGATAAAGTAGAAGACACCGGTGTTGGTTTAAAACCAACACTATTCCTCGGGGAGGAAGCCGGCTCTCAACCGCCGGGTGTTGGCCCAGAACCAACGGTTACCGGACCGGACACGTCCAGTGTTGGTTTAAAACCAACAGTCCCCCATGAAGACATTAATGACTGGATTGACATTGATGAGAGAGACCTTTCATTAAGACCAATCCAGAGTCATCAAGAACATACGGAAAGCGTTGGTTTAAAACCAACACCGGCAAAGCTGCGGCCGGCGCATTGGCCAACGTGGCAGGAGGAGAATCGGCTGATGCGGGAACTGTGGGAGTTTTTTACATCATTCATCGGCGCGGAGGAGACCTACCTTGTGATGAATGGCGACGGGAAGACGTTCAAAGGCTATGGAAAACTCTGGCGCTGGCGGATCCGGGAGTTCCCGTTCTGCGTGGGCATGGCCGTGGCAAAGGTGGAGATGAATCGGAAAGAGGTAATAAAATGCGTGGGCGGCGCATTGAACACGGAATTCGTCAAGGCGCAGCGAGCGTATTTACGTAAGCAGCGGGAAAAACAAGAGGCGCAGGATCGGTTGGAAAACAATCAACAACCACAGGATCAAAACCCATGAAATTCGGAATCACAACATTGATCAGAGAGGGGGTGACGGAAAGGCTGGCGAGCCGGCGCCAAGCCTCGAAAATGAGCAGGGCCGCCACGGCCAGAAAGGCCGCGACGACCCAGAGTTCTCCCCCGAACAAGCCGAACAATACCGCGCCAGCCCAGCATGTCCAGCCGCTCGCGATCAAGGACGGCATCAAGGTCATCGAGAAGACGCTGGCGGACGGCGCCAGGCGCGCCGGCGTGCCGGTGGCCGCGCTGGGACATCTGCCGCCGGCCGTGGTCAATGCGGCCATCCTGGGGAAGGACGGGTATCAATTGATACTTCTGGATCGAATCGACCCGGACCCGTTCAACCGCGATTTCGAGGATGACGAGGAGTTCTCCGAGCTGGTCGAGAGCGTGCGCATCCACGGCGTGCTCCAGCCCATCATGGTGCGGCCCGTGCCGCGCGACGCCGGCGACGCATCGGAGGAAATGCTGCCCAGATATATGATCATCATGGGCGAGCGTCGTTTTCGGGCATCTTGCCGCGTGGGGTGCAAGGAAATCCCGTGCATCATCCGCGGAGATCTGGATGAAAAAACGGTCGAGGAATATCGGCTGATCGAGAATCTGCAACGCAAGGGGTTTAAGCCGCTGCAGGAGGCGAGGGGACTCAAAAGGCTGATGGATCTGGGGGCGACGATGGATGATCTGGTGAAGCGGCTGAATCGCAGCCAGGCGTCGATTTACAATCGACTGAAGTTGATCGAACTACCGGAGTCGATCTTGAAGCAAGTCGAGGCAGGCAAGATATCGGCGAGCCACGCGGACTTGATTGTGCGCGTCGAGAATCCGGAGATTCAGGCGAGGCTGACGAAGGAGATTGTGACGCCGAAACAGGAATGGGTGAATGGGAAGGCGGTCGAACGCGAAGTATCATTCCGAGAAGCGAAGGTGCTGGCGGACGCTGCCCAGGAGGAGGCCGGCCGGGAAGCGCGCTGGCAGGAGGCGACGGTGAAATATCGGCAGGACGGCTGCATGGTGCTTTCGATCTCGGCGAGCGAGCGGGTGTTTCAGCGATATTCAGATCGATGCACGGCGAGCTATGTGAGGGGCAGCGACGTTTGCCCGAATGACGAAAGGGGCTGGACGTGGAGTAAGCTGATGGCGGTGATTCCCGCGGCGCCGAAGAAGATCGTGGCGCGTGATGGGAACGGAAAGCCCGTGGTGGTTTTTCCAGCCAAAGGCGCGATGAAGGCGCTCCGGGATTCGGGCATCAAGCTGGTAACGGTGAAGGACCAGCAGGTAAATACGGCGGCGATCGAGAAACGGAAGGAAGAGGAGCGCAAGGCGAAGCTATTGATTGAAGAGGAAGGGGCGCGGCGGCGCGTGGCGCCAGTGATCGCCGCCATCGAGGTCAGAGAGCCGAACGCGGCGATGTGGCGATTTATTGCGGATCGCCTGGCGGAAGATGCGGACATTGAGCAAATCCTAATCCGTCGGGGAATAGCCTGGGACGAGAAGAAGCATAAGGCGAAAGACAAGGCGCTCCTGGCTTTTATTGAAAGGTCGGATGGAAAGGTATTGAAGGGATTGGTGGTGGAGCTGCTCCTGTGGAAGTGGAATCGCCTAAATGATGACCTGGTGAAGCGGGCCGCGGCGCTGGTAAATGTGAAATTACAAACGTCTGTAAAGGGGAGGCCATGATGACCATCGACCTAGAGGAAATGGACCGTCAAATGATCTTACTGGCGATCGGCATCTTATCGCTGCAACGTCCCGGCTGGAATTGGACTCTGGGGCGCCTGGCGGACATATTGAAGGGCCGCGATATGTTCGAGCAATTCCGCGTCTACAATAAACATCGGTGCCCAATGGAGGCATCGATTCATGGCCGGTGCCAGGTATGCGGCTGTACGGATGCCGACTGCCTGCTATGCATCGAAAAAACGGGCGAGCCATGCTCCTGGGTCAACGAGGAGCACACGCTCTGCAGCGCGTGCGTGTAGTCGATGCGATTATTAGGTTGTGGACCGGTTTCGAATTTCTCTCGCCCAGGAACTATTGACCTCGAAGGAGGTCTGCTTCGTCCTGAAGTGGTCGAGATCGACATTGTGGCGCCGCAAATTGGAGGGATTGCCCTTCGCCGGCGGCAGAATCTCGGCGCCGCGCCTGGCCTGGTGGATCGAGCAACGCGACGCGGCGCGCATGTTGAAAATGGACGTGAAGAGGTTTTTAAAGCTGCCGCGAAGTCGCAAAGAACGGTTGCTGGCGCGCGCTGGTGCGACGAAATGCGACCGTTTGCGACGATAAACATATAGGTGTTTCCACTTATCCGTCGACTGTGGCGCCATGCACCGATCCGAATTTCGAGACGCCTCAGATCGGCCCGAAGCAAGTTATTGGCCGGAAATCGATATCGACACACCGCTCGACGTGGCGCTCGAGCTGATCGCAAAGCAGTCGGTGACGCTGCCGGCGAACGTGCAGCGGCCATGGTTCAACGCAATCGTGGCGAAAATCATGATGGCTGCCATCGAGGAGGCGAAATCAGAGGATCGGTTGCGGGATTTGTTCAATGGAGCCGAGCCATCGGGAGCGGATATCGAAATGACGGCGCGGTTGCTGGCGGAAATCGCGACGTCGGATAATTGCCGGCTCCAAGCGAAATGCATGCAATTCGTCCTAGAGCTGACCACGGAAAGCCAGACGGAGATCGCGCGCGGCGAAAACGTTGGAAAAGCCGCCGTCAGCAAGCGGTGCATCCGAATTTGCGAAGCCCTGGGATTGCCGCCAAGCCGCGGCATGAAAAAAGAAAAAACGCGCAAGGTGTACGCCGATCGTCAACGAGGCAAGCGAAGCCGGCCGCCGCGCGAGCCATGGGCGTTCCTGAACATCTTGAGGGGGATTTATGCCACTTGCTAATACCATTACGATAGTTGACCTGGGCGCGCTTCACAGCTCTATCCAGGAAGCGCAGAGTTACGTGGACGAGACGATGGCCATGGTGGCATTGACGATCCAGAAGATCGTCGCCGCTGGACGTTTACTCATCGTATCGAAAGGAGATCAACGTCACGGCGAATGGCACGATTGGCTCGCCGCCAATTGCCCAATGCTTACGAAGTACACCGCAACACGATGGATGAAACTGGCAGAGTTCGATGGTAAGAGAGGCGCTGATCTTGAGAACGCGAGCAGCGTCACGCAGGCTTACCGGCTTGCTGGCATCCTGCCTGAACTCGACGGTGGCACGGGCGAAAGCAAAAGCTACGGCGCTGCGTCCTTCATCACTCACTTGATGCAGGCTACCAATCAACTGAACGCCCGCATATCCAACTGCCCAGTCGAACAGTGGTCATCCCAAGATCGCGGCCTGCTGAAGCAGCGCCTCGCCCCGCTCAACGCCCTCTACGAGAAGCTCTGATCGGCCGGCACCTATGGAAGTTATAGCCAATACACCCCCCTATAAGGAATCTCTTAGCCAACAGGCCCTCCCCAGGGGTCTTGGCGACTCCCTGCGGTTTTCTACGCGTTAATGAAAAAACTGGTTCCCATGAAATCTTCACAAAAAAATGGAGAGGGTTCTCCGCATACGGGCGCCAAGAAATCTGCCAGAGGGAAGGTTTGGAATCGGCTGCCGCCGGGATCGGGGAAGATGGTCGAGGCGTCGGGGGTGCCGGTGTTTTGCGCGTTTACGAAGATTGTGCCGGCGGGGGAGTTGAAGCCGTATCCGGGGAATTGGAACAGGCATCCGGCGCGGCAGTTGGATCGGTATGAGCTGGTGGTGATGGGCGACGGGAACAGGCCTGGCAATGGATGGAGGCGGTCGATTGTGGTGTCGTCGCTGTCGGGGTGCATTACGAAGGGACATGGGGCGTGGCAGATGGCGCTACGGCGAGGGCTGGACGTGCCGGTCGAGATGCAGGATTACCGGAATCGCGCGGAGGAGATTCGGGACCTGGTGGCGGACAATAAGCTGTCCGATCTGGCGGAGGGGGACGATGCGGCGCTGATGAAGCTGCTCTCGGAACTGGACTCGGGGGACCTGGGGTTCTCGGCGGTGACGAGCGAGGAGCTGGAGCGGCTGCTTGCCGAGAGCGATATCCCGGAAGGGGAGTTCCCCATCACGGCGAAGCTGGGGGAGAGTTACGACTACGTGTTGATTTTTACGACGAACGCGACGGAGTTCGCGTTCCTTCAAGGCCTGCTCGGTATCCGGCCGGAGCGGTCATACAAAAAAACTGGCGTCGGACTCGGCCGGGCGATCCCGCTCGAACGCGCGCTGAAGGCTCTCCATGAAAATCGTCATTCCATCCATGTCGCGGGCAAGCTCGATGACCACGCACCGGCTGCTACCAAGCGCTCTCGTGTGCGTCCCGGAAAGTCAGGAACCCGAATATCTAGCGGCCGCCGGCGAGTCCAGAGTGCTCACCCATCCTAATCGAGTGAGGGGGCTGACGCCGAAGCTGAATTGGATCCTCGACTATTTTCGGGACGAGGATGCGGTGGTGTTTGTCGATGACGATATTGTGGGAGTGCAGCGGTGCTTTGTTTCGCCTGGGGAAAGCTCGACGATCCGGGAGCCGCCGCTGATCGAGGCGATCATCGAGGCCACTTCTATTCTGGCGCGCGACGTGGGCGCTTATTACTTCGGATGGGAGGCGAGCAATGGGGCGCTGCGTTATTATACGGGGCTGAAGCCGATCATGCTCACGGGTTACATCAACGGCTGCGCGATGGGGTTCAGGAAAGGGCATGGGTTGCGGTTCGATGAGCGGATCGTCGCGAAGAATGATTTCGATATCGCGGCGGCGAATGCACGGCGGCATCGGATGTGTGTGAAGGATTGTCGATATACCTTTTGCCAGAAGGAAACTTTCACGGGCCGCGGCGGCCAGGCGGCTTACCGGACGAGCGCGACGGAGAAGCGCGACGTGGCGCTGCTGCAAAAGAAGTGGGGCGATATCTTTTCGTCCGGTGGCCACAGTGGGACGCGGAAGCGGGACTACGCGGGCATTCAGAAGATCACGATGCAATTGCCCTTTTAGCTGGCAGGTGAATCGCGCGGGCAATAGCCTCGCAGCAACAACAAATCCGGCGTCGTCCCGCAGTTGCGGGACTATGCCGGGACAAGCCGGGAAGAGCCAACCCGTTAAAAACAGGCACGATGCAAGATGCAAAATCAAAAGGCACTCAAGCTGCCGGACGGGCTGCTCGTCCGGTATTATCGCGATGGAAAAATCGAACGCGTCCGGAAGGTGGTCCAGGACAAGAAGACGCTCGGCGTGACCGTCACCCTCGAGGACGGGACGGTGGAGAAGTGGAAACACGTGAGCGACTGGATTCCGGACTTGGATTGAACGCGCCGGCGGGCGAAGTTGCCGGCGTGACCGCGCAGAACGCGAAGGACGCCGCCGACGAATGGGTAGCTCGCGCCCGTCTGCCTGAGAAGGGGGACGGGCGCAAGCTGCGGCTCGTCACTTTCCAGAGCGACGAGGACTGCCGATTTTTTTATCCGCGCCGGGCAATGGAGTGGCATCGCCAGGTGAACACCTACATTTCGCGGGCGCTGCGGCCGCGAGGGATTCGGGTTGAGCGGCTGTGCATCACGCCGGAGGATTATCGGGGGTGGCTGGGGGGGCGCGGTGACACATTGGATCTACGGCGTGAATACGCGGATGGGTTGCAGAAGCTGCTCGATCCATGAAGTTCCCCGCCCACAAGTGCGGCCTTTTTCTCTCCCACAACGAGCACAGGGACGTTTATCAAACGGTTACCGAATTCATCGGGGACGGCCTCGCGTATTCATTCAGGGACGAGACCTCGATGTACCAATGCATCGCGACGGGCGAACTTTGGACGCTACATTGGTACCCTGAAACTCCAATCGGCTTTCATCTTATCGCGGCCCCGACCCTGGAAGAGCTGCTCGCGTTCGCGGAGCAATTTGAAGAGACGGGTTCGTAAGCAGCGGCCTTGCCAGGCGAGGGAAAAGTGATCGTCCGATTGGATTAGCGCGACGTCAGGACTGGCGACGGCGAATCTCCTTTCGTTCGACGGAGATCATCGGACGCAAAACCAAAAACGGGAAGAGCCAACCCCACCAAAAACGGGCGTCAATAGAATGAAACCAATCAGCAGAATCCGTAGTCTCGGGCTGGGTAAGGTCAATAGGATCGTGCGCGCCGGGGCCCGGTATCAGGAATTGAAACCGGCGTTCGACGCATGGGCGGCCGGGGAAGTGTATGTATGCAAAAAGACCGGGGATTACCGGTTCCGATTCGGCGCGGTGAGCAAGTCGGTCGTGCCGTGGAACGCGGCTGCGCGGGAGATATTCCGCGGGCCTGAGGAACTGGCGTTCGCGGCGATGGTCCTAATTGGGGCCCAGTTAGACCCCAAGAATGCCCGCGCGGCGGATGATAGTAAGACTCGCACTATCAAAACGCCGGCGCCGGTGGCCACGTCGACTAGGGCGAACATCATTGCGCTGGCGAGCGCGAGCCGGGAGGCGGCATAGCCATGAGCCGGCACGCGACCATATCAGGATTGTTCAGGCGCAACCGGTGGAGCTTTTCCATCGTGCCATTTCTCCGGCTCTCGGGGAAATGGCTGCACGAGGCTGGTTTCCCGACCGGGAGCCGGGTGCAGGTGGTCGTCGAACCAGGGAGCATCACCATTCGACCGTTATGATCCGCCTCGACCTTCCATTGGTTGGGCCCGCCGTCTCCGTATTGGAGACGGCGCGGGCGCTGGCGACGCGGCATCAAAGCGTGGCCATCCTGCTGCATGGCGATCCGGGCGTGGGGAAATCCCATCTGCTCGATTTGCTGGCGCTGGAAATGACGGGCTCGCCGTTTGCGATCGAGCGGGTCAATGGGCAGTCGCTGGGCATTGACCTGGTGAGGGAGTGGAGGGATCGGGCAGGCTGCGGCAATCTCTTCTCCGCGCGGACGGTGAAGCGGATCGACGAACTCGACGAGTCGAGTTCGAGCGCCCGAGCGGAGCTTCTGACTTACCTGGACTATCTGCCGGCGGGGATGATGGTGCTGGCGACGACGAATAACTACGGGCGACTGCGGGCGGAGTCGAAGGGGCGGCTGGAGACGCGGTTCAAGACGCTGCGCGTGGACGCCCCGAGCATCCAGGATGCGCGGCATTATCTGCGCAAGCAGTTTCGGGTACCGGTCGGGGCTGCACTGGCGATTGCCCAGGGCGCGGTGCCGGACGGGTGCCTTGCGAGCGAGGGAGTGAACATGCGGGCCTGCGTCGAGGATGCCGAGGCCTTCGCTGCGGCTTCGCTGACGCTACGCCGGCACGAGCGCGGCGCTGAAAGCGAGGCAGCGTGACGTTCGCGGAGACCATTACGCCGGGCGGCTATAAGGTTGGCGAGGTCGCGAGCGCGATGCAGAAGTGCATCCGCCGCGGCCTCGCCGAGGAGGCGCTGTTCTGGGCGACGGAACTCGATCTGGCGAATTTCGGGGAGTACGTTTTCAAACGGCTCAGGATCATCGCGAGCGAGGACGTGGGGCTGGGGGAGCCGTTGGGCCCGGCGACGGTGCAGGCGCTTTACCAAAGCTGGGTGGATCAGCGGAAGAAGAAGGATACCCTTCATTCGCCGGAGCGGCTTTTCCTCGTCCACGCGGTTCTGTTCCTGGCTGGCGCCCGGAAGAGCCGGATGGTGGATCACGCGCTGGTGGTGATGTACGAGGGGAATCGTGAGGGGAGGGAGATTCCGGATTTCGCGCTGGATAGGCACACGGCGCGAGGGAGGACGCTCAAGAGGGGGTGGAAGCACTTCTGGGCAGTCGGGGCCGAGCTCGCGAACGAAACGGCGGGAAACGACCCTTACGAGGCCAGGGCACGGGAAATCCGGACGGATCACCAGATGGAAATGGAGTTCTAGGCCGCGACTGCCGGCTCAAAAAATAATTGCAGAAAGTTCTTGCGTTGACTACGTGAATCACGTAGTTTCTACCTTGTAAACGGAAGAGCGAACCGACCAAACCCGCAAAAGACCAAATGCCAAAACTCAGCAGCTTCTTCGGAATCGATATTATTCTTCGGACGCGCGAAGATTCGCGCCACGTCGCCCACTTCCACGCCATCTATGGCAACGAGGAGGTATCCGTCGAAATCGGCACGCTTCGGGTGGTGGCGGGGCAAATGAGCAACCGGCCCCTGGCTCTCGTGATCGAATGGGCATTCCAGCATCGCCCGGAAATTAAGGCGGCTTGGGATGCGGTCCAAGCCGGTCGCAAGCCAAACAAAATCGAACCCCTCCGCTAAAAGCCATGAACAGATATTTCACCGAAAGGGTCACGGCCATCGAGGCCATCGGCGGCCGCCGGGTCCGCGTTACCTTCCAGGATGGATGGACCGGCGAGGTCGATCTGACTCCGCTGCTGGATTGCGGTCCCATCTTCGAGCGGCTGCGCGACGAAGCATCCTTCAATCAGGTCACGGTGGCCCACGGGGCTGCTCTCTGGCCGGACGATCTGGACCTGTCCCCCGGCGCACTGCGCGCCTGGTGCGAGGCCGGCCGCTTCATGGATTATGGCGAAACCGATGGCTGGATCGCAGAACATATCCGACCGCCTGAAACGGTGGCGCCAGCGCAATAGTCTCACGCAGCGGAAGGCGGCGGAGCGTCTTTCCATTTCCGAGCGCACGCTCCAGCAATGGGAGCAGGGGCGGCAATCGCCGCGCGGCCTGGCGTTGCACGGATTGCTGGCGGCAACGGAGCCTCCGGGCGATTGACGCGCTGCCTCGGGGGTGACGCTGTCCCCCGAAGATATCGAGAAACTGCGGACGAAGGAACTGGCGAATTGCATCCGCAAGCTGAATGCCGGGAAGACGCTGACGCGGGATGAAAGGCGGATGCTGGATGCTGCGCATTCGAGCAGTACGGCGGCGGCGGGCGCGGGTTTACAAACGTCTGTAAACTACGCTTCGACGTGGGATGAACTGGGGCAACTCCTGGGGGTTAGCCGGCGCAGCATTTTGAAATGGCGGGAGCGCCAGGACCTGGCGGGGGCGTTGCCGAGGCCTCGGGCGGATGGACGGCATGATGTGGCGGCCTGGAAGGTGGCGATGGTGACTCATGGACTCGCGGGGTCTGATGAATCGGCTTCGTTGGACTACGCCGGATCAAGGGAGGGCGAGGACGGCGCCGGCGTTGACCCGGGGGCGCCGAAGAATCTACGGGACTGGAAGGTGCAGCGTGAGATGAGGATTGTGAGGAAGCTGGATATCGATATCGACCATCTGGAGGGGAGGATGCTGGTGGCGGCGGACCTGGAGGTGCCGCTGGGGGCGACGTTCGCGGCGATCCAGACGAAGCTGTCGCAATTCCCAGCGCGGGCGGCGCGGTTCCTGGTGGGGATCCGGGAGGAGTCGGTGGCGGAGGAGAAGTTGAGGGATGAGATGGACGCGGTGATCGCGGACCTGCACTCGACGTCATATATCGATGAGCCGTCTTCGCCTGGCTTCGCCGGGCCAAGGGACGGGGAGGAATGGGACGAGGAGACTGAACGGTTGTTCGCCCTGGTGAGTTTTGATGGGCAGGATCGCGAGGCGCTGCTGCGATTGGTGGAGCAGCTCGTCCGGCTCACGCTGGCGCGGATCGGGCGGAGGGTTATTCAGGACGCGATGCGCGCGAACCCAGAGACGGAATGCACGGCAGATGATGATCAGGCAGGGTCTCCAGATGCGGCGGCACTGCCGGCTGCCGCGCGACTGCCTCGCGAAGCTCCCGCACCGCCGCGGCCAGTTGATCCGGGGTCGCGTGAGGGCGCATTACCGAAAGAGAATGGCGCCAGGGCCGGCCGAGGTCCTCGCTCTCGCGGTAAACAAGGATCAGTTCGGAAATCACGGAAAAAAGTTACGGGCGAAAACAGCAGAGCTTGAATTTGCGGCCGCTGCCGCATGGGCACGGGGAATTTCGGGCGACCTTGGTTTGGCCGGTTTGCTCGAGCTGGCGCTGGTGGAAGGGGCTGAGATTGAGCCGATCGATCACGACGACGCCTTTTAGCATCTCGGGAGACAAGGTGCGCTGGAAGTGTTCGAGGTAGGCGATATCGCCGGTCGCGGTGTTCATTATGCGGCTCCAAATCTCGTGGCGTATCCAAAGAAAATTTCGGACGAATCCTTGCCTTCCAAATCCGGCACGGTTGTGAATTTTGAAGGATCGCTTTGGAAATCGGCCCACCATTGGGCAAATGAAAGGCGAGCCTGTTCGAGGGTTATCGTGAGTGCTTCGGGGTACATCCGGCAGGTTACACCGGATTAGCGGTTCAAGCTAACTCTCCGGATTTGTATCCTTCGCTGGTCTCGGTCTGGAGGGAGAGGCCGCGGCATTCAACGCAGCGGGAGCGCCAGAGGGTGTGGCGCTCGATGACGCCGCGGGCTTCCTGGCTCTCCCTGATGATGCGGGCCGGGTTGTAGGATTCGGTGACCTGGAGCACGTCGAGTTGCTCGAAGACACGGCAGCGGTGGCGGCGTTTTTGCAACCAGGCTTTTAATTTGGCGAGCATGGCGATTTCGGATTTGGGATTTGGCGGCGCTTCCGGCTTCGTCCCGTCCCGCAGTGGCGGGACGGGGCTACGCCGGGACAAGGATGTCATTCGGCGGGGCGACACGCGGTGGGAAGGGTGATCCCGAATCGTAAATCGCTTGTGGCTGTGGATTGGCTGAAGGCGATTATCCGGGCGACGATCCGGCCTCGGCCGCGGACGCGGTTGTGGAAGTGGCTGGACCGATGGGTGGTGATCCCGGAGGAGGCGGGGGGTCCATGCACGGGGAGCCTGCGGACGGGACGGGTGCCGATCTTCCGCGGGATCTATGACCTGGCGCAGAGGCGCGGGGTGCATTTCATCACGGTGGTGGCGTCGGCGCGGGTGGGGAAGACGCTGTTTTCAATTTGCATGGTGTTGTATTGGCTGGGGGAGCGGTTCGGGGACGTGGTGTGGCTGGATCCGACGCGGAAGAGCGCGGTGAATCTGGTGCGATCGGAACTGGAGGAGTACCTGCTGCAATGCCGGCCGGTGCGGGACCTGGCTATCATTTCGCGGAAGGCGTGGACGACGCTGGCAAAGGCATTTCGCGGGAAGCGGCTGCGGATCGTGGCCTCGGGCGCGGAGGCTGACTTACACGGGTTCAACGCGGAGCTGGCGGTAATCAACGAGAGGGATCGGTGCCGGGCGAGCATTGATCGGGACGCGGCGAGTTATGACAAGATTGTGGCGCGGACGAAGTTGTTCGCGAAGTCGCGGCTGGTGATCGATAGCTCGACGCCTGGTGAGGGAGGGGAGTTGTCCCCGACGTGGCAGGATTTTTTGCGGAGATCGCAGCATTACTGTTATTTTCCGTGTCCGTATTGTTCGGCGTATTCGGCGGCGCAGTCTGAGAGGAGCCGTAAAAGTAAGGCGCCGGCGGAGCCTTGGGTAGCTCCATCGAATGAGGACGTGGAGCCGGGGCGGTCGCCATTGAGTTATGAACCAACGCTGCGCGGATGGCAGCGGTTCAGTTTTTTCATCGAGCAAAAACTTGTCCCGTTCAATAAGCGATTGCAGTTGATCCGGACGAAAGGGAGTAAGAGGGGATCGCTGCCCGCGCGGGAGCATTGGCGGGAGGAGAAGACGGGGCAATTCAAGTTTTCGCAGTTTGCCATTTATGGGGAACGACCGCGGCTGGATGACCCGACGCAAACGGAGCCAGTGAAGGTGGGCTATGACATGGACGCGGTGGAGGCGGATACGACTTACGAGTGCGCGCACTGCAAGAAGGATATCGAGTTTACGCACCTGGGCTGGATGCTGGATCGGTATTGGTGGGTCTCGCACAACCCTGGCGCGGCGCGGGACAAGCTTTCGTTCCACGTGTGGGCTGCGAAGAACCCGTTCGAGTATTGGGGGATGATCGCGAAGGAGTTCATCGAGGCGAAGGGGAACCTGGGGGCGATGATCAAGTTCTATAATTTCACGCTGGGGCTGCCGTTTATCCGGCTGGGGACGGTGATCAAGGAGGAGGATATCGACCGGGTGGTGGCGCGGACGCCGATGCGATATGTGCAGGGGCAAATTCCGATCGAGGCGGAAATTCTGACGATCACGATTGACGTGCAGGGCATGCAGTTCTGGTTCGTGATTCGGGCATGGGGGATTCTGTGGGATAACCCGGATTGGCCGACGTGGTCGGCGCTGGTGGACTGGGGGGAGGCGGTGAGCTGGGAGCAGTTGTTGGAGATATGCGGGCTGCGCGCGGATGCGGCGGGGCGGCTGCGTCAGTTCACGTTCACGCGGGAGGATGGGACGGTGCGTGAATATGTGATCACGTCGGGGCTGGTGGACTCGGGGTTCGAGGCGCAGGACAACAAGAATGTGTATGCGTTTTGCATGAGCAACAGCGCGGTGTTCAGCCCGTCGAAGGGCGGTGATGCGAGCAAGACGCGGGGCAATACGGTGCGGCTGTCGCCGATTATGGACGATCGGCTGGACCTGGTTTGGTTTTGGTCGGATTACTTCGCTTGCAACCTTTACTATGACTGCATCAAGGACGGGGCGAGTGTGGCGGGGCCGGTGTTCTGGTGGCTGCCGGTGAATTGCGATGCGCACTATAAGGCGCATCTGACGGACGAAACGCAGGTGGAGAAGGATGGGCGCCGGGTGTGGACGTCGCGGACGAAGAATAACCATCTGGGGGATTGCGAGAAGCAGCAACGGGTGATGGCGGGGTTTGTGGAGGAGTGCCTGGATGGGCACCGGGCGGAGGCGGGGGCGCGGCGGACGGCGGCGGAAGCGCTGGGAAAATGATTATTGGGGGAGTAGGATGGATCGATTGGGGCGCCCGCGCTGCCGCGCGTGTTGCGGCCACGACCCCGTCCGCGACGCATCGAGCGGCTCCGCCGGCTGATTCATTGCCGAGGGGGCTTCGCTGGCTCCTCGGCGGGGCGTTGACAGGGCCGAAGACTCGGCCAGGCGACTAGCAGCGGCCCCACTCTTCGGAGATCGGGGCCGCTGTCTTTTTTTGGCGGAGACCCGGCGTCGTGCCGCGGCAAGTCGGGGCCTTTCTTTTTGCCGGGGGGAATTTGGACGGGATGAACGGGATGGACAGGATGGGCGAAGGGAGGTTTTGACACCCCCCTGCGTTGATGTCCGCCTCGTCCGATTTGCAAGATGTCCTCGGGTTCCAGCTCGAGGCGGGGAAGAAGGAATATGTCGACCAATTGCTGGAGGCGGCGCTGGGGCAGATCGCGGCGGGGAAGGGGGAGTTGGGGTTCGTGGTTACGGGGTCGCTCAATGGGAAGACGTTTGGGCGGCAATCGACTGTGACGGCGGTGCAAATGGCGCGGGCGTGCGTGGAGGCGATGCGGGATTTCCATGGGTACGGGCCGATTACTTTTCTCGATTTCAAGCGGACGGTTCCAGATGGGGATGGTGGACGGGGCAATGAGGAGTCGTGGCCATGACCAGGGGGAATTTTAGACAGGATGACAGGATTTACGGGATGGGCGCTACGCCGGGACAAGGGGGGCGGCCGTGATCAATGTGCTGGGGCTGATCTCGCGGTACCTGGGGATTGGGACGAACGCGTTTTCGGATACGATCCTGGATTCGATTGATCGGTCGAATGTGAGGTTCATTTTGCCGCTGGATAGCGCGCTTTACCTGACGGCTACGACGCGGCGGATGATTAATGAGAAGATCGAGTGGGTGTGGCAGAATTTCGGGATTGTGAAGGAAGGGGTGGGCGGGATCGCGCGGCATACGGTGGGAAGGGGGATTTCGCTGGAGTGCAACTCGACGGATGATGAGTGGAACCAGCTCGCGGAGGATGACTTCGAGCAATATGCGACGACGCCGGATCGATGCGATCTTTCGGCGCGGCGGACGTTTTACGAAGCGCAGACGGCGGCTGTGGAACAACGGGTTCTCCGGGGGGAGTTTTTATGTGGATTAGGTAATAATGAAAAGTGGGGAGGGGAGCCGGCTTTTCAGATTTTTGATAGTGAGGAAATTTCTACGCCGCCTCCGGCTGGGAGCATCGGGGACAAGATCATCCTGGACGGGGTGGAGTTGGACCTGAATTCGCGGCCGGTGGCGTATCACCATCGGAACCTGGATGGGATGACGTGGACGCCGATCCCGGCGTCGCAAATGATCCACTGGTATAAGCCGCACGCGGTGAACCAGGTGCGGGGGATCAGCGATCTGGCGCAGGCGGTGAATCCGCTGGTGGATATCTATGAGCTGACGCGGCTGGCGACGCGGAGCGCGAAGGCGCAGCAACTCATCGCGCTGGTGTTGAAGAATGTGCCGAAGTCGCGGGGGCGCGGGGCGGTGGGGGGGCTGCAACGGGCGACGCCGGGCGGGAAGGAGAGCGATCGGGATGGGGCGCGTCCGACGGATTACTCGCAACTGGAGAAGCTGACGACGGCGAGCGGGGGCGGGATCGCGTATCTGAACGGGGACGGGGAGGCGCAATTGCTGAGCACGAATTCGCCGTCGCCGCTGGTGGAGGCTTTCATCACGAACATTTTTATGCGGAATGTGTTCGCGTCGCTGGGGCTGCCGGCTTCGTTCAGTTGGGATCCGGAGAAGCTGGGGGGGGCGAATATGCGGTTCATTTTGTCGAAGGCGGATTTGTTGTTCCAGGTGTTGGGGGACGGATGTATTTACCGGTTCTGCAATCCGGTGGCGTTCCGGTACCTGGACTACCGGATCAAGATGGGGATGCTGCGGCCGTGTAAGGATAAGGGGTGGGCGTCGAAGCTATCGTGGCAGACGCCGCCGCGGGTGACGGTGGATAACGGGCATGAGACGCGGCTGCTGATCGAGTTGCTGGCGAACGGGATGCTGACGCTCCGGGAGTATTGCAACGCGCGGGGGTTGAATTACCGGAATGTGATGCTGCAATGGATCCGGGAGCCGATTGAATTTATCCGGACGGCGAAGCAGGAGATCGCGAATTGCAAGGATTTGTCGCCCGAGGAAGGGGCGGCGCTGCTGGCGCTGTGGCTGAAGAATATGCCGATGTGGAGATCGTCGAAGCCTGGGCAGGGGACGCTGCCGGGGGCTGGGGAGAGTTTTGGGGGCGGGGGCGGGGGCGGAGAGGGCGGAGGCGGGGGGCAATGATGATGCTCACGCAAAGGCGCAAAGGCGCAAAGGCAGGGATGATCCCTGCACCCAATACGGCGCTGGGCGCCGAGTTACAAACGTCTGTAAATCAGGCGAGGCTTTTGAATGACTTATGCGCGGGTTTCGGGAAAACCGGGCTATTTTCGGAGCGTAACTCTCACGGGATCAGACCAACCATGGAACCACGTGGTTACTTTTGGATTGAGTTCTTGGACCCGGCTTCGTGCCGCTGCGCGGCGCTACGCCGTGGCAAGCCGAGTTCTGACATTGGGAGCATCATTAAATGAAAGCTCGAAAGTGGTATGCGATTTTTGAAGGGGAGGAACGGCTGACGTCCTGGGGGCTGAATAAGGACACGGTGTTCTCGGCGTTCAAGCGGTCGGGGCGGCGCCGGCAGGGGGGAATTTTCCAGCTTCGGGGGAAGGTGTTTGTCGAGCCGGAGAATTGATCATGCGCATTCCGGAATTTCTTTTGAGTGAGCCGATCGCGATTCACGCGCCGGCGCTGGCGGCGTGGCTGATGCGCCGGCAGAACATCGAAGAGCGGATGCACGCGCATGCCGGGGTGCCGAGCGGGATGAAACAGGAGCTGACGCTGGCGGATTTTGTGAACGGGCGGCGCCCTTACCAGGTGGTCCAGGGGATCGGGATGATCCATTGCAATGAGGTCCTGAGCCGGACGGCGACGAACGTGGACAAACTTTTTGGCGATACCCATTACAACGATCTGATCTCCGAGCTGGGGCAGGCGGCGGCGGACGATACGGTGCGCGGGATCCTGCTCTATATCTCAAGCCCAGGCGGTTCGGCCGTGGGCGCGCCGGAGGCAGCGGCGGCCGTGCAGGCCGCGGTGATTCAAAAGCCCGTCGTCTCCTACATTGAAACCTTCGGAGCGAGCGCCGCCTACTATTTCGCCAGCGCGAGCACCGCGATCATCGCCTCTTCCAGTTCCATCGTCGGCTCCATCGGCACCATCTGCACGTTCCCGGATATCTCCCGGCTGCTCGAAAATCTCGGCGTGAAGATGAATATCCTCACCCCGGAAGCCAGCGACCTGAAGGCGGCTGGCAACGCCTTCCGGCCGGCCACCGAGGATGAACTCGAATACCTCCAGGCCTGGATCGAAGCCATCAACGCGAAATTCACCGGTTGGATCCAATCCGTGCGCCCGCAGGTCGATGCCAGCTCCATGCGCGGTCAGTGTTTCTCCGGCTCCGACGCCATCGATGCGGGCATCGTGGACGGGACCGGCGGATTCAGCGACGCGCTCGATGCGCTGGAGGCGCTGATCGGTTATAGCCTGCTGGACGTGAATTGACAGCGCGCGAGTTGCATGCCCGCGCCTACCGTTCCTCAGCTCACCGCAAGAATCACCGAGTTGGAAGGCCAACTCTCCACCGCCAATCAGCGGGCGGACAAAGGCGACGCGGACCTGAAGATCGCCACTGAGGCTTCCACGAAGCTCACGACCGATCTCACAACTGCCAATCAGCGGGCCGACAAAGCGGACGCGGACCTGAAGGTGGCCACCGACGCTTCCGCGAAGCTCACGACCGATCTGGACGCTTCGAAGTTGAGCCTGGCGGAGGCCAATACGGCGAAGACGACCGCGGAGACCAATCTCAAGACTTCCGATGACCGCGCCGAATTGAAGGTGCGCGAGCTGTACGCGGCCAATGGGCTGGTGCTGCCGAAGGTGAAAGCCACGGTCGCCGGCGAGGTCGCCGCGACGGACCCGGCACTTACTCCCCGCCAGCGGCTGGCCGCGGGCTTCAAGGCTCAAGGGGAAGCCGTCGCAGCCTAACCGGGCGCTTTGACAGTCCCCCGCATTTAACTCCGCAACTTTTTCCCAAAACACTATGGCTCTCGGCACTTATACCTTACTCGACCTCGCGGCACGCAGCTCCAAGAATGTCCAGGCCGTCCTCGAAGGCGTCCTGACTTTTGCTCCGGAGCTTCGGGTGTTCCCCTGCTTTCCGAAAAGCGGCGTGACTTACTCGACCCTGACCCGGACGGAGCTGCCGACTGGCGCTTTCCGCAATGTCGGCGGCGGCGTGCCGGTGACGAAATCGGCCTGGGACAAGAAGCTGGGCTCGATGGCGGTGTTCGAAGCGGCGATGCGGGTGCCGGAAGACATCGTGGTGGCGGCGCAGTCGGAGAACGCCGATTTGATTTTGGGCGATCTGCTCGCAGATGAGGCCATCGCAACGGTTCGCGGAAGCGCGATTACCATCGGCTCACAGGTGTGGTACGGCACCGCGATCAACGCGGCCGGGTTCGTGGGGCTCTCGACACAGATCGATAGCAACGACAACCAGATCAACGCCGGCGGAAGCGGCACGGCCTCGAGTTCGAGCGTGTACCTGGTCTATCTCGACGACAACGTCGTGAATCCCCAGGGCATCCATTTCCTGCTCGGGAATTCCGGGCGGATGACGATGAACGACGTCTGGCTGAAACAGCAGCTCGCCATCTCCGGCAGCAATCCGCAACTGCTGTACATGGCGTACATCAACAATTTCCTGGCGTATCTCGGGTTCGTGATGGCACGACCGCAGAACGCCTACCGGGTGGTCAATGTGACCTCGGCGTATCCCTTCAGCGACGCGGTGGCCGCGGCCCTCCTGGCCAAGGTGCCGTATGCGCTGCAGCAGGACCTGACGAAATGGCGCTGGATGATGAACACGAGCGCCCGTCTGAGCCTCCAGGCCAGCCGCGCCACCGTGAACGTCGCGACGCCGGCGAACAAGGGCCTGAGCGCCGGGGGTGTGTATCCCGAGCTGCCCGTGAGCGCGATGGGCATCACGATCCAGGTCACCGACTCACTGCTGCCGAATGAGCATGCGGGTGTGTTCCAATCGCTGGTTGCGCAGCCGGCCCTGTAAGCCATCGAAGAACTAGAAACCAAAATTTATGCCTTACGGAACCGGACCCTTCGCTAACGATAACTCGGTCAACGCGCGGACGCTGCAGGACCTCAACCTTCAGCTCTCGATTGCGCTGCCGGCAGCCGGGGCCTCGGCGACGAGCGCGATCCTCGACACGGCCAGTGTGAATCCCGGCCGGCTGTATGACGTGGAGCTTTTCATCAATCTGCCGGCGACGCCGGCGCTGGTGAATACTTACACGATCACTTTGCAGCTCCAGGACTCGGCGGACGGGATCACGTTCGGCAATACGATCAATGCACCGGTGGTGACCGTCGCTGGGACCCTGACGCCGGGCGGCCTGGCGCAGTATGCCCAGTTTGCGGTGCCGATCGGGATCGGCCGGTACCTCCAGCTCGTGGCGACGGCCTCGGCCAGCGCGGGGAGCAACATCGCGGTGTCCGCGACGTTCGGGTTCATTTTCTAAAAGGGCCTTGCCAGTCCCGTTCTTGAACGGGCGTCTCGGCTCCCATTTTCCGTCGTCTTCGCCAGGCGTGCGCGGCCCGGCCCGAAACCGGGTCTGCTGCCTGGCGGGGCGGCGGCCAGGGATGATCCCTGGACCCAGTACGGCGCTGCGCGCCGATCATTTTACAAACGTCTGTAATCCATGGCCGCAAAACTCCCAACTGTCTCGTCCCTGGTGGGGGAGGGTCACAAGCTGATCGCGGAGCGGAACGCGAAGATCGGGGAAATCCTGGTCCTCGAACAAATGCTGATCGCGCTGGGCGCTGGGCGGTATTGCGACGAGACGGAGCCGGGGCTGATGTGCACGGCGGTGGCGGCGGTACCGGGATCGATCGGGCCGGTCTCTTATACGCTGTCCGACGAACAGGCGGCGCGGAAACTTTCCGGTGACATCGCATTTTCAAAACTTTTCGACCGGACGGTGCTCTTCGCGCCGTGCCAGGCGTTCTCGGACGTGGCGCCGAAGCTTCTCACGCCGGCCAAGGCGCGGGACCTGGTGCAGCTCTGCCTGGTGCCGGGGAAGGTCAATAATGGGAAGCGGGCCATGGTCCTTTGGAAGTGACCCGATGAATTGGGACCAATGAAGCGCGCCACCTATATTCTGTTTTGTCTTTGCACGGCGGTGATCGGTTTTCACATTCACCACTCGATTTTTTGGGCGTGGATGGATTTTTGCTTTGGTGTCCTCACATGGCTGAAATGGCTCATCCTTCAGCAGGTGAATCTGACGATCATCAAGGGTGCGTTCGCATTTTTCTGGCGCTGAACCGTGAACGATTTCCTTCACTTCATGGGGCAGGGGATGGAGATTGCGGGCGCGATCTTTGGACAAGAGGAGTTCCGGATCGGGCGGTACACGTTCTGCGGCGACGTGGATTTGTTTGATTCGGAGAAGGAGTTGATGACCGATGGGGGCGGGTTCGTGGGGACTTACAATGCGACGATCGTGGCGGGGCGGGAGCAGTTCGGCGGGAAGTTCGCGCAACCGATCGAGCGGGCGCTCGATGGGAAACGGCTGATGATCCAGGGACGGAAATACCGGATCGTGAAGGCGATGCAGGATGCGATCTCGATGACGCTGCATCTGGCGAACCCGAGCAAGAGCAAATAGGCCATGACTGGCGGCGGTATAGTCGTCGAGATCCCGCAAGCGGCCCTCACTGAGGAACTGGCCCGTTTCGACGCGGCGCTGCACCAGCTTGCCCGCGAGACCGGGAAGAGCTTCGGCGCCGTGGTCCGTCAAAACGCACGCCTGATCTGCGTAAATCTGGCCATGCAGACGCAGCCTTTTGGACTCAACCAGCAGGCGAAGAAAAAGGGGGAGGGGGCGATCCATCGAGACCTGGTTGGCGGCCGAGGCGCGGCTTGGGAGGGAATCTTCATGCCGCTGTCCCCGTGGATCGTAGCCAATGTCTTTGAAGGGATGAACGCGGATCGCCTGTGGGTGACAGCAAAAGGCGACGTTTTCGGCATGGAAAAATTTCTCTTCAAGCCCGACGCCAGCTTTGGGGAGATGAGCGCCCATCATCAAAAATACCGGGACAGCCGCGGCCGGGTCACGACGGCCGGGAAACGCACCCGCGATATCGGGCGCTGGAAGTTCATCGATAAGATGGGCGTAAAGCGCCGCAATTTCGTGAGCTACTTCATGAAGGTACGGAAGAGGGTCGGTATTGCCAAAGGCGGCTGGGCGGCGGCGGCGGCCGCGGTTGGCGGGACGCGGGGAATGCCGGCCTGGGTCACAGGTCACAAGAGCACACGCGCCGGCGGCGCTACGGACAACAGCGGGTCGATCAATAATCCCCACGTGATTCTTCACAACCACGTCCCATACATCAACCGTGTGTTGAGCCAGGTGGAAGTGGCGGAGGCTCTCCGGTACCAGCGGCAGAAAATGGAGATCAGCATCGCGCATGTGGTGGCGTATAACGCCCGGAAGGCCGGATTCCACGTCGCGGCCGCGTAGACACCGCGGCATTGCTATGAACCCGATGGCCATCATGTTGCGGCGCAAGCTGGAGAAGGCGGTGATTGCGTTTGTGAAGGGGACGGGGGATGCGTCGCTGAAAGCGCAGATCATCGTCGAGGGGCACGCGAATGTGGAGCCGGAGGTCCCGTACCATGTGGTGTATGCGACGGATTCGCGGCCGCATGAGGATCTGCCGGCGGAGGTGGGGGTTTCGAGCGTGACGGTGGTGTGGCATCAGAAGAGTGATGCGAATGACGAGGATCGCGCGGCGGCGGATGCGCGGCTGGAGGATGTGTTTTATACGTTGCTGGCGCCGGTGGACCTGACGGCGGCGATCGGGGACGAGAACAGGCTGGGGGGGGCGCTCTTGCTGGCGCTGAACAAGCCTCTGACGGGGCCGGATAACCGGGCGGTGAAGGGGCTGCATGTTTACGATTTCTTCCCGGCGGATGACCGGGACTCGATGGATGGGGATAAGTGGCACGACCAGCTCGTGTTCACGGCTGTGGCGCAGCCGTTTGACCAGGCATGATGCCTGGACCCAACGCGGCGCTGCGCGCCGATGGTCGATCAGTTACCCGGGGGCTTTTGACATTTGTCCGGTGGCATGGCTGTCCCAACCTTCGATTACGGTACCGCGCATCTTTACGGGATCGGCGGCACTGTCACCAATGCCACGGTCCAGGATTTCTCGCTGGATGACGACTTTGCGAATCGGGACAAGACTGAGGATGAGAACGGGAATGTGGTCGAGCGGCGGATGGACGATGAGACGTTCACGGGGAAGATCACGATCAAGATTCTATCGACGTACTCGCTGCCGGCGGTGGGGACGCAGTTGACGTACCAGGCGGTGATTTACGAGATCACGAAGGTGGGCCGGGTGGAGAAGAACAAGGGGTTCCGGATGGTGACGCTGGACATTCTGACCAGTGAATACGTGACGCTGTAACAGCCATGGACGCGGCGACTTTCACGGCTTTCAAGGGGAACATGGAACGCGAGGTCAAAAGCCTCGAGGCGCGGGTGGTGAGCCTGACGCAATCGATCCAGGATCAATCGAAGGCGGAGTTCGTGGCGACGAGCGCGGGGACGATCAAGAGTCTGACGGCGCGGATCGCGACGACGAAGAAGAGTATCGCGGGCATTCTGGCGGCGATCTCGGAGGAGTTTTCGAAGCAGGAAGCGGCGGTGTTGGAAAAAAAGCCAGGTCCCGCTACGGCGGCACCAAAACCGGCGTAGCCGGTGGATGATTCGTTTTATCGCTGCCTGTTTCCAGGCGCGCACCGCGTTCTAGGACGGCGGCTGTTTCTTTTTTCTTTCTGGCATCTGCTGACGCTGCATGCGGTTGAGTCGCCATTGCTGGACCCGGATGCGCAGGCGTCGCTGCCGGACCTGCAGGTGGGGGTGAAGATTTGCCGCTCACGCTGGCCGAATCAGCCGGACCTGCGGCCGTCTTTGCGGGATCGGCTGATGTATCGACGGCACAGGAATGACGCGGGGTTTCTGCGGCGGGAGATGGACCGATTCGGGGCGTACCGGGCCGCGCATGAGGCGATGCCGGAGTTCTGGCAGAATGAGGCGGAGATCGTGCCGCGCCGGCTGACGGCGCCGGCGGTGCTGGCGCGGGTGACGTCGCTGATGCGGCGGACTAATTTGTCCCGGGATGAAATCTGGAATGGGATTGCGCCTGGCGAGGCGTGCTGGATCGACGGGGCGATCAGTGAGCAGGAGGGCGGGGAGATGCGGTTCGTGAGGGACGGGGATGAGGCGGTGAGCCATCTGCCGGACCTGACGACATTGAGCGAGGCGGACCTGTACACGGTGGTGCTGGCAGACCTGGGCAAGGAACGGGCGGATGCGTGGGCTGCGGCGCGATCCTCCTACGCCAAGGCTTCGAAGGACGGGGGACGCTGACTATGGACGTTCCTGTTGGGATTAAAAATGCGGCTTTCAAGGCCGGGCTGGATGAGATGAAATCGCAGGCGGCTGGGTTTGCGGGGAGCGTGTCGTCGTTGTTCGCGGGGATCGGGCTGGGGGCGATGTTCGCGGGGGCGATGGATCGGGCGAAGGACGTGGAGGAGGTGTCGAAAAAATTCGGGGATACGGCGGAGAATGTGCAGAAGCTGGGGAACGCGGTGAAGCTGATGGGGGGGGATATGGATACGGTGAGCAAGGGGGGCTTCAAGGCCTTCCTGGAAGCGCAGAAGGCGCTCAGCGGGGATAAGGCGGCGGAGAAACATTTTGCGGACCTGGGGATCAGCATGGAGAAGCTGCAGGGGCTGACGGGGCCGCGGGATACGATCCTGGCGCTGGCGGACGCGGTGCATGGGGCGGCGGACCAGCATGCGGCGCTGGCGGCGGCCGGGGACCTGGTGGGGACGCGGCAGGCGTCGCTGATCAATTTGTTCCGGGCGGGCCGTGAGGAGATCGAGCGGCTGGGGGATGCGTTCCCTGTGATGAGCAATCAGGCGGTGAGCGACCTGGCGGCGGCACAAATACGGATCGAAAAGTTCAAGGAATCCTTGACGGTTTGGGCGGGGGAAACGCTGGAATTTTTTAATAAGGCGGCGCAGGGGGTGGGCATTTTGTGGGCGGAGATGCATGGGCACACCCAAGACCAGATAGCGGGTGACCTTGCCGATCCCAACGGGACGCAGGCTCAAATCCTCGACCTGATGCAACAGGAGGTCGAGCTGAAGGAAGAGCTGGCGCTTGATAAGTCCCACGGCAGGTCAGCCTTTATTACCGACCCGCTGGAGCAGCAGATCGCGGCGCTGAAACAACAGAGGGAGGCGCTTCAGGGGGTTGCGAATCAAGAAACCAAGGATGATTCCGAGACGCCCGCGGCGCCGACCGGCGACGCCGACGATGGGGAGGCGGACGCGGCGGCGGCGAAAGAGGATCGCGCCGAAGAAGAGGCGGGGCGGAAGGCCGAGGAGGCGGGGGAAAAACGGAAGCGGATCGCGGATGAAATCGCAGACCTGCAGGAGAAGCATCGGCTGGCGGCGATGACGGGGGAGCAAAAGCTGACGGAGTTGATCGCCGATCGCGATAACGCGCAACTGGTGAACTCTGTGAAGTTCGCTTTGTCGCTGGGGCTCGATGACCAGCAGGAGGGGGAGTTGAACGTCCTGAAATTGCAGGAAAGGATAGACGCGCAGCAGAAGGAGAACGCGGAGGGGAAGGCGCGGGACGCGAAGGAGGCGGCGGACAAGCAGGCCGAGGCCGACAAGAAGCTGGCGGACTCCCAGGCGGACGAGGCGAAGGAGATCGAGGATCGCAAGCTGAAGACGATGACGCCGAAGCAGCAACGCGACTACTTCAAGAAAAAGGAGGACATGCTCTGGTATGACGCGGACCAGGCGGAACGCAAGGGGGACCGGCTGACGGGCGCCGACAAGCGGACGGAGGCGTTGAAAACGCAGGACCAGATCGATGCGATCGACGATCCCGCGAAAGCGAAAGGGCCGCTGTCGGTGAAGGTGGACTCGATGCGGGCGATTGGCGGCGGCGGGCGGATCGGGCAAAGCGGCGATCCGGCGTTGCGCCAGCTCGAGCGGCAGACTGGGGCGCTGGAGGACATCAAACAAAGTTGCCGTGACATGGCCGGGCGCGGCGGCTCCAGCGCGCACGAACGGGCGCATCCCGCACATCCCAAATGAACATTCTACCCACAGGCGGAACGGGCGTTCTGACGATACAGCCGGATAGTGAATTGATCTATGAACAGGATGGGTTGATTCGCGGGCAACTGATTTTGAAGGGGGACGCGAGCCTGGCGCCCATTGTGCCGCCGCTCTGGAGCGCGCATCCGCTGGAGCCGGACGCATTGTGTTTTCAGCGGCGGATCAAATACGGGAAGTTGAAGACGATCCTTGCGACGCTTGATTACATCGGGCTTTCGGCGGACCCGACGACTTATATTGTGGAGTTCAACGGGGCGCTGAACCGGGAGCCGATCGAGACGCATCCGCAATTCGTCTCGGTACTGGGGGGGACGCAGGGGGCGCCGCTCAATAGCGCGTCTTTCGATCCGACGACGGGATTGTTCCTGGGGTTCCCTCCGAACGCCGGCGACAACCTGGGCGGCGAGGAGGCGTATCTGGTGCCGGGGGTGAATCTGCGCAGGTCCTATTGGAGTTATCAGGTGCCGAATCCTTCCTCGATGGGGACGATTTTCGGGGTGCCGGAGGATATTATTCTGCCGCCGAATTGCAAAAATCTTCTGTGGGGGCCGATGACTTACCGGCAGGTTGGGAAGTTATTCCAAAGCGCCCAGGAGCTGCTGGGGAGCGGGCCGCTGGGGTGGAATCCGGTGGTGTACAACGGCAATACGGGAGCGCTGATCGGATGAACCGGCTTCGCCAGGCTATGCCGGGTCAAGTGATTTTTGATTTTACAAACGTTTGTAAACCATGAGCGCAAATCCCAATGGATATGATGTGAGGACGGGGAAGTTCGCGGATGCGAGCACGCAGCCGGTGGGCCATCTGGCGCCGGCGAACCGGCTGGGTGTGATGACGGCGGGGGTGGGGGTGTTTTCGTTTCAGGCGAGCACGGGGCAGGTTTTTTACGCGAAGCGGCAGCGGGCAGTTGCGACACCGCTTACGCCGCTGCAACTGTACAATGCCACGACTTATGACATGGATGGGAATCCTACTTTTAAATTGGGAGTTGTGAATGGGACGCTGGGGAGTTTGATCCCGTCTAATATGACGCTGGGGGCGGCTCCCAGAAGCGTGCATGCGCTGGTGTTCGCGGTGGGTGGGAGCGGAATTATCTATGGGGATGTGACGTCGAATGCCTATGGGCAGTTCTCCGCGTGCATTATTACGAATGGGAGCGGCCTGTCGGCGACGCCGGCCAATACGGCAACGCATGTTTACCAGGCGCTTGGGGATTACGCGGTGTCCGGATCGACGCTCACTTTCAATTCGTACCTTTCCGGGTCGCAGGCTTTGTCGGTGGTTTGGAATTACGCGGCGAGTCTGCTGATTCCGCTTTGGGAGACGCTTTAGTAATGAATATCGGCGACGGCAGCGTTGATTTGTTGCCGGCAATCTCGATTTACTCCAACATGCTTGGGCAGCCCAGCCAGGTTCCTTTACAATTCCAGGCGCCGTCCCAATATCCGCCATTCACAGGCATCATTATAGGAACGTGGACCTATGTGAACAGCGGGGCGACCCCACCCCAAAGCTATACCGGGAATGTGATATTTTCGCTCGGGGAGCTCTTCTTGATATTATGGCAGCTCGCCACGGATTTTATTTTTCCACCAGTTCTTTATCCTGCCGGCACGACGCCGGTGCCGGAGTTCGGGGTCGTTGGCACCGCGGTGACGAGTATTACGGCAACGACGGTGAGGGATGGGGTGGCGCCGACGTCGGCCAATCCGGCAGGCACGACCTGCATCCAAAAGATTTCCCTTGGGACATTTAACGAATTTACCAATGGAGTGTCGGGAAGCTATTATGCGGGGTTTACGGAAGCGACGGCCGCACAGGTGACCGGGACGGACTATGTGTCGTTGATGCTGGCTCTGGACCCGGATGCGGTGGTGATCGATGGGGTGCAGACCAGCGCGCTCATCACGACGGGGTGGTATAGCTCGATCAGCGGGGATGTGTACGTGGCGTGG
>JBEKOV010000019.1:0-39765 GCA_049521415.1 Chthoniobacteraceae bacterium
CGCCTCGATGATGGCATCCCTCTGCGCCGTCTTCCGCAGGCCTTTCTCGGCCAGGAAGCCGTAAATGCGCGTGCGGATTTCCGGGTCCATCTTCATTGAGTATACGAAATGCGGCAGTCCGTAGCAAATTAGGAATTTTCGCGCTCCTTCACCCCTTCCCACAGCGCATCCATCTCCGCCATCGTCATTTCCGCCGGCTTCCTGCCCTGCCGCGCCGCCTCCGCCTCCAGCGCATGGAACCGCCGCACAAATTTATTCGTCGCCTCATTCAGCAATATTTCCGCCTCGCACTTCGCCTTCCGCGTCAGGTTCACCACGGTGAAAAGCAGGTCCCCCAGCTCATCCTCCAGCCTCGCGCCGTTCCCGCCTTCCATCTCTTCCTCCACCTCCGCCACCTCCTCGCGGATTTTTTCAATCACCCCGCGCAAATCCTCCCAATCGAACCCCACCCGCGCCGCCCGCTTCTGCACCTTCTCCGCCCGCATCAGCGCCGGCAGCGCCGCCGATACCCCATCCAGCGCCGAGGCATTCGCCGGCGCCCCCTTGCTCTCCCGCTCCACCCGCTTGATCTCGTCCCACTGCTTCAGCACCGCGTCGCTATCCGCCAGCTTGTTCTCCCCGAACACATGCGGATGCCGCCGCACCAGCTTCTCCGACACCTCCGCCGCGATCCCCTCCAGGTCAAACCGCCCCTCCTCCCCAGCGATCTGCGCGTGCATTATCACCTGCAGCAGCAAATCCCCCAGTTCCTCCTTAAAATGCGGATCGTCCCCCGCGTCGATCGCCTCCACCATCTCATACACCTCCTCGATCGCGCTCGCCCGCAGGCTCGCATGCGTCTGCTCCCGGTCCCAAGGGCACCCTCCCGGCGCCCGCAACCTCGCCACAATATCCCGCAGCCGCGCCACCTCCGGCAGCGTCGACCCAATTTCAGCAGTGCTCATCCCCCGATCCTACCCAATGGATTCGGCAAAATGCAAACCGCCGCGCCACGCGGCATCCCAATTTCCCGGCGCACCGTTCACCCGCGGAACATTTCCGCGCGAAACGCCTCTTGCAGGGCCAAAGGCCCGATTCATAATAGCCTGGGGCAACGCCCCAGGTAACCCCGCCCAAGTCGGCCAAGCCCTGTAGGGGCGCCTCATACCTCCAAATTCAGGATCATCTCTCCAATCGAGCCCCCCGCCCCGAGCCTCGCAAAATCACTTGCAACCACCCGGAAATTCCCTAACTTTCGACCCCGCTTCGCCTTCCGTGGATTCCCCTTCCCCGGCCGGCTTCGAAATGCGGGTGTAGCTCAGTTGGTAGAGCACTTCCTTGCCAAGGAAGATGTCGCGAGTTCGAGTCTCGTCACCCGCTCCAACCCTGTATTCATAAGGGTTTCGTGAAAATCGGGCTCAAAAAAAGAGCGTTTTGCAAACAGAAGTGCAAACAACCCCACCGTTTTCCGCCTCATTCCGTGCCTTTCCATGGTAGCCCCGAACCCGTTGACTTTGGCCTGTTTCCTGCGCATTCTGTTTCCATGAGCAAAGCCAATAAGCCGGGCACAAAGGCGCGCGAAAAGAAGACGCCCGGCACCCTCATGGCAGAGGAAGTGCGCGCCCGCGCAAATACGCTCACGGACGCGGAGCGCGAATCGCTCATGGCCCACGCGATGCGCGCCATTTACGGCGAAGAGAGCGGCGCGGCCCATGCTCATCGCCGTTGATACGAACGTCCTCTTTGACCTGGCATCGGATGTTGAGGCCGTGGTTGACGCCATCGCCACGATTCGGAAACGGGTAAAAGCCGCGCGCTTCATCGTTCCGCCGACCGCCCTGCATGAAGTCGCTGACAATGCGCTGCGCGGCGAGACGGCCAAGAAACGCGAAATTGCGGAATCTGTGTTCCCGCTCTTGCGTACCGTGTGGAAATTCGAGCCGGTCAATCTCGTGCCGGTTGAACATGGCATTGTGGAGCGGATTGCCGATGCCCTACGCCATCGGGATTTGCTGCCAGTCGCGGAGCGGAACGATTCATTTATCCTCGCGGAAGCGGCATTACTCGATTGCCGGGTACTCCTCACCAGTGACGAGCATTTGCGCGGCATTGACTTTCAAAGCCTCACGTTGCTCTTGCAAGGCTTCGATGTCACCGCGCCGGTAATCGCCACGCCCCGCGAGATCGTGCGGAAATTCTGCCGGTAAAAGGGATAGGATGGCGCGAGAGTACAAATTGCGGAAGCCAGAAAAGGAAGTGTATTTCAACGACGCCGGGGAATACGATCCTTTCGGCGGCCCGGATGCCCCATGGCGTAGTGATCCAGCAACGGACCGCCAACTCCGCTTCCTCGAATTTTTCGGCGTTGCCCACCGGGCCAATATTACGAAAGGGCAAGCCTCTGATTTGATTGGTCCGATCAAGTCCACTGTTAGCCAGACGGAATATGAGGAGTGGAAACTCGCCGGAGAGCCGGATATTTCGGCATGGCGTTGTCGTAACAAGCTTCGGATTGCCCGTGTGATGTTTCTGATCGTCTGGAAGCTCCTGAAATGGGGAACGGTCGCCTTACTAATCTACGGGCTGTTCCATTGGCTTTCCTCGCAATCAGACGAATCACAGTCCGCAAGTGAACCTGTTATCCAGGAAGCCGCTTTACCAACCGGCCTCTCCGCAGTGGCAGCCGAGAAACGTGCGCTCGCAAAGTACCCGGACCTTGCGGACCCCACATCGCCCCTGAATCACGTCTTTAACGCCTTCGTGGAACAGCACCGCCGGAATAGTCCGGGGATTTTCAATGACCCAGAGTGGCCTACGCTTATCGTCAAAGAAGCGCAAGACGACATCGCCCACCGAACGGGCGCTGACAAATAGAGTTTCCGATGAATCAATTTTCCCGGCAACGGGAGAACCGTGCGCGCATAATTTTACTCTGCCTTTTCCAACGCGCGGGCCACTTCCTCTAAGGATTCACGCGCCACCTGCACTATTTGCTCCGCCTGCGGTTTGAACACTTTATTCATCCGTTTCGAAAAT
Source organism: Chthoniobacteraceae bacterium (assembly GCA_049521415.1). Classification (GTDB taxonomy): domain Bacteria; phylum Verrucomicrobiota; class Verrucomicrobiia; order Chthoniobacterales; family Chthoniobacteraceae; genus DATAXI01. Next base: position 3,016 of record JBEKOV010000019.1, read on the forward strand.
TTCGTTCCCCAATCCTTTAAACACTCCATCACCTTTGTTTTCTCAAACGTCTCTCCCGCCTCGCGCATCAAGGCTATCTCCGCGAGCCCCGCCTCCGCCTCCTCCTTTCTCCTCATGGCGTCTGCCCTCCCATCACTCACCTTTTCGGAACGCCTCTTGTAATGCCCGATAATCGCCGGAATCGCTTCCCGAAAAAGAAAGCCACCTTCCTTCGATTCAAGCTCTGCCGCAGCGAAAATCTCTCTTGTTGTCGTTGTCGCCAGTTCAAAGTAGCTCGCATACCAAGCGGCGAGGTGTCTCTCATAAGAAATGGCGGGGAGTTTTGTTTCGGGTTTTGGATTGTGCGTGTTTTTCATGTTTTCTATTGGTGTTTTCTATTGGTTGACTAAATAGCGCGGCGCGGAGTCGAAAAAAAGTCACTGACTAGCGGAAGTCTGCACCCCGGAACCTGCGGCTTCATTGAATGCTCTGGAAGGACCCGAAATATTCGAGCAGTCCACCAAATCTTCCGGGTGCCCGCTATTGCGGATATACTCATGGGGTCGCGCCGTTCCCTTTCATTGTCCGTTGTGGTTATGCCACGCCAATCGAACCAGCGTTTTCCTTTCCGGCCAGCATTCGGGATCAGTTGCATACTCTTCCAACAATTCGCCCCATTCCTCGAAGGGATGCAATGCGATTGCCTTACGCACTTCCTCTGTGAACATTGTTACTCTCAGCCATCCACCGCCGCGCGCCACCAACTTTGAATGATATATTTCGATGATCTCCCTTTCTTCTTCGGAATATAAATTAAAGGCCACTAAACAGACGCTTGCGTCTGGTGTTACACCTTCGGGTGAAGACGGGTTCACCGTTTGCTCTGTAGGGCGTATCTGCGGCATTTGCCGAAATACCCCTTTCATAGATTTCACCTTTTTGGAGAATTGAAACGGTGAATATGTTTGCAGGGTTATCCGGTACTTTGTAGTTCGATGTCTCCCGCCGCCACGTGCCACGACTTCCAATTCCTTTAGTTCGTTCACCAGCTTTCGAAGATCATTTTGCACTTGGCGTTCCGATTGGTTTGCCAGTAGTGCGATTGTCGGCACGGCGGGCCATGTATAATGCTTTTCGTTGGCATAGGTTGCCAAAATACCAAGCACAAGCCTCGCGCTTCCCTTAGCGCGACTGTCGAGCAATACGCCGTGAACGTGAGCAAGACTCATAGCTCCACTCAGCCTTGCGGGCGTGTGTTTTGCTCAATTCTCCCGGCAACGGGATTTCCCGCATCCATTTCGTGTGAGCCCTTGCATTCCGGTGCGCTTCGTGAAAGGATTCAGACGCTTGCCAAAGCCGCCCGTAAGTGGTTCGCGCCGCTGCGGGCGTTTTCTTTTTCAAGAGTCATTAGGTATTTCTCGCGCCGCGTATCTCGCGCAATGGGCCTTTGCCGCGTCCGTGGGGCCGCTGGCGGGCTTTTTCTTGCCCGGAAGGGTAAAGACTGCGGAACCACCCTGTTTCATTACTGTGCGCTTGCTTTTCGGCATCAGATTTTCCGCGTTAATTACCCTGGCAATTGCTTCGCAGGCGGTTGCTCCGCGCCGTGGCCTTCGATGAATGACCGCAGTGATGCTGTTGAAATGAGACGGCAACCGCTTTTATTGCCTGGGCGGCGAATCAAATGCGACTTAATCCAGCCCCGGCGAATCCAATCCGCCAGCGTGCTCTTGCCAATGCCAAAAAGCCGGACGGCATCAAAAGGGCGGCAAAATTCTGGCATACCGGAGGCGCTGGCGGATTGAGCGCGCAATTTGCCAAGTTGCTAAAAAAGGCCGGGATGGGTGCGATCCATGAATCGGTGGTGGCGAGAGAGAGGACCAGTGGAAATGCAAGAGCAATCCAAGCTCCTAGATAGGGGATGAAGCGCAGAACGACCGCCAGCAGACCCCAAAGGAAAGCGTGGGGAATGCCTATAAAGTAAAGGCCAATGCCAACCGAGACGCCAAACACTGTATTTACGACGACCTGCATCGTCAGGTAGCCCGTTACCTTGGCTGACGCTTCATCGAGAGCCTCTGTCGTCGTGCTGATCTGGCCTCGACCGAAGAGACGAATAATTCGATCACGCAAATCCTCGCGCTTTATGAGCATGAAGAGGACGAAAACGACAACAATGGCGGCAGTCCCTAAAGGACCCAACAATGGGCCGAACACGCCTTGCGCGAACTTGGCGATGTTCGTTTCAGGCTGGACGACTTGCACGGGAACAACCGACCGTCCCTGTTCCGGCCCTGGCATCGAGCCTGTGGGCTGCCCCTGGAGTTTTGGAAAAGTCCCGGCAAGCTCGTTCTGGAGAACATCAAGAGTGTCCACGGCCCGGGAGAGTGGGCTATTGTCACCCGCTTTGAGGGAGGCTATCCGATGACTGATGTTGATCTGATAATCGGGCAGCTTATAAGTAAGTTCTACAAGCTGGCCGCCTACCAGGTATGCGACACCAGCTACCATGGTCAAAGCGGCGAGGACGGTGACGCAGGCCGCCAGCGCCCGCGGGACATGCATCTTTTCTAGTCGTGTGACCAACGGAGCGAGCAGGAAGCTGAAAAGGAGCGCGAGCGCGAGCGGAATGAAGACTTCCCGACCAAAATATAACACCGCCACCGCGACCAACATCAGAATCACCGAAACCACCTTGGCCAGCTTTTCGGATTGATCCAGAGAGGACATCTTCATCTACCGAAGCTGGGCGCCCGCTCGATTTTTGACCAGCGGCAGCTCATACAATTAGAACAGGATGTTCTCCGCTAAATTCTCACAAATTCCTCATTTCAGAGCAGCGACATTGATTGTGGACTTCGCCAGAGTGGTCAGTTTCTTGTCGGTGGCCGCCTCTTCATCGAGAGTTTGCTGGAGAACCTTCGCGCCCCTTTTGTCCCCCAGGACTTCCGCGTAGGTGCGGGCGCAGCCGTAACCGGCGATCTCGTAGTGTTCCACGCGCTGCCCGGCGGCGATCAGGCCGGCGTCGCGCACTTCGTCATTGGCTTCTTCCTCGATCATTTCGTCGCCCTCTTTCAGAACGCCTTCCATTCCTTTGCACTTCGGACCGCGTGTGGATTCACCGTGGGCGGAGAGCAATCTTTCCAGTCGTGCCGCATGCTCTTTCGTTTGCACGAGGTGTTGTTGAAATCCGGCTTTGAGTTGTGCGTTTGACGCAGCTTTAACCATTTTCGGGAGCGCCTTGACGATTTGCTTTTCAGCGCTGTAGAGGTCTTTGAGTTCTTGAGTATAGAGGTCTTGGAGGGTTTGAAGTTGCATGTTCACAAGTTTCGCGTCTGAAGATGGCGGTGGATGCATTTGAATTCGCCCGGCTGGAGGCGCCTCCTGGAAGACCTCATACGTCCTGGGATAATCCCGTTCAATATCCCCTTCCACCGTGCAATCGCGCACCGCGCTTCGGATCAGCGGACGCATGACGAGTTTCCGCCACGCAGCAGGCCGCCGATATCCGATTGAATAAGAGAGGCCGTTTTCCGGTCCGACTTTACAGACGCACGATAAGCGCCACGGCGGTGAATGCCGCCGTGAGTCGATCCTGCAAGCACCCCATCCAAAAAAATGAAAACCATCCATAAAATCGTCCTCGGATCCTTGGCCGCAGTGGCTTTGGCCGTGGCCACTCCCGCGAATGCCTACAGCCATCACGGAAAATACGTCTATCACCACGGCCACTACGGCTACTATTACGCGCATGCGTTTTACCCGTATAATGGCGGTCCTTACCCGTACTATTACGGACCCTACGGTGGTCCGGGCGTAGTCGTCGCGGCCCCGGGGCCCGTTGTCGTAGTCGCCCCTCGCCGGCATCGTTTCTTCTTTTTCTTTTAAGAGCTGAAAGAGTTCTCGGGTCCGGTCCGGCGCCTTGATTTGGGCAGGATGAACAACATTTACAGGACGTATGCCATAAGCATCACGAAATCAGTAAGTAGCATCCTGTAAATCCCGTTCATCCTGTCCAAAAATTCCTGGAAAGACGGCTGCACCTTTGGTTAAAATGCTCTGAACAGCTTTAACCTCCCTCTCGGGTGAGAAACATCCAGGGATTGCCTCAAGCCGGTCTGCCCCTCTACTGCGAATCATCCGCCTTCGGCGCCCTCGGCGCACCCTGCGGTCCGGTGCCCGTGGCCTGCTCCTCGGCCAGATCGGACGGCCATTCATTTTGAGGCGCCTCCTGGAAGACCTCATACGTCCTGGGATAATCCCGTTCAAGATCCCCTTCCACCATGCAATTGCGCACCGCGCTTCGGATCAGCGGACGCTCCCTCAGCAGCGCCTCGGCGAATCTTTTGTCCCCCACCGCGACCAGAATTGAATCCAGGTTGTCCGATATTTCACGCGCATCCTCCCCCTGATTCGGATACGGCCTCGCCTCCTCCGCAAACGCCGCGCGAAAAGACCGGTGCAGTGCCGAAGGATCGCCAGCCGTGGCGCCGGGCAGCGCGGCGGTCGATTCCTGCAACGGTTTGTCGCTCGGAGTCCCATCCCCATTACCGAAGCAACCCGTCGTCGCCACAATTGCCAGCCCGCAGACCATCACCAACCCCCAAAATCCGCCACCGCCAATAATCTTTTCCGTGGGCTCGTCTCTCTCGTTCATCATGCAAACAAAACGTTTTATTGCATTCGTCAAGTGCCGCCACCCACTCTTCCGCCCCCGTGCAAATACCACGGCGAACTGATCACCACCACACGCTCCCCGCCATGCAGCAGCAGCAACGCCTTCAATCCAGCCGCCACGCTATTGTGCAGAAAGTACTCCCACCAGCGAGGTTCAACCAGCTCGGGGATAACCACTCCGATAAGATTCCCCGGCTTTTCCGTTTTTACATTTTTAATGAAATCCATGACCGGCTGAAAGTACAGCCGGTAGGGAGAGTGAATGATCTCCAGTCGCGGCACCACCGCGCCCGCCTCCCGCGCCGGTTTCTCCACCCGCTCGGCCCACACCTTTCGCAGCGGCGCCTCATCGTCATCCGGCGTCACATGCAGCACCGTGATGTCGCTGCAAATGCCCACTGCCATGCGCAGGGCCCGCTCGCTGACCCGGTTCCAGCTTTCCATCGGGATGACCAGCGAGAGAGGGCGCACCTTCCACACTTGCAAGTCCATGGCCGCCCCAATTTCCAGGGCGATTCGCCGGTAGTGCCCCTTGATCCCAATAAAAAGCGCCACCAGCCCCGGAATAATAATCAGCACAATCCACGCGCCGCTCAAAAACTTGGCCGCGATAATGATCGCCAGCGTCGCCCCGGTGCTGACCATCCCTGCCCCGTTGATCAGTATTGAAAGGCGCGATCCCGCCCCCTTTACCCGCTTCCAGTGCGCCACCATCCCCGCCTGCGACATCGTAAACGCGCAGAACGCCCCAATCGCAAACAGCGGAATCAGCCGATCCGTATTGCCGTCGAAAATAATCAGCAGCAGCCCCGAGAAGACCGACAGAACGACGATGCCGATCGTGTAAACCAGCCGTCGCCCGAGCGCGGCAAACCCATACGGCAGAAAGCCGTCGCGCGCCAGCAGGCTGCAAACCCGCGGAAAATCCGCAAAGCTCGTAGTGGCGGAGAGCGTCAGCACCGCCAGCACGCTTCCAATCGTAATAAAATACAGCACACCGCGTCCCGCCACAGCGCTCGTCAGTTGCGACAGCACACTCTGGTAATTCGGCTGGTCCTCCGGCATGGCGCCGATGCGATACGCATGGGACAGGTAAGAGATCCCCGCCAGCAGCACGGCCAGGATCGCGATGATGATCGTCAGCGTAATCCGTGCATTCTTCACACGCGGCTCCGCAAAGATCGGCACCGCATTGCTCACCGCTTCCACCCCCGTCATCGCGGTACATCCGCTTGCGAAGGCGCACAGGACCAGCCAGATCGAGACCGCGCCCATCGAATGCGCCATAGTCGGCGGCGGAATCACCGGCATGGGATGCCCGCCCGCATGCGCCGTCTTGACGATGCCCAGGATCAGGATGAGCAGAAGAGTCCCCACAAATGAATAAGTCGGGATGCTCCACGCGACACCGGAATCCCTCACCCCGCGCAGATTTACAAATGTTACCACCCCCAGCACCGCCAGGCACAGCCCCAGCGTATGACTTTGCATCGCAGGACATGCCGAGATCAGCGCCCCGACCCCCGCCGATATCCCCACGGCCACATTGAGCACGTAATCCGTCAGCAGCGCCGCCGCCGCGACCAACCCTGGATAAGTCCCGAGATTCTCCTTCGCCACGGTAAACGAGCCTCCGCCATTCGGGTAGGCCGTGATCGTCTGGCGATACGAAAAATAAAGGATCACAAGCAGGCAAACAATCGCCGCCATGATGCCCGGCAGGTACGCCAGCCCCAGCGCGCCCGCCGGCAGCAGGATTGCCAGCGCCGCTTCCGGCCCGTAACTCGCCGAGCTGAGCGCATCCAGCCCCAGGATCGGCACCCCGCTCAGCGGCCCGATTCGCTCCGCAGCCCCTTCCCAATTCGCCAGCGGCCTGCCGAACAGGAGGTAAAACAGCCGCGATGCCACACTCTTCGGAGGAGCGAGCACGGCCGTCGCGCTATCCGGTCCAAGGAGCCCCGGGGGCAGGTTATCTGTCGGCTGAGGAGTCGGCGTGGGCATGGGATTATTCTGTTTCCCGTCACTTCGGGCAGCGGCACAAGGGTGCGCTTTCCCAGACGCCCAGCCAATAGAGAATCCGCCCACCCCATCCTCGTCTCTGCTGGAGTCAGCATAATCCCACGCGCGATTGACCTGCCACCCATATCCTGATAAATTTATCCCGAGCGGCCGTGGAAAGCTGTCGCTTTTCCTTTTCCCCAAAGTAAATGCGACCCCAGCAAGAGAATGACCTCCGGTCCGGTTGGATGGTCCGGCTCCTCCTCGTCGCATTGGCTTTTTTCGCAGTCGTTGCCGGCTCGCGCGCCCAATCAATCAACGTCCCCCTCTCGCCCGTCGGCAATGCCGCAAACGCTCCGGACCCAGCCACCGGCTACGGCCAGGTGGGCTACGCCTACTCCATCGGCGCCTACGATATCACCAACTCGCAATACTGCGCCTTCCTCAACGCCGTCGCCACCAACGTCGATACCTATCAATTGTACAACCAGGCAATGGCTGGCGCCGGCAGCCTCAATTTCAACTCGAACGCCGGCATCTTGCAAACCGGCACCACCGGAAGCTTCGCCTACAGTGTCATGGGAAGCTCAGGCAACGATCCCATAACCTACGTAAGCTGGCTGGACGCTGCGCGATTCTGCAACTGGATGCAAAATGGCCAGCCCGCCACCGGCGTCGAGAATACCACCACCACCGAGGAAGGCGCTTACACCCTCGATGGAGACATGGACACTGCCTACTCCAATTCATTCAAGGTCACGGGCACCACCGGCCAGGAGACGAGAAACCCCGGCGCCACATGGTGGATCCCCAGCGAGAACGAATGGTACAAGGCCGCCTACTACGACCCCGCGCTCAATAGCGGCAGCGGCGGCTATTGGCTTTACGCCACGCAGAGCAATACCACCCCAGGCAACGTCGTCGGCAGCGCCTCGAACCAGGCCAACTATCTGTACTTTAACGGCATCAACTATCTTTACTCCCAGACTCAGGGCGCCGCTTACTCCGCCAGTGAGCAGGACTATCTCACCCCCGTCGGAGCCTTTACCAATTCACGCAGCTACTATGGCACTTACGACCAGAGCGGCGATGTCTTCCAATGGAACGAGGCCATCGTTCAGGTCAATTCCCGCGGCCTTCGCGGCGGCGGCTGGTATGGCAACCTGCCGATCCTCCAATCCGGCGGACGCACCTTCGGCGGCCCGGCCGGCTCCGGTTACGACATCGGCTTTCGCATCGCCAGTTCGCTTACTCCGCCCACCATTCTCAGCGCGGGCGTAGCATCCATCTCCGGCTCCGCGGTAATTCTCACCGGCACCGTCAATCCGAACGGCCAGAGTAACACAGCCTATTTCCTTTACGGTCTCTCTTCCAATTACACCAGTCAATCGGCAGTCCAGGTTATCGGAAACGGAAACTCCAATGTCGTCATCTCCGCGACCCTCACCGGATTGGTCGGCCAGACCATTTACCATTACGCCCTTGTCGCCGCCGGCGCCCCCGGCACCGCCGCCCAGACTCCCGATGCGACCTTCGTCTCCGGCCCAGTCTGCCACGTCACGCTCTCCACAATCGGCAATCCTGGCAACACCCCCGACCCGCTCACGGGCCACGGCGAAGTCGATTACTCCTATAACATCGGAACTTACGATATCACCGAGTCCCAGTACTGCACATTCCTCAACGCCGTGGCCACCGGCTCCGATCCCTACGGCCTCTATAACCCGAATTTCCTCGAAACCAACGGTACTTTCGGCGGCATCCTGCAAAACGGCACCCTCGGCAGTTACAGTTATTCCATCATGGGGAGTACGGGCAATGACCCTGTAACCTATGTAACGTGGCTTGACGCCGCCCGTTTCTGCAACTGGCTCCAAAATGGCCAACCCGACACCGGCAGCGAAACCGCCGCCTCGACCGAGCAGGGTGCGTACACTCTCAATGGTGACATCGCAGCCGGCTTGGAAACAAGAAATCCCGCCGCCACCTGGTGGATACCGAGTCAGGATCAATGGTACAAAGCTGCTTACTACGACCCCGCCCTCAATTCCGGCAGCGGCGGCTATTGGACTTATCCCACCCAAAGCGACATCTCCCCGGGCAATGCAATCGGGAGCGCCCCGAATCAGGCTGATTACTACACATCCGGCGGTTACTCGGTCACACAGGCGGATACCTACCAACCCGCGCAAAACTATTTGACCCCCGTCGGTTCATTCACCAACTCGCAAAGTTACTTCGGCACCTATGATCAGGGCGGCGACGTCAATCAATGGAACGATGCCATCGTCGCCGGCAGCTATCGCGGATTGCGCGGCGGCTCCTGGGCCACCGACGGTCCCAATGCCATGCAATCCACCACCGGCCTTCGCGCGGCCCCTGCCTCGGCAAATGGCGGCATCGGTTTCCGCGTCGCCAACGGAGCCCCGCCTCTGGTGGTGCCCACCATCCTATCGAGCGGAGTCCTCTCCGTGACCGGCTCCGGCGCGCTCCTCACAGCCACGGTCAACCCGAACGGCGCGGACACCATGGTCTATTTCCAATATGGGACCACCCCGGCGTACGGCAGCCAATCCACGCCCCAGGACATCGGCAGCGCATTTGATCAGATCATCGCCTCAGGCTCCATCGGCGGCCTCTCCCCCCTCACCCCTTATTACTATCAGGCCGTCGCCATAAACACCACAGGCACCTCACTCGGCGCGGCGGCATCATTCAACACCACTCCGCCCATTGCGTCGGTGGACTATGTCACCCTCACCGGCGCCTCCACCATAGTCATCCGGCCCCTCCTCAGCGATACCGATCCAAACGGCTTCCCCCTCACGATCACGGCAGTCTCCCAACCCTCCCTAGGCAACGCCGTAATAACCGGAATGGGAACCGCCATCGCCTACACGCCAAATTTTAACTTCATCAACTTCGCCGGCACCGATATCTTTAATTACACCATCAGCAATGGCAACGGCGGAACTGCCACGGCCGAAATCATCGTCGGCAATCCATACTACCTCCAGAAAGGCAACTTCTGCGGCACACTCAATAACCCCGGTGGCGGCTACATCACCCTCACAGTTTCCGCCGGAGGCGCATTCACCGGCAAACTGCGCACCGGAACCAGGACCTACGTGCTCAAGGGAACCTTCAACTCCGCGGGCAGTTACTCGACCACGCTCGGCGGTGAGCCGCTGACCCTGCAATTTGACACCGCCGGACTCACCGGCGACCCCTTTGGCCAGTATAACATAACCGGAACCTACAACGGCGTCGCCTTCACCACCTGGCACGCCCTTTATAACTCGGTCAGCAATCCCGCCCCGGAAGCCGGCTATTATACCGTGCTCCTGCCCGCCAATTCCCTCACAAACTCCTCCGTCCCCACCGGCACCGGCTACGCGATCATATCCGTTTCGGAGGATGGCAATGTCTCCATCACCGGCTATCTCGCCGATGGCTCGGCTTTCAGCGACGGCATATTTATCACCGGCGGGACCGATGCCTTCACCGACAGCTTCCCCATTTACAGTGTCCTCGGATACAAGATCCCCGGCTCCTTGACCGGATCGTTGACCTTCGAGGACATCCCCGCCGTCAGCGGCACCGGCGGCTCCGATTGCGATGGCACATTCACCTGGGTAAAACCGGTTCAGCCATACGGCGACCTCTATCCCATCGGGTTCACCACCACCCTCGCCGCCGCCGGCTCCCGTTACCAGGAGCCGCCCCTCGGCACGCTCGCGCTCACGCTCTCGAATAGCGACCCGAATGCAAACATCTCCCTCACGGAGCCCGACTTCGCCGGGCCCTACAACCATCAGTTATACATTACTTCCAGTTCCAGGGCCTCAACGGACACCGTCGTCGTAACCAATACGAGTTCCGACTCTCTCAAGCTTTCCATCAACGCCGCCAGTGGAATCTTCACCGGCACTTTCATTGACCCTATCTCCGCGGAGCGCGTCGAAGTCAGCGGCCTCATCCTCTTCAAGCAGACGGAGGCCGCCGGCTTCTTTCTAAGTCCCACGCAGAGCGGCAACGTCATCATCACCCCATGAAAGCCCGCATTCCCACCTTGATTCCCCGGACCCTCTGTCTCGCGGTGCTTCTCCTTTTCCTCGGCCTCGGCATCCCCGCCGCGCGCGCGCAATATGCCCCGCCCAATGCGGTGAACGACGACGTAGTCCTGACCGGTACGCACGCCGTCACCTTCGATCCGCTCGCCAACGACAGCGATCCAAACAGCTTCCCACTGACCATCACCTCCGTCTCCCAGCCATCCCTAGGCAACGTCTCCTGGACCGGCTCCAGCGTCACCTACACACCCCATATCAATTTCGAAGCATTCGCCGGCGCCGATGCCTTCACTTATACCATCAGCGACGGTTACAATACCGCCACCGCCCAGATATTCGTCGGCAATCCCTTTTATCTCCAAAAAGGGAACTTCGCTGGCACTTTGAACAATCCCGGCGGCGGCTACGTGACCATGACGACAACGCTGACCGGGGTATTCACTGGAAAATTGCGGCTGCCCGGCCTCACTTACAATCTTCTGGGAACATTCTCCACGAGCGGCAGTTATTCGGCGACCATCGGTGGCAAGCCCCTGACTCTGCAATTCGATGTCGCCAATTTGACCGGCGCGCAGTTTGGTCAATACGCCATCAGCGGCTCTTACAACGGCGTCGGCTTCACGGCGTATCACGCGCTATATAACTCAATCAGCAATCCCGCCCCCGAGGTGGGTTATTATACCATGCTCCTCCCCGCTGTCTCCGGCTCCAATCCAGCCGTACCGTCCGGCTCCAGCTTTGGAGTCATGGACGTAACGGAGGCCGGCTACGTAACCATCGTCGGATACATGAGCGATGGCATCGCCTTCACCGACGGCGTCTTTATCACGGGAGGCACCGATGCCTTATCCAATAACTTCCCCCTCTACGTCTCCCTTGCCTACAAGGTCCCCGGCTCCATCACCGGTTCGCTGACTTTCGAGAATATTCCCGGGATCAGCGATTGCGACGGGCAGGTTACTTGGATGAAGCCCGCCCAGGCCGCTTACCTCCTCTACCCGACTGGATTCACTACAACGCTCACGGCCGTCGGCGCCCGCTATATCGAGCCGCCGCTAAGGACGCTCGCCCTGAACCTGCCGAATACCACCCCAAACGCCTCCGTCTCCCTCACCGAGCCCAATTTCGACGTCCCCATTTACCATCAGCTCTCGATTACAACCACCGTCAGGGCCTCGGTCGATAATGTATCCGTGATAAATCCCGGCGCCGATAAGTTCACATTGAGCATCGCCGCCTCCACTGGCATTTTCACCGGCTCATTCATCGACCCGCTTACTGGAAAACTTGTCGGCATCAAGGGCGTCCTCCTTTACAAACAGACCCGCGCCGCCGGCTTTTTCCTCAGCCCCACTCAGAGCGGCAACGTCGGCATCTGGCCCGCGGAAAACGAGTGACATCGTGCCTATGAAACATTTCCTCAATCCACCTTCTCTGTCGCGGCTTTGGTGCGCGGCGGCGCTGTTCCTGTGTGGCGCCGCTCTCACGTCCAAAGCCGCCCCGGTCGTCTGGGGACCGTCCGGAGTTTCTTCCATCGATGGCTGCCTCGACGCCTCCCTTATCCCCTCCTCGACCGGAACCAACCCCGTCGTCTTCCCCAACGTCAATGGTGACGGCTACGATATCGTTCTCTCCACCTCGAACCTTGGCGGAGATGGGCAGACTACGTTTATGGGCGACGACGGATGGTGGCTCGAGGGCAGCCCGCCCGGCAGCACTTCCTATTCAATCGTCACATTCCGCTTCTACCAGACTGGCACTAATACGCCCATTGGAATAACGGGCGTGAATTTGGTGTTACAGGACGCGGAAAACCGCGAGATTATTGGCGGCTTCAGCTATTTCGATTCATCGGGGAATGAGATGCCGGTGCTCTTCAACGACCCGATGTTTGCATATAGTTATGGAGCGGAGTTTTTCCTCAATTACGTCGAGGCCGCCAATGACGCCATCCAGCAGGACTCGGCGCAGGATGGCAAATCGATCGAGATCAACCTCTCTTCGACGCCGATCTCCGGATTTACCTTTGGACTCTATCGGCAGGATTCGACCGCCGGCAGCGTCATCATGATGGGCCTCGGCAATTTGACCGCACCGTAAGTCGACGACAACACAACCTCAGCCTCGCCAGGTCAGAAGCTGTAGTCAAACCCCGCGGTCTCGGCCGCGTAATTTTGCCGGGCGTCGTGAATCACCCATCGGCCTTCCAGGAAGAAGCCATAATGCTCCTTGAATCGAAACTCCACTCCCCCGCCCACGACACCCACCCCCGCCGCCTGGCCATCCCATTGCCCGCCGCCGCCCATCAGCACATAAGGCGCCAGTCCCCACGTCGGCCCGGTCATGACCGTCTTCCCGTCCTTCCCATCCTTCGAGTAACCCGACGTCTCACTCTTCGCGCCGAAATCAAACGGATAGCGGAAAATCAGGTTGCCCGTCACAGCCGTATTATATTCGTTTCCACCAAGAAAATCACCCTCCAGGGCGAGCCCGATATAACGGGTGAAGAAATAGCTCAACTCCACGCCCCCCCCGCCCGCATTGTGCTCGATCCGGTCGTGCGAGACAAAACGCTTCGACGAAAAGGTCTTCGTCACCGTCGGGTCCTCGAGCTTCCCGCCCGTAGCAAATTTCAGCGCCTTTTTGCTCAATTTTTTTACATCATCTGGAGGGGGACTGCCTGACGGACTGGCGCTCGGCGCCGCCGTCGGCGCTGCCACTACTGTCGATGTCGTGACAGTATAGGTTGTGATTACGGTCGTCTGCGTCGGCTGCGAATCCACGTTCCCATTGGCCGATTCCCCAAATACGGAAACGCCACCCTCGTTGGAATGGAACAGGGAGCCACCGTCGCTCCCAGCCGCCCAAACCGCAAAGGAACTCAGAATGCCCGCCAGCAGGAGATATCGAACGATGGATTTCATAAATGTTTGGCCTCTCTTCATTTGCGCGCGAGAGTGCGGCAAACGGCACGTACTGTCAAGCGCTCGCATTAAACCCGCCAATCGATACGGCGAAGCCTGACGCATGGCGCTCGCCGCCGGCAGATTGCGCCAGATCGCCCCGATCAACTTCGGATTTCGGGTAAAACCACCGCTCGCTTCCCCTTTCAGTCGGATATATCCTTTCCCCGTGAAGAACCGCCTCCGCTTCCTCGGCTGCCTTTGCTTCGGCATAATGCCGTTGATCGCAATGGCGGATGACATACCCTCCTGGATCGGCAATGCGGACAACGCATTCGCCTTCGACCTCTACGCAAGACTCGCCGCTCCGGACCAGAGCAACCTCTTCTTCTCACCCATCAGCATCCAGACCGCCCTCGCAATGACATACGCCGGCGCCCGCGGCCAGACCGCCTCCCAGATGGCCGCCGTCCTCCATCTCCCGGCGGGTCGCGATACCGTCAACAAAGACCTCGGCAATTTTCTCCGGGTCCTCAATGCCGCGAACACTTCAGGAGCAACGCCGCCCTACCAATTATCCGTTGCGAACGCCCTCTGGGGGCAGAAAGGCTATAACTTCCTTCCCGCGTTCTTAAAGCTCCTCGGATCGGACTACGCCGCCGGCCTCCGGCAACTCGATTTCGAGCACGATAGCGAAGGAGCACGGGAAGAGATCAACTCATGGGTCGCAAAGGAAACCATGAACAAGATCCAGAATCTGATCGGCCCCGGCGCGCTGACCCCTCTAACACGATTGGTCCTCACAAACGCGATCTATTTCAAAGGCACATGGCAGGACCAATTCGACAAGCAGGCTACCCGCGACGATATCTTCCATCTCTCCGCCGACACTCAATCCAAAGTGCCCATGATGCAACGCACGGGGGACTATAGTTACACGGACAGCCCGGATTATCAGGCCCTGTGCCTTCCCTACGCCGGTCGTGACCTATCCATGGTCATCCTCCTCCCGCGCGCCGTCGATGGACTGCCCCAACTCGAGAAGGCCCTGACCGCGAAAGCATTGACCGACCTCCTCGGAGGCATGGACGATCAGCAAGTCCAGGTCTCAATTCCAAAATTCAAAATGACCGGCGAATTCGAGCTCGGCCCAGTCCTCGAATCCATGGGCATGAGAGACGCCTTCGGAACCGGCTCCGATTTCTCCGGCATGACCGGCAACAAAGACCTCTCCATATCGGAAGTGATTCACAAAGCCTTCGTCGAAGTAAACGAGCAAGGCACCGAGGCGGTCGCCGCCACCGGCATAGCCATGACCACCGCAATGGCCGGCCCCGTCCAGATCGAGGAGTTCCACGCCGATCACCCATTCCTCTTCCTCATTCGCGATCAAAGGTCCGGCACCATCTTATTCATCGGCCGCGTCGCCGATCCGAACGCATCCTAAGGCCTGATCTCAACCGGCGTCCCTACCTCCGCGATGCTATAAAACTGCCGCGCCTTCCAATAAGGCATCCGCACACACCCGTGCGACGCCGGGAACCCCGGCAGATAACCTTCGTGCAGCCCATACCCCGGCGCGAACTCCAGGAAATAAGGCATCGACGCCCCCACAAAATGCGTCCCCGGCGGCTCCCTATCCTTTCTCACGTTGATATTATCCTCCACGCAACGCCCGTCATAGTCATCCGCATAGTACCCATACAGGCTCGACCGATGGAATTGATCCTTCGCGATCACCCGGAAATGCCCGATCGGCGTATGGTACCCCTCCCGTCCCGTCGATATCCGCGACGACGCCACCAAACTCCCCCCTCTATACAAGTACGCCTGCTGCTCCCTCAGCTCCACCACGATCGACGCCGCCCCCGTGTGATAATCCGGAATATTCGCCGTCACCATATCCCCCACCGTACTCAGACCCTTCACCGTACTGCACCCCGCCAGGCAAAGAACTCCGAGAGCGGCGGCAATCGCAAAGAGGGTCAGGCGCATGGCAATCCGCGGCACCGTAGAAAAAACGCCCCCGTTTAAAAAGCAGGAAATTCCGCGTCGGCGGAAATCTTCTTGAGGCCCTGCCGGCCGTCCCCATAGCCTCCCCCGCGCATGGACACGGCCACCATCATCGCCACCAGATTGGGCTTCAATGAAAAGTGCAAAGCCGAAGCCGCCCTCTTCATCCGCCACTCCCAGGACAGGCTCCTCATCGCCCGCTTCGCCGCCCCCGACGTATTCACCATCCTCACGGAACTCGACATGCCCTGCTGGGAAAAACTCATCGGCGTCCCCATCCGCGTCGACTTCGAGGCCAAAAAATCGGCCACATCGTCCGCGATTCCTGGGTCAAGTATCGATAATGAGGCCATGGAGCGCGGCTCTCCCCACCCGGCCCACTTCAATAAACCGCCTCCGCGCGCAACCATGGCGGCTTAACTTTTTGTGTAGCCTCCCGTCCTTTTCGTCCTTTCTGTCCTTGTTCCACAAAACACGGCTGCAATGATTGAAAGCCACGGCGCGAGCAGCTACTTTCATTTACATGAATCGCACGGTGCCCCAAGCTGGATTTCTCGCGCTCTCCGCGAGCATCGCCGGCCTATTGTGCCTCGCCGCCCACGCCGATTCCGCGCACCCCCTGCCAACACCCTTCCCCGCGGCCCGTTACCAGCGGATGAGCATCAGATCTCCCTTTGCCGTGGCTACGGCGGCCGCACCCGTCGGCGCCCCTGCGCCAGGCTTCGCCTCGCAGTTATATGTCGATGGCGTCGCGGTAATTGGAGAGAAAGACTACGTCGCCATCAAATCCCGCGATACGGACAAACCCGCGATCTTTCTCGAAGTCGGCGAGAGCACCCAGGATGGCATGAAAGTCGAGAGCATCAGATGGTCCGATCAGACCGGGCGCAGCACAGTGGACGTCAGCAAGAATGGCGAGAAAGCCACTCTGGAGTTTGACGAGACAACGATCCAGAAGGACGCAACTGCCGTTGCCGCGCCGCCCATGTACCGCAACGGAGGCCGCATGCGCCGGCTGTTTCGCGCCCCGCCCAGCTTTATCATGAAAGACGGACAGCTTATCCGGGTGGAGGGGCCTCTGGAGGAGCCTCCGCCCTGAGCCGGGGGACGCCCACCGCTTTCGACTGACATTCCGTGGGAAGACGCCTCCTTCGAGGCGCATCATTTGCGCAAAAGCAAAACCCAGCCGCCCTACGGGGCGGCTGGGTTTGCGTATCTTTTCTTCCGTGTCGCGGCGGGGCGGTTATGCCCGGGCGCGGCGGCGGCCAAAGATGAACAGGCAAGCCATGCCGAGGATCATGCACCCCCAGGTCGATGGCTCAGGCACCGCAGCGGTGAACTCACCATTCGAGCCCAGCGTGAAGGTACCCAGATCTGTCGCACTACCCCCACTGGCCGGGTTCAACTCCGTTACAAATACGGAATCAGAACCGGAACCAATATCCCCGCTCGTTTCAAACGGCTCCTGGCCAAGCCAGGAGTTGGCTGAAAGGTCGGCTTCTTGGGTTGTGTAGGCGCCGCTCGTCATTTCAGATGCACCGGTGACATCTCCGGTCGTACCTGACGCGAACGCGGTATACAGGTTATTGATATCCGTAGCCGCGTGCTTCTGGTTACTCGTGGTCCCGACAGGGTCCGCAATGTCTCCCGTAGGAGAGGATGCGAAGAGTACGTCCGTCAGTGGCGAGCCAGTCACCTTTCCCGCGCCCAGGACGCTCCAGAAGAGCGAACTGTCGCTAGCCCAGTTGCTGCCGTAAACAGCAGCCAGGGTGGAACCGACGTCCAACGAGGTTTCGAAGCTATTGTAGGCACCGAGGTCAAACAACACATCGGTTCCGACACCCGTGCCGCCGGTTACCCGGAAGCAGAGGAGCAGATCCCCCACGGGAGGCTGGCTGGGAGGCGAGACTTGAGCGCGCGCGCTGGATGCAAGCATCACCGCGGCAGCGCAGAGGACCGCCCCTTGGATCAATTTCAGTTTCATGTGATATTCCTTCTTTAGGTATTGTTGAGTTACTTAAGGGTTCCCGGTTAGTTCACCGGCCCAAGGATGCCGCCCTCAACCGAGCTACGGTTGAAGTTCATCGTGCTGTACTTGATGCCAGCCTGATCGGGATGAGCATGATTTCCGCCGGAGTCCAGATCGGCATCGGTGGTGAACACCTTGTCGGCGATGCCATCGAGGACCGTCTTCACGGTGCCGGCAGCGGTGGTGTAGTACATGTGCTCATAACCCCAGAGCGTGTACTGGCCTTGCTCAACCGCGTTGGCGGAGTAAGTAACTCCATTGTAACTGAGACCCAGCAGCTTCGCATTGGACGACTGGCCCGCGATAGTGACGCCGCCGTTGCTGGCGAGATCGGAATAGGCATCCGCGACGCCCAGGTATCCGATGAGGGCGATCTGGCTGGTGCCCGCGGTGTAATCGGCATCGCTCGGAGCGATTGGATAGTTGCCACTGGGATCATCCGTCGGCAGGTTGCTCGCGCCATCGTCCACGACGATGTTGGCGGCGCCCGGATTGTAAGCCGAGAGCACGTTGGCCACGTCGCCACCGGAGACATAACCGGAGTGGCCGGCGCCCACGCTGTCCCAGTTGATGGTGGACTCGGTGTTCAGATAAGCGGCGGAGGTGGCGGTGCCGTTCTCTATCAGACCACTCGGCCAGGCCTCGATCGAACTGATCTGGGCAAACGTGCCGCCGGTGCTGCTGAAGCCGCCGGTTTGCACTCCGTAAGGAGGCAGCGGAAACACCGAGGTGCTTTGCTGGTTGCTGGTGGAGGAGAACTCGACCAGAGCCTGGACCGGCACGATATCGAAGCCGTCCTGGACATTGGCAGCCGAGTCAATACGCGTGCCGGAGTCTTCGTTGCGTCCCACGAGCAACGCATAGTTGGTCAGGTCGGTGGAGGTGCCGGAGAGCTGGGAGAAATTGATGCTCCCGTTCTCGAGCAACTGCTTGGCGACCTGGAAGTCAATGTTCGAGGCGCTCAGCCCGGTGGCGCCGGGATTACCCATCACCCAGAGGAACGGGATGATGCCGACTGTCCCCTTCGGCCCGGCCGTTACACCGGCGTTGATCAGCGTGCCGTGCGAACCGGCGTTAGTGATCGCGGCGGCAACACCCGCACCCGTCGTGCCGGTGATGGTCGCGTCGGACATAACCTTGGCCACCGAGGAGTAGTACGAGTCCGTCATGGCTGCGTCAGCAGCCACCGCCGTCGCAAAAGTCAGCGAGCCCGCATTGCTGCCAAAGTAGGTGCCGGAGGTGGTGATGACCCCGGAGTAGGTCGAGTAGTTCAGGAAGTCGCTGATCGTGTGACCAAGGACAAGGTCCACGACACCCGCCGCGGAACCGGTCCAGAAGGTCTCGACAACGACGGTATTCCCGCCTGAGGAGGAGGCGAGCAGCGCCCCGTTGGCCTTGAGGAAGGTCGAGTTTCCCCAGAAGCCGTAAGAAGGAGTGCCGTAGTTGGTGGTGAGGTAATCGACGATGCCCTGGGTCACAGGGGCACGGAAGGCCGTCGATCCAATGATATGGATCGTTGTCGTAGTCGCGGAGGCGGTGGCAGCAAGACCTGCTGCACACAGCCCGGAGAGAAGGAGTTTTGACAGTTTCATTATTCGGGATCTATCAGGTTGGTTTTTTTGTTAGGGGCCGGCGAGTGCCGGCACGGGTGGGAGTTAAACGGGAAGTTAGGGAACCGGGCTAGATAAAAAATGTAACAATTAGGAGGCGGAATTTATCAATTGTAAGTCATTCGCAATCCACTCGGGGCAGTGTGCTGGAAGGCACGAACAACTAATCGCCGTATATGTCATTTATATCTCAGTAATGTTACAACTTAGTGACATCTACCCGCCCGAATCCGAATCCCCGCCTCCATAACCCATCACCTCTACATCAATGATCGAATCCGCCTGATTTTCTGCCGGCCCTTGGTTGGTCGTGTTCTGCACTTGTTGATTGGCGGCGTTTTCCCCGGCTGCCGCCGCTCCGCTGGCCGCGCTGAGCGCGCCAAGGTTCGGCGCGGCGACGACGACGGTCGGCACGCCGGAGGAAGCGCCCCCGACCTGGATATTCCCGGCGTTGAGAATCTGCGTCGCGGCGAGGTTCAAATTACCGGAGGCGCGGATGCCCGCGTTACCGGCATTGATTACGCCGGCGGGGGCGATGAGATCGACATTGCCGGGCGGCACTCCGGCCACCGTGGCCAGCACGCCGATGCCGCCGCCGGTGGCCAGGCCTTGCAGGTCCGTCTCGACGTTGGCGCTCTGCGGGTCCACCTCAACGACCGTCGGAGGAGCCGTGGCAACGGTCTTCGAGGAATTGCCCGCATCGATATCGCCCGTCGTGGACCAGATGATGACATTGCCGCCGTGGAGCGTGAAAATGCGGGAAGTGCCCAGATTCACGCTCCCCATCGTATAGACGGAAATATTGCCGCCGTCGTCGGTAAAGATGCCTTGCGCGAGCGGCTGTACGCCCGCGAGATTGATCCCGACCGTGATCTGGCCGGAGGGGTCCAGCATATCGATATCGCCGCCGTTCTCGGTCGTGATCTCCTTGGCGGTGGTATCGATATCGCCCGTGGCCGAGCCGGGCGAAGGAAGCAGATCGGCAATTGCCGCATCGCCGGCGGCATAATTGCCGTAACCGGGCGATCCAACCAGGTTGTGATCGCGCCCGGCATCGCGCAGCGCAAGGTAGAAGAGGTCCAGCGCGGCGATGGCCCGCTGCGCGGAGGTGAGCTTGTTGAACTCAGTGATATCCGTCACGTCCAGCCCCGGCTCGGTCTGCGCAAGCTCGGAGAAATAGGTCGCCCCATCCGGCCCTTCAAGCACCTGATCGACAAAAGTCTGGATATCGAGCGGGCTGTCGTCGAGCCCATCCGCGATGCCGCCCAGCCCTGCGGCGACGATGAGCTGGGCCCCCTCGGATGGGAGATAGGGATTCCGTTGATTGCCGATGCTGGTGATGCCCACCGCCGTGCCGTCGGAATTATTCGGGCCCGAGCCGAGCGTCAGGTTCCGTCCGGCGAGAACCTCCAGTGTCCCCGGGCCGTTGATTTGAATGTCGCCCGCGTTGGGGCTGCCGGTGCCGATCTGCGTGTTCGAAAAAGCGTCCTCCAGTAAATCATTGCCCGGCTCCCCGGCATCGAAGCGCAGCGCCGATTCCGGATCGTATGGAATAATGTCCCGACCGGCGGCAATGACGCTGATATCCGCTACGGTGTCATTCTGGATATAGAAAGAGGCGTCGGTAATGTCCTGGCCCGCAAGAATATCGGTAAACTTGGCCGAGAATAGCGTCATGCCGGAGATATCACCCGCGTCCGCGTAGAGGTACGCCGGGGTGGAGTCGTCCTCGTGGAGCAGGCCCGGATCGTGAAGGGCTTCCTTTGTCTCGATCACACCGGCAACGCCTTCCGTGGAACCCGTTTCGTCGAAGAGGGCGGAGACCTCTGCAAGCGGATTAGTCGTGTCGAGGGGAGTCTTGGGTCCGGCAAGCGGATCGACCGGGCTCGGGATATTTGCCGGGTCCGCATCGGACAAATCGATGAGGCTGGTGCCCCAGCCAATCAGGCCCGTGGTAGGATCGGGCCCGTTCGGTTGCAATCCGTTGATCGAACCCTCGGCAAAAAGGGCGAACTCGCCATCGGGCGCCGGGCTGAGAACCATCGAACCGACGAGATCGATATCGCCCGAGAAGGCAGTGACGCGGAGGGTGGGCGGCATGAGTGTTTCAACGGTGTCGAATGTTTCCACCGAAGTATCGGCGAGCCGCAGCCATGGCTCGGAGACCCCCGCATAGGACTCCGCATTGTCGGCCAGTGAAGAATCTATTTCCAGGAACCATGAAGAAAGAGAACCGTCGCCGGTAGGACTGCTATCCTTGATAGTCACGGTCCCGGCCAGGGAATCGACGTCCACGTAGTCGCCGGGCGCATAGGTGGAGAAGTAACTGCGGTTTAGATAGCTGTTGTTGATCCCCTGTGGCAGAAGGAACGGATTGACCACGGCGCCCAGCAACAAGTTGCCGCCCGCGCTGATATTGAAGCTGGCATCGCCGGCAAACAGCGTGGTCGGCAGCCACGTGGAGGGATCGGAGTTGGCGCTGCGCCCGCCCTGGCTAGCGGTTTCACGCGTGGCATTGGTCAGAATCTGGCCGCCGGCGGTGATGGCGCCGACGCCCTGCTCGACGTAATAGGCGCCCCCGCTGATATCGTTGCCGGCGCTTACCAGCAGGTCGCCGCCGCCCAGTTGCACCTCCAGCGACGCATTGGGAGTGCCGTTCGGCATCCGGAAATTGGTGGGAATCACCGCGTCCACATTCTCGATATTGTTTCCCGCGCTGAGAGTCACATTGCCCCCGCCGAACGAGCCGACGCCTTCGAAGAAATTGCTGAAATCCGTCCACCAGGAGGTCGCCGCGATGAACTGGCCGGTCGAGGCATTGATGGAGCCCTGGCGGTAGAGCCAGTTGTTCGGCAGCTCGAGCGACGAATCGGCGATCAACTGGCCGGAACCGTTCTCAAGGTAGTGGGCGATGTTGTTTTGGGCGACGATCTTCACATTGCCGCCGTACTCGGAATACTGTGCGGCATAGAGGGTAGTTTGCGGTGAGCCCAACACATTATTACTGCCGTACTTGACGTTGGGCAGCGTGAACCCGGCCAATGCCGGCGCCTGCACGCCGGCACTGTAAATCGTGGCCAGGGAATCGAGCAATTGCACATCGCCGCCCGCGTAGATGGATATCGATCCCGCGCCGGTCCGGATCGTCTGGTAATACTCGAGAATTACCTGCGAACGCTGGGTTTCTGGGCTCGAGGGAAGCGCCGGCGCGCCGTACCCCACCAGCACGGAACCGGTTGCCCCCGTCTCCGTGGGAGTCAGTGCCGCCAGGGCGGGCAGGGATTGAACAGCGGCGATATTTGCGCTGCCGAAATTCGCTCCCGAGGTCATCGCGTAGGACCAGGAGGTGCTCCCAACGGGCAGCAGCGGCGAATCATATAATTGCCCAGTCTGCGACTTCGCGGTATTAAATCCATCGCTCAAGCTCGCGCCAAAATTGAAGACGATATTGTTCGCCGCGCGCAACGTCAGCACCCCCGCCACGTTGTCCGGACCAAACCGGTATTGGGACTCAGCCAGGTCCCATGTGTTGGCGAGCGTCAGGTTGCCATCATTCACGCCCGTGTTCTCGTTGATGATTTCGGCGCCGGGCTCGACCACCAATTGAGTCGAGCCGTTATAGACTTCGCCCTCGAGAGTGCTGTTGCCTCCGATCAGGCTGTCGATCATGCCCGTGGCCGTATACGTATTGCCGCTTTGCGTGAGGCTGCCGGTATTGTTTGCAAACGCCTCGCCGTTCGCGGCGACGCTGCCTTCCTCCCCATCGATCGAGCCGCCATCAAGCGAGGCATCGAAAATGGTGTAGCCCTCCGCCGTAATGCTCGATACGCCGATGATGTTACCGGCAATCCCGTCCACCTGCAGGCCCGTCGGGCTGGATTGCGGCCCGATCTGCGGAGCCCGCAGCAGCAGCGTACCCGCGAGATCGCCCTGGACGGCCGTCTGCGCCACGGAGAGGTCGATCGTCGACCCCGCCTCGATATCCACGTAACCGGTGCTGCTTGCCACTCCGTTCACATCGCTGCCCGCCTCGAGCGAAACGGAGCCTCCCTTTTGCGCATCATTGTAATCCTGCGCCGCCACGGTCAGGTCGGCGCCGGAGAGCAGCGTCACGCTCCCCTCCGCCTGGAGAGTGATTGTGCCGCCCGTCACGCCGGAGCCGTCGATCTCGCCTCCGACAATGATATCGCCGCCATCGGCCGAGAGATTGAAATTCGCCGCCTTGGCCAGGCCGTCCACATAGACGTCGCCCGACTGGACGTCGATGGTGCGGGATTGATCAAAATCCGCGGTATTCAGCGTGGCATCCAGCGAGAGGAGGCTCGGGAGGCCGCCGTCGTTGGGATCGGCGCCGAGGCTGCCGACATCGAGCGCGAAGCTCCCGGACTCTCCGCCCGCGCCGCCCTGGGCAAGCAGCTTGCCATCGAGAGCGACGCTTCCATTTGGAACCGTGACGGAAAGCGATCCGGCGTTGCCGCCGCCGCTCTGCGCCGCCACGGAGATAGTGGCATCCGCGCCGACCACGATGTTGCCCTTATCCGCGATCAGCGAAATCGTGCCGCCGTTGGTGTACTGGGTGACGTCGAAGAAGCTCTTGCTCTGCCCGGTGGCATCGAGCGTGGTGGCGGCCAGATTGCCGATGTTCAAATCGCCGGTCGTGGCGTGGAGGGTGATCGCGCCCGTTGGCAGCGAGATGGCCGTGTTGTCGGTAATGCTCGCGCCGGTAAACATCAGCTTCGCTCCCAACCCGGCGGTAACAGACGGCGTCGCATCCACCTTTGCCGGCGCGGCCATGGCCAGCGCGCCAGAGCTGGTGATCGTCTCGGCGGCGCCCGCCGCGCCGGTGATCACCGGCGCGTCCAGATCCAGAGCGCCATTGACAGCGAGCGAACCCGAGGAAGCGTCCGCAATAATGCCGCCAGACGCATTGAGATCGACCGCGGAAAATTGATCGACCGCGACCGAATTCGCGCCAAAGCCGATGGTGTTGCCGTTCAACTCCAGCGTGCCGCCCGTCGTCCCCGCGGGGCCGGGATCGGACCCGTTGGCGGCGTCGCCCACCCGAATATTCTGCGCCGCAATGGCAACGTCGCCGCCAATGCTGTTGTAGCCGCGAATTTCACCCGCGTTCAGCGAGAAGTTCTTGAGCGTGGCCTCCCCGTCATTGCCAACTGAACCGAGCTCTCCCGCGCCGTAAAAATCAATCGACGAGTAGCTCAGGAGCGAGAGCGACTCGTCGTTCGCGAAGAGCGATTGCAGGACGTTGCCCGAGAGGATGAGGCCCGATGTGGCCGTAGGCGCCGGCGCGCCCGGACCCGGATCGGCAAACTCGATGCTGATCTGGCCGCTATCGAGTGCGATCGATTCCCCGTGAACCACCGCATTTGGATTCAGATTTGTGCCCGCCGACGAATCGAGGATGACCGACCCGCCCTCGATCTTCGCGTCCGAATCGACGGCCAGCTCGGCGGTGTTCCCCGCGGTCACTCCCGTGCGGGTGATGGTCGCTCCCGGATCCGCGCTGACGCGCAAAAGAGCGCCCTGCCCGGACAAAGTGATCGCCTCCGCGCCGGAGGCACCGCCCGTGGATTCAATCTCCGCCCCTTGATCGACCGTCAGGTCGTCATTCGCAACGAGGATAATGTCCGAACCGGTCAGCGGATCACCCGCGTTATCGACCGTGATATCATCCGTGGCCACCGAAACCGTTACACCGTCCGCACCGCTCGAGCGGAGCCCCCCGACCAGCAGGCTCGCGCCGCCGAAGCTATCCAGCTCCGTCGCATTCAGGTACAGCGTATTTGGCGCCGTGGAGGATGGAGGCGTCGCGCCAGTAATGACGATGTCGTCCGGGCTCGAGATATCTACGAGGCCGCCAAGGCCGCCATCGATCGCGGTGGATTCCACCCGCCCGGCGATGGCCAGCGAATTGATGGCCTGGAAGCTCAACTCCCCGGAATCCTTCGGCAGGCGCGGGACGGCCTGGCCGCTCAGCGCCGCCCCCTGCGCCAGGAAGCTGTTGCCCGAGTAAGTAATATATGTGGCCAGGCTCGCGAGCACCGCGCCGCTATCGAGTTCGAAGCTGCTGGTTTCCGGCGCGGCGCTTTGCCCCACGCTCAAGCGATAGCCGGAGACGAGGCTGCCGCCATCCGGCAAAACCTCCGTGATGCCCGCCGGCAGCCCGGACTGCGGTGTGACCAGCACGGCGCCCGGCAGCAGCGCGTAACGCGCCGGCAGCAGCGTATACACGCCGGCGGCCAGGACCGTGCTTCCATTGACATAGATCTGATCGCCCGGCGTCAGGCTCGGATTGTTGTAACCCGCATCGGTATCGTAAGGCGCATAGTCGGCCTGGTAGCCCGGCAGAATCGCAAAGCTCGACGACGAGCCAATGATGTCGTTGTTCCCCCCAATGCCCGGTGAGAACCCGTAAGCCAGCAGGTCGCCGCCCCCCTTGATATCAATCACGGCCCCGTGTTCGTCGTCCACATTGAGCGCGGAAAGGCTGATCGATTTTTGCGGTACGCCGCTCGATGTGATGTTGACGCCGGAGGGATCGATCCATGAGGACCCGGTGGGATTGGTGCCGTACGGGATGATCAACGCCTGGCCGGTCAGCGGATCAATGGCCGAGACGGAAGTGACGCTGTGTTTCCCGAGCGTCAAATTATCGGTCGCGTCGACGGCCTGACCGGTAATCAAGTCCACCGGAGCGGTGCCGGAGCCGTTCCAGCCCAGGTTGATCGTGCCCAGCGGCGCGACAAGCGTGCCGTCCTGATCAATGTTCGCCGCATAGATGTTAAGCGTGCCGCCCGCGGACAGCGGCAATTGCCTCTCACCGGAGCCCTCGATGGTCACCGAGCCATCCTCCTGCACACTGCTCGAGTTCGTGTAATCGTATGCGGCAATGGTGAACACGGTCTCCGTCGCGGGATAGATCTGGCCCGCCTGCATGAAGATGCTGCCCGCCACGTCCAGCGTGCCATCCCCGCGAATGTCCCCGTTATCCGCGATGAAACTCGCCTTCCCGATGTCCTGCAGGGAAAGGTAGCCGATATCGATCAGGTTTGCCGAAACCGTGAGCGAGCCCGTGCCGTACGTGGGATTGAAATTGGGGTTCGAGGCGGCGCCGATGCCGCGGAATGGCGGCGGCTGAACGACCTGATCATCCAACGGCGGCTCGAACGGTAGACCGAGCGCGATGTAATTCGAGCTGAGATGCACCGAGTCCTGCGCGTAGATCACGCCCCCGGTAGCCACGGTAATCGAGCCGGGCATGCTGATGGATACAGGGCCGGAGAATTCGACCGTTCCCTCGAGGTTGAGGGAGTTGAAGCCTCCGCCCAGAAAAGTGTTCGCCGCTATGTACCCCCCGATATAGAACGCGTTCCCCGTCCCACCCTGGCCCATGGGAGCCTGGATTGGCTGGCCGTTTTTACCGAGCACCGGATGGCCAATCGCGTCACCGCCTGCCGGATAAAACGGCTTGGAAATGGCTGATTGATCCTGGGTGATGACCACGTTGATATCCAGCGCGGTTTTCGTATCGCCGTTGCCCGAGGAGATGGTGAGCGTTCCACCGAGACCGGCCGGGCCGCCCGCCGCGCCCAGCAGCGTGGCGTCGCTGAAGAGTTCATTGCCCCCCGTGAGGTTGATGGCGCCACCGCTGCTATCCACCTCCGCCGGCTCCAGCGTCTCTCCGAGGAAGGAACCTCCTTGAAGCGCGTCGATTCCGCCCGGCGTCGCGCTTGCGTTTGCCTGCACGGGGGTAATGTCCAGGATGCTGCTTGCCCCGGACACGTTCAGCACCGCGCCCGCTTCGGCAACGATGTTGCCGGAGACGCTGATGCTGCCTCCGTTCAAAACATAACCCGTGTGATAACCGTAAGCATTCGGGGTGATGATGGTGACTCCCGCGGTGGACAGCACGCTGTCGGGGCCGAGATCCACGGTGGGAACCTGTTCGCTCGCGGTCGAGAAAATAGAGGCCGAAGTCGCCGCGCCCGAGATGCTGATGCTGCCGCCCGGGGCGACGATCGATCCGAGAACCGCAACCGTGCCGCCGCTCAATGAGACGCTCACGCCGGGATCGGTATCGATTGCGGCGCCCTCTCCCATGACGAGATTGCCCGGATAGGTGAGCCCGCCGGTGAATGTGTTGCTCAATCCCGGCGCTTTCAGCGCAAGGCTAACCGGGTCGCGTTCCCCGACCGGGAGCACGGTCTGGACGAGGTTGATCTCACTTCCGACCGCCCCCGGCATCGCCACCAGACTGGTGATGACCGGATCGATGTCGGTGCCGGGAAGAATGTCGAGTCCGCCAAAGCCGCTCAGCGTGATATTCGAGAAGCCGCCCTGGCTGAAAAACGACGGCGAAATGACCTGCGTGTATGCCTTCGAGGAATCGCCGCCGATTTGCACGAATTGCGCGCTGATCGAGAGAGCTCCCCCCTTCGCGCCGGAGTAACCCTCCAGCTCAGACCCAAGAACCAGTTGGCCATCGATATTCGCGCTGATCGCGGGATCCTGGCCCCCCGCGATGGAGATGCTGCCTCCATTGCCGTAGGACGGCGTGCCCCCGGTACCCAGGATCACGCCGCCGGACACATCGATCACGCTGCCGGCGACCAGGTCCGTGCTGTAGCTGTCGATCGATATGCCTCCCCCATTGTCCACCTGCGGCGTCAGATCCGCATCGGGCGCGCCCTTTCGATCGTCGACCGTCAAACCGGCGGTGTTGAGCGAAGCCTCAGCGCCAAGGACGAAGTGGCCGGTATCCGGGTTGACCGGCGGCTGCGTGCTGGGCGTCCCCAATAATGGTGAATAATTGTAAGCGGTGAACGCAAGGCTCCCGTCCGGCGCCGTGATGGAGCCATCGAGGTAAACGTTGGCCGCGAAGATGGAAATCGAGCCGCCGGGACCGGGATCGAGCGAAACGCCGGCGGGGAGCGTCACGTCGCCGGCGTCATTGTTGATCTTGAGCGAGCCGAATCCATCCGTCGTAAATAGGTCCGGCGAAAGGATAACCTCATCCAGCCGCGCGGTCGGCAGCGCCGCGGGGTCGCCATTGGCATCCGTCGAGAACGGCCCCACGGCCGGCAGATTGTCATTCGCGGAGAAGACGATGCTCGGCGGCGTGGGAGACTCGTCCTGGAAGCTCGCATTCGCCTCGACCTCCTCGAACACGAGGGATATCGAACTCGGCGCCGGCATGGAAGTGGCCGCAAGCGAATTGGGCGTCGACAGGTTGATGGACTGCTGCCTTGGCCCCGCGGTGGTGCTTCCGATCAATTGACCATCCAGCGCCACCGATGGAGAGACGATCGAAATGCTGCCCCCGTTTCCCCCGGACACATAACTGTTCTCGTAATGCGAAAGGTCCAGGAGCGGGTCCGTGTAGGAATAGCTGATGCCGTACTTCGGATCGCTCAAGGTATAGGTTCCGAAATTGAACCCTTGGTAAACCATGTCCGGGTACGCTTCGGAAATCGGGTAGATATTTCCGTCGGAAATAACCTCCGAGGTGCTCACCATTCCGCCCTGGTAATCAATCCATCCCCCGGAGACGTTCACCTGGGAGCCGGGTTGCATCACTACCGATCCGCCCGCGCTCAAATTCACCGTCCCTCCGTTGATCGTGAACTCGCCGGCCGTGTATTGGATCAACGCGACAAAGGAACTAACGTCGTCAACCAGCGGCGTGCCGACCCAGGTCTCGCCATCGTATGAACCCGAGTCGCGAATATCGACGTTTATGGTCTGGCCCGCGAGGATGCCGTTGCGCTGCGCGGCCGAGTCCGCCAGTTCCGGGCCGAGCAACTGCACCTGGATAATGTTCTGATCCACCGGGGCCGGGACGTCGATGGAGCCGGCCGCGTAAATAGTCGCGCCGGAGTCCAGGTAGATCTGGCCCCCGTTGTTGATGAAATTGGTGCTCGGGATGTCGGAGAGCAACTGGTAAAACCACGTCCCGGCATCGAGATTCACCGTGGCGTTCGGTGCGTACAACATCGAGTCCTTCTGCATGTCGATGGTCCTGCCCTGGACGTTGACCTCCGAGTTGAGCGTGAACCCGGCGATGTTGATCGTGGAAACACTGCTCAGATCGGGCAGCACTTCCGTGACGCTGTCGGGCCCAAAGACGACCCCAAGGCTCGATTGCGGGCTAAACGCCGCCGCCCCCGTCACCCCGTCGCCGCTGATCGAGTTGTACTGCGATAGCAGGTCGATCCGGCCGTTGAGCGTCACCGAAGTCGTGCTGTCGAGGACTCCCATCTGATCGACGCTCTTTCCGATCATGTAGATGTCCCCCTGCGGCACATCGATGAAGCCCGCATTCGTCGCCACACCCGCGTCCGGATTGCCGGAGTCTGAGACCGAGCCGGCATAGACATCCAATCCGCGCAACTCGGCGTCGGAACTGGCCAGGAAACCAACCTGAAGGCCGGCGGCAATAATCGTCTGCCCATCCGGAGTGTAAATATTCCCCTCGTTATCCACGTCCGGTCCGATCAGCGCCACACGCCCTCCCACGTTGGCTGCGTTCGCCGGCACAGTGATCTGGGCGCCCGCCTGCACCGTCACGTCGCCATCGGCCCCGTTCGCAAGGTACGAAGCAGGCGGGGTAAAGGCGGGCGTCCCGTTTTGCCCCGCCGGCTGGGAGATCGCGGAGAAGAGAAATTGGTCGTCCGGATTGTTCAGCAGGCCCTGGTGGACCAGAGTCATATCGATCGGCAGCGACGATGCCACCAGCGTGTGCACATTCACCTGCGAGGATCCGCCAAAGATAATCCCGTTCTGGTTGATCACATAAACCTGCCCGGGAGCCTCGATCGAACCCAGGATTTGCGTCGGATTGGCGCTCGGGTCCTCGACGATGTTAAACGCGATGCTGCTGTCCGGCGCCACTCCACTCTTGCTCTGGTTAAAATCCAGCGTCGTCTCCTTCCCGATATTGAACGACGACCACGTCAGCACCGCATCCGGCGATGTCTGGGCCACCGTCACAATCGTCCTCCCATTCGCCGCCGTCGTCTCGCTCGGCTGGCCCGCCCCCGTCCACGTCGCCGCCGTCGCCACCACCAATCCTCCCGCCGTCAGCCCATTCGGCACATTCGGCAGCGGTATCCCAGGGTTGTTCGGATTATTCCCCAGATTATTCGGCCCGCTGATCGCCAGCTTGCTCGCCGCCGTCTCCATCGCCCTCACCGCATTGATCGCCAGGCTCGTCCGCGCCAGAATGTCATTCGCATTCTGCCGCGCCTGCACCGCCGATGGCGGCGTAAAACTCCCAGGCGCCCCTCCCGCCGCGCTTTGAGACGTCGTATACCCTCCCCTCAGCAAATCACCCCCCACCGCCGTTCCCGTGATCCCGCAGAACATCAGCACATTCGCCACCCCGCACAGGTACACACCGCGCCAGGCGCCGGATATATACGGATTCTTCGACATGGGCAAAACGGGCGTTTAGGGCAAAAACCGGTCCAAAAAAAATGGGCCGTCGGGAGCGGTCCACGCACCGGGCCGGCGCGCTCACGAAGGCATGGCCCATAGACTCGTCAATGTCCCCCGGAACTTCAACGCGCCGACTGTAACAATCCGGTGACAATCCACCCTCAGCACCCGCGTATCGAAACGCGACACACCCTTCCCTTTGGGACGCTGCTGCCACCCGTCGCAGCCCCTACAGCCGCGCGATCAGCAACTCCCGCTGGAACATCAACTCCGCCGGCAGATTCCCGTGCAGGTTAATAAACAACTCATCCTGCAACAGCGCCTCCCGCTTCCATCCCTCAATGTCCAGCGCCAGCGCCTGCTCCAGTTGCTCCGCTGAGTACCCCGGCATCCCCCCGATATCGATATCCTCGGACGCAGGCATCCACCCCAGCGGCGATTCATTCGCATACACCCGCCCGTGGCATCGGTCGATGATCCACCGCAGCACCCGCATATTTTCCCCGAATCCCGGCCACAGGAATTTCCCCTGCCCATCCTTCCGGAACCAATTCACATGAAAAATCTTCGGCGGACGCCCGATATTCCGCCGCATCTTCAGCCAGTGCTTGAAATAATCCCCCATATTATATCCGCAGAATGGCAGCATCGCGAATGGATCCCGCCGCACCTGCCCCAGCGCACCCGCCGCCGCCGCCGTCATCTCACTCCCCATCGTCGCACCCACATACACCCCGTGGATCCAGTTAAACGCCTGGAACACCAGCGGCATCGTCGTCGCGCGCCGTCCCCCGAATACAATCGCCGAAATCGCCACCCCGTCCGGATCCTCCACCGCCGCATCCAGCGCCGGATTATTCCCCATCGGCGCCGTGAACCGCGCATTCGCATGCGCCGCCGTCCGTCCGCATCCCGGCGTCCATTCCTTCCCGGTCCAATCCGTCAGCCGCGCCGGCGGCTCATCCGTCATCCCCTCCCACCACACATCCCCATCCTCCGTCAGCGCCACATTCGTAAAAATCGTATCCCGCGCGCAGCTCGCCATCGCATTCGCATTGCTCTTCATCGATGTCCCCGGCGCCACCCCGAAGTACCCGCTCTCCGGATTGATCGCGTGCAACTGCCCGTCCCCTCCCGGCTTCAGCCACGCAATATCGTCACCCACCGTCGTCACCTTCCATCCTGCAAATCGCGCCGGCGGGATCAACATCGCAAAATTCGTCTTCCCGCACGCGCTCGGGAACGCCGCCGCCACATACGTCTTCTCCCCCTCCGGCGATTCCACCCCCACGATCAACATATGCTCCGCCAGCCATCCCTCATCCCGCGCCATGCACGACGCGATCCGCAGCGCCAGACACTTCTTCCCCAGCAACGCATTCCCCCCATACCCGCTCCCGTATGACCAGATCGACCGCTCCTCCGGGAAATGCACGATATACTTCCGGTTCCTATTGCAAGGCCACGGCACATCCTGCTTCCCCTCCTCCAGCGGCGCCCCCACAGAGTGCATGCAAGGCACAAAACTCTTCTCCGTCCCCAATTCCTTCCACACCGCCGCACCCATCCGCGTCATGATCCTCATACTCGCCGCCACATACGGCGAATCACTCAACTCCACCCCAATGTGCGAAATCGGCGACCCGATCGGCCCCATGCTGAACGGAATCACATACATCGTCCGTCCCCGCATGCATCCCGCGAACACACGCCGCAGCGTCCCCTTCATCTCCTTCGGATCCATCCAGTTATTCGTCGGCCCCGCCTCATCCCGCGTCCGCGAGCAGATAAAAGTCCGATCCTCCACCCGCGCCACGTCGCTCGGGTCCGACCATGCCAGATAACTATTCGGCCGCCTCTCCGGATTAAGCCGTTGGAAAGTCCCCGCATGCACCAGCTTCTCGCACAGGTAATCATATTCCTCCTGCGACCCGTCGCACCAGAAGACATCCTCCGGCTTGCAAAGATTCGCCATCTCCTCCACCCAGGCCTGGACGAGGGTATTATTGCAAAGATTCTGTTCGGAAGTGGTCGTAGTCATATATGCCGTTGGTGATTTTGAAGTTCCTCTTCGTTACGCACCCATCCTCCCCCGCCTCCGCCCAGCCCACTACACATCCCTTGCCACACTATGGCCCTCTATTGCTCTCCCCCATCCCCCAAATAATTCACGCCGCCAGCGCCGGCTCGTGATGCAGCACCAGAAAATCCGCCCGCCGCAATTCCGCGAAACCGATCGTCCGCCCCTTGGTATCGCGAAACTCCACCTCGAAAACATCCGCCACCGGCATCTCCACAATCGTTCCCATTTGCCCCGATGAAAGGCCCAGCGCCGGCTTGTCAACAAGCAGCGCCACAGTGTCCAGAACTTTGGCTGATGTCATTTGCACAGACCTCCCTATACCACACAACCCCAGCCCGGACGAAGAAATTTCTTATCCGCGCGGGCAATCCACGCACCGCAAATTCGCGCCTCGCGATTAGCTCGCCACACGATCAAGTCAAACAACGCATCCCCACTCAAACTCGCGCACAGCCTCAACCCTCAAATCACCTCCCCATCTCCTTCCGTCCCTTCCGTCCTTTCCGCCCCTTTACCCGTCCCCTCCCCCGCCACCTTCGTTCCCTCCTCTTCAAGCCCTCCCCTCAAATCCTTCGTCCCGCGACCGCGGGATCGAGTTTCGAATTTTCTCCCTCAGAACTCTCTTCCCGCCGGCCCAACCCCGTGCCATATTTGCTCCTCACCCATGGAGCACGTTGCCATCGAACCGGCCACGCTTGACGACCTTCCGCAGTTGACGGAACTCCTCTTCGAGTTATTTACCCTCGAGGGCGACTTCAAGCCAGACCGCGCCAAACACATGCGCGGCCTGCGCCTCGTCCTTGAGCAGCCCAGCCGCGGGCGCGTCTTCGTCATTCGCCAGGATGGGCGCATCCTCGCCATGATCAACCTCCTCTTCACCATCTCCACCGCCGAGGGCGGCTTCGTCCTCCTCCTCGAGGACCTCATCGTCCACCACGATCACCGCCACCGCGGCTTCGGCGACATGCTCCTCAAATACTCCCTCGACTTCGCCCGCGAGAAAGACTTCCTCCGCATCACCCTCCTCACAGATCGCGCCAACGACGAAGCCCACAGATTCTTCAAAGCTCACGGGTTCCAGGAGTCAAAGATGATCCCACTCCGCATGTTCCTTCAGGGCCGGATCGCTCCGGAGACCCAGCCGTGACATTCGTCAACTTGGGTTTCGCTCGCGTCGACACAGACAGGCGCAATCGCCGCGGCTTCCCGGAAGTCATCTTCTGCGCCGGCAAACTCCCCTCACAAGTCCTCGAAATCTCCCGCGCCCTCCTCAAAGTCGATGGCCTCGTCCTCGGCACACGCGCCACCGCCGAGCAATTCGACACCCTCTCCGCCGAGTTCCCAGACGCCCGCTTCCACTCCGCCGCCCGCTGCATCACCATCGTCCGCCAGCCATTGCCCCCCATGCCCGGCGCCGTCGCCGTCGTCTGCGCAGGCACCTCCGATCTCCCCGTCGCCGAAGAAGCCGCCATCACCCTCGAGACCTTCGGCTGCGCCGTCGATCGCATCAGCGATGTCGGCGTCGCCGGCATCCATCGCCTCCTCGCCGTACGCGACCGCCTCGAGGCGTGCAACGCCGTCATCGTCGCCGCCGGCATGGAAGGCGCACTCCCCAGCGCCGTCGCCGGCCTCATCAGCAAACCCGTCATCGCCGTCCCCACCAGCGTCGGTTACGGCGCCAGCTTCGGCGGCATCGCCGCCCTTCTCGGCATGCTCAACTCCTGCGGCTCCGGCGTCACCGTCGTCAATATCGACAACGGCTTCGGTGCCGGCTACGCCGCCGCCAACATCTCCCGCCTCCTTGCGCTCAAACATGCTCCGTAACCCCCTCTCCCGATTCATAACTCGCGAAAAAATTCCCCCTCCCCAATTCCTTTCTACTTGAGTTTTTCAGTCCCGTGGCGAAATTGCTACAAATGGTGGTGGTGGTGGAAACGCAGTGACCCCAGAGTTGCCAAGCTGCCGCCGGCAATCCCCAGTCGGATGAGAAAGAAGGACAAAGTTCGCGCAAACTGCCCCAGGTGCAGGCATCGCCAGCTCTTTATCAGGGCCACCGTCAATCATCCCCTCCACCTCGTCCTCTCCGTATGCACCGGCGGCCTCTGGCTCGTCAGTTGGCTCGCAGTCTCCATCGGCGGCATGCTCCGCCCATGGCGTTGCGAGCATTGCGGCTGGCACAAGCCAGAGTTCGGCCCCGCCCTCGGCGGCCAGTCTGGTGCGGGAAAGCCCTCCCGCTGGAAGCCCTCCCGCCGCCATCGCCACACCACCGGCCCCTTGATCTCCGCAGAAACCTCCCGCCTCCCTCCATAGCCGGCATAGCCCCGCCCCTCCCCGCGTCGCATTTCCCCCTTCCCGCTTGCGTTCCGGGTATCGTCTCTTCAATTAGTGGCATGATGAACCAGCGCAATCCCGCCCCCGAGGGCCCGCAGCGGATTCTCATCATCGACGCCGGCGGCAGCCACATCAAACTCATCCTCACCGGCATGAAAGACCGCGTCAAATTCCAGTCCGGCCGCAGCTTCACCCCGCGCCAGCTCATCGCCGGCATCCGCAAACACACCGCCGGCTGGGACTTCGACGCCGTCTCCCTCGGCCTCCCCATCCCCATCGTCAACAACAAACCCGTCCGCGAACCCAACAACCTCGGCCGCGGCTGGCTCCGCTTCGACTTTCCCGCCGCATTCGGCAAACCCGTCAAACTCATCAACGACGCCGCCATGCAAGCCCTCGGCAGCTACGAAGGCGGTCGCATGCTCTTCATCGGCCTCGGCACCGGCCTCGGCTCCGCCATGATCCTCGATAACATCGTCATCCCCCTCGAACTCAGCGAAATGACCTACGCCCCCCGCCGCACCTTCGAGCACATGGTCGGTCGCGAAGGCCGCAAACGCCTCGGCGACAAAAAATGGGAAGCCGCCGTCCATCACATCGTCGCCGTCCTCCGCGCCGCCTTCGTCACAGACTACATCGTCATCGGCGGCGGCAACGCCCGCCGTCTCGAGCGCTTGCCCAAAGGCGCCCGCCTCGGCAACAACCGCAACGCCTTCCTCGGCGGCCTCCGTCTCTGGGGCCAAAGCCCCGGCCCCACCGGCGCCAAATCCCGCACCCTCGTAATCTGTTAGTTTTAACCAAAGGTGTAGCCGACGCCTTGGGGAAATCTTTAGACACGATAAAGAGGATCAATAGGATACAACTCACTGATTTAGAGCATCTTAAGTAGAACTGTAGCCGCTCTTCCGGAGGGCCAAAGGCCCATCCTCATAAAAGCCTGGGGCAACGCCCCAGGTAACTCCGCCCAGATCGGCTAAGCCCTGAAGGGGCGGTTCATTTCACGCGGCCACAGTTTTATTTAAAACGCCTTAGTGATGCCTATCGCATACATCCTGTAAATCCTGTTCATCCTGTCCAAACTCTCTCCAGAAGTCCGTCACTTAATGACAAATCTCCGCGCAAGAAACAGGTTCGGCTAAAAATCCATGATCCAGCCACAGAGAACGCAAAGAACACAGCCCGCCCCCTCTGCCTTTGTGTGCTTTATGCTCTTTGCGGTTAAAAAATCCGCCGATTTCGTCGCTCGACCCCAGCGCCGGCAAGTAGCCGTCAAGCACTATCCCTCCCCTCCCTTGCGATTGTTTCCACCTGCCCTTAACCTGATCCCATGAAAGCGGCCCTCTGCCTCTCCCTGCTCGCCTCCTTCGCAGTCACCTGCGCCTTTCAATCCCGCGATCTCCCCCCGAATTCCCCCAGCATCCACGCCCTCTCAAAACCCGGCCCCACCCCGCCCGAGCCCCGTCCCGGCCCCCCAAAACCCCCGCCCCCTCCTCCGCCCCCGCCACCACCCCCTCCGCCCAAGCCCCCAAAATCCCCCAGCCCAACTCCCGGCGACGGCACCCCCTGACCCCCTGACCCCCTGACCCCCTGACCCCGTGACATC
>JBEKOV010000020.1:0-38433 GCA_049521415.1 Chthoniobacteraceae bacterium
CAGTCGTGTGCCCCTTTTCTCTCGCCGCTATGATCCGCTCCCGCAGATCAAGACTGTAGGTTCGCATCCACCTACCATACCACTCTTTGCCTCAGATTAAATAGAAAATGCTCTAGGCTGAGCCAGGATGGGGGCGGAGTGAAAAGTTTCAGATTCGGTTTGGCAGACTGATGAGAGTGCGTTATCAGTATCATATTGTTATGAACTGTATTTTCACTTTCACACGTTGGAACGGGAGAGGTGCCGCCGTTGTCAGGTTTTTTGCGGTTGCGGCGGGTTTGGTTTTTGGGGCGGGTTCGCTTCGGGCGCAGGGGCTGAGTATTGTGGCGGCGGAGAATTTTTACGGGGGGGTGGCGCAGGAGATCGCGGGGCATGGGGCGACGGTTACGAGTATTATGAGCAATCCGAACCAGGATCCGCATGAGTTCCAGACGGATGCGTCGACGGCGAAGGCGGTGGAAGGGGCGGACGTTGTGATTTATAGCGGGATCGGGTACGATGATTGGATGCAGAAGCTGCTGGGGCTGAATGGGAAGGCGGGACGGACGGTGATTTGTGTGGCGGATTTGATCGGGGCGAAGGCGGGGGATAACCCGCATATCTGGTATGATCCGCGGACGATGCCGGCGCTGGCGGAAAGGCTGGGAGGGATTTTGAAGGAGCCGGGGCGGGTGGCGGCGTTTGAGAGGTCGATGGGGAAGGTGACCGCGAAGATCGCGGAGATAAAGGCGGGGCATGTGGGGACGCCGGTGACGGCGACGGAGCCGGTGTTTGGTTACATGGCGGGCGCGCTGGGGTTCAAGATGCTGAATTATGATTTTCAGATCGCGGTGATGAATGATACGGAACCGAGCTTCAAGGACACGGCGGCGTATGAAAAGAGCCTGAGGAGCGGGGCGGTGAAGGTGCTTTTTTACAACAGCCAGGTGACGGATCCGGTGACGCAACGGATGCAGGATATCGCGAAGGAGAATCATATTCCGGTCGTGGGGGTGACCGAGACGCAGCCGCCTGAGCGGAAGACGTATGTGGAGTGGATGATGTGGGAATTGAACAGTGTGGAAAAGGCGTTCTCCCATTGAGCGCGGCGCTTTCCATCGTCGACGCGGGTGTGAGACTTGGCGGGAATGAGATTCTGCGCGCGGTGAACGCGGAGATTGCGCCGGGGGAATTTATTGGGATTTTCGGGCCGAACGGGGCGGGGAAGTCGACGCTGATCCGGGCGATTCTGGGTCTGACGCCGCTGTGTTCGGGGCGGATATCGGTGTTTGGGGCGCCGGCTGGGCGGGCGAATAAGATGATCGGGTACATGCCGCAATCGCGGGCGAACCTGGAGGGGACGGCGCTGAGCGCGCGAGCGATGGTGGCTGCGGTGGCGGGAGGAGGCGGGTGGGGAGTACCGTGGCAGGGGCGCGTATTGCGCGCGGAAGTGGAGCGCGTGATCGAGCTGGCGGGGGTGGGGGAGTACGCGGAACGGCCATTTTCTGTGCTGTCGGGCGGGGAACGGCAGCGGGTGGGGCTGGCGCAGGCGTTGCTGGGGCGACCGCAATTGCTGATGCTGGACGAGCCGCTGGCGAGCCTGGACCCGAGGAATCAGATGCGGCTGATCGAGCGGGTGACGGAAATCAAGAAGACGACGGGGGCGACGATTTTATTTACGGCGCACGATGTGAATCCGCTGCTGGGGGTGATGGACCGGGTGCTCTATATCGCGGGCGGGGAGGCGGCGATCGGTTCGGTGGATGATGTGATTACGAGCGAGGCGCTGAGCCATCTGTATAAGACGGATATTCGTGTGATTCGCGTGGATGGGAATATATTCA
Source organism: Chthoniobacteraceae bacterium (assembly GCA_049521415.1). Classification (GTDB taxonomy): domain Bacteria; phylum Verrucomicrobiota; class Verrucomicrobiia; order Chthoniobacterales; family Chthoniobacteraceae; genus DATAXI01. The sequence goes on from JBEKOV010000020.1 coordinate 1,824, forward strand.
TCTTCGCGGCGGAAGGAGGCGTGATCGAAGCGGCACACCATGATTGATCAATTGAAGGAATTTTTGTCGTACGACTTTGTGCGGAGCGCGCTGATCGCGGGATCGCTGGCTGCTATATTGGGAGCGGTGGTGGGGTATTTTGTGGTGATCCGGAAGGTGGGATTCGCGGCGCATGCGCTGGCGCACGTGGGATTCACGGGGGCGACGGGGGCGGCGCTATTTGCGATGAGTCCGATGAATGGGATGCTGGCGATATCGGTGCTGGCGGGGGCGATGATGGGGATATTCGGGAATAAATTGCACCGAAGCGAGATCGCGATCGGGATGGTGCTGTCGGTGTGCCTGGGTGTGGGGACGCTGTTTTTGACGCTTTACAAGGGGTTTGCGGGGCAGGCATCGGCAATTTTGTTTGGAAATATATTCGGGGTGTCGTGGGGGCAGATCATCCAGATCAGTTATCTTGCGGCGGGGAGCCTGGGGGTGCTGTGTTTCTTCTCGCGGAAGCTGCTGTTTGCGAGTTTGCAGCCGGATCTGGCGGAGGCTCGGGGGGTGTCGCTGTCGATGCTATCGATCGCGTTTATGGTGATACTGGCGACCTCGGTTACGCTGGCCAGCCAGGTGGTGGGGATCCTGCTGGTGTTTACGCTGATCATTGGGCCGGCGGGAGTGGCGGCGCGGCTGTTCCGGGGGTTTTGGTCGGGGACGCTGGCCTCGGTGGTTATTGCACTGGCGGCGGTGTGGGCGGGGATTTTGCTGGCGTGCGCGACGAATTGGCCGCCGAGCTTTTGGATCACGAGTATTCTGTTTGTGCTTTATATTGTTGCGGAAATCCTTGGGCGGTTTGTGTTGAGGACGGAGAGGTAGGGGCCGTGAGACTTCGCATGGCTTCGGCCAGATTTTCAACCGTCATTGTGTGGACGTCCCGATGGAAATGGAACTATTGGTCAGGAAAACCATCTCTATTTCGGCGCCGGATGCGACGGAAGAAAATTGCAAATATGCGCAACAAGACGAACTCATTGCGGCTTGGTGTTTGGGTTTTATTCATCCCCGCCGATTGGAATTGCAAGGCTCTCACGCCGAGTCATTTACATGCCAATTTGTGGCTGTGGGTTGCTTTCATAAATTCTTTATTAATAGCAAAAACCAACTTCAAACCCTCCAAAGAGATAAAATATTCCTTGACCCAAATCGGTCGCTTCGATAATTTCCCCGACAAACTCACCCCCCACCCCACATAATGAAACCAAAAACCCTCGTCGTCGTCGGCTCACTGCTCGGTTGCGCATTCATGGCTCGACCGGCCTCGGCGCAATTCGTCCTGCTGGATAATTTTTCGAACGACACGAATGGAGCGAGTTTGACTGGGGACACCGCCTCAGACAGTGCCACATGGGTAGGGGCGGGGACGGCAGGCGCTATTACCACGGGGACAGGCGTTAGTGGCGCCTACGGGGCCTTGCTAAGTGCTTCTTCAGTTGAAGGTATTAACGAGTTGCCGCTGCAAACTGTGCCTACTGCGTCCACTCCCAGCGCTATAACCACCATCTTCTTTCAATTCGACCTTGGAGGGGCGACCCCGCTGACTCCGGCAGGCGGAGCAGGAGCAATCACTAATGTGAATTGGGATCTGGAAAATCCCGGCAGCGCTACCACTTCAGGAGGGAGTGGTGGTCCAGGTTCAGGTTCAAATCCCAGTACGGCATTTGAAATGAATATGAACATTAACCCTGGCGGCAGCCGCGGTGGCATTACTGTTCGAAATGGGGGCAACTTCCAGACGTTGTCAACCAATGACTCGACCGCCTTCATTCCTGTCGGTAACGACCTCTACGATATGTGGGTCGTCCTTGATCAGAACAACGCCACCTTTAGTATTTACATGTCCTCCCCCACTGATACTACTGATTTCCCGTCATCCACCCCGGTTGAGATGTGGTTTTCCGGCGCGGGTGCAAACACTACCGCATCATTCCCCAACGGCGGTACGCCCACTCAGACCGCTTCCTATCGTAATAGTAATGCTGTAGCGGACGATTTTGTGTTTGGCAACGGCGGCGGCTCCAATGACTACGATGAAGGGCTTTATAATATTTACGAAGATGCTACCACTGGCAGCGCGGATCTCGTGAACCCGACGGTCGTTCCTGAACCCGGTGCCATGTCCCTCTCCGCCATCGCCCTTGGAGGTTTGGTGCTGGCCTGCCGCCGGCGCCGTTTCTCCGTTCGTTAGTTGCCGGTCGAGGAAGCCGCGGACGGCACGGGAGCTGTCCCTCCGAAAAATATCCCGCCGCTTGCGGCGGTTTTTTTCTCTTTAAATCACCACACGGCGGCTGCCTTGCGCCACCGGCGCATGGGCTGCTTGCAGGATGCGAAAGTCCCGCGTGCCCCATCTTTCCCGGATCGCCGGCTCGCTTGCCGAACGCCTGGCTGTGAAATAAATGTTAAAACGAGTTGCGGTGGACTATATCGGGTCCATGCTTCGGCCCACCCTAATTCCGCGACGAGGGGGCAATAAACTTCCGAGGCTGGAAACTGAGAGGCGCCCCATTATGAAAGCCAAGGTCTTCACTGTAACGCACTCCGATGAAATGGAGGAGCGCGTAAACCGATGGCTGGAAGAGAATTCTTCGATCGAGGTTCATGATGTCCGGCAGTCGGAATCGATGAATAATGAGTCGTGGAGCATGACGCTGACGATATTTTACTCGGAGCGAGGGGATGAGAGGATTGGGTTTGAGGGATCGTAGGGGGATTTAAATTGAACTGTGGCCATTTGGGAGGCGAGGGAATGGGTCAATCGGACCACGGAGCGTAAGCCCGCATGGGCCACCGGGGCTCGCCCGCCCGCCAACCTCCACGGGTCCCTACCGCCTCCTCGGCCCATGGCTACAACGCTGGTGCGCGGGAGGACACAGCTAAGGAAGCAGGGGGTGGAAGCAGTTACTTCCGGGCGTTGTCGGAGGGGTTGAAGAGGCGCCAGAGGCGCAGCTTAGTCAGGAGGGCGGCCACGGATTTGGAGGGGTGCGTGGCAAGGCGGCGCACAACTACTCCGTCCACCGTGAGCGTTGCACGGTGCACCTCCTGGAGGTCGCGCAATACTTCTTCAACGGGACGGTGCTCGCCGTGCCCGCGCCACTCGGCGTGCAAATGGCACCGCAGCCGGTGCGTGAGAAATTGCAGGTTCGGGTGATTGCGCCACGCGAGCGGCCCCTCGCCCGCGGCGGAGCGGCCCAACACGATTTGAACCGGTAGAAAGGCGGCCCGACCCGCGCGAGCGCGCCGGCTCCATTCGAGGGCGATGGGGGCGGGCAGGCGCTCGGCGGGGACGTTGGTGGTTACGCCCTGGAAGGCGGCTTGAATCGCGGGCTGGGCGGAGCGGACGGACGGCGCGGTGATTTCAGGCTGGGGCGCGGTCATCGAGGTCAATTCCTTGAGGCTGCCCATTCTCATTGCCGATTCCCGGGCCTCCGCCTCGCGCGGCTCCGCAACGGGCGCAAAAATGTAGCGCTCGCCGTGGTGACGCACTTCGATGGGGCCGCCCCCGCGCAAGGCGTCGATGACTTGAGCCGGGTTGAGCTGGCGGAGGAGATTGGCGAGCGATTGCGGGGCCAGATCGATGAGCCGGGGCTGGTTGGGCAGATGATCGAGATGCATTTGGGAGGCCGACTCCTCGTCGAGCGCCAGCAGCGGGGGGCCGGATTTCGATTGGCGGCCCATTGACAGAAGAAACTGCCGCAAGCCGGCTCCCGCCGCGTCCCCGGGGGCCAGCGGCACCGGGATGCCATCGGCATCCATCCCGACGGCCCCAATCTCCGAGCGGGAGGTGCGAAAGAGGGTGATGGCGCGCACCTCCGAGTGCGGCGGGCGCACGAGAAGCGTGGAGATTTGCTGCCAGTGCTGATCCAGCTCGTGTAATGCGGCGGCGAGGTCGGCAGGAGCGAAACGTTCCCTCTCCGGGTCCAATCCGCAGAATCCGGCGAGCCGGGCGGTGCGCGCCTCGGCAAAGAAGGGCGCGATCGAGGGCGCGAAGAGGAGGCCGCCGAAAATCATCGCCTGGACCAGGGCGCCGCTGCGCGGGCTGAGGGGCGCGAGGAGAGCAGGGATGCCGTAGCGGCGGGCAGCGTCCTCAAGCGCCACGCATCCGCCGTAGCCGTGGGCGTTGTTTACCTCCAGGCTGCCGAGAGGGACCAGAGCGGCTCCGCGCAAGGCCTGCCCCACCATGTCGCGCACTTCCTTGGGGAGGTGTGTCAGATTGCAAACTGTCCTGCCGCGGGGGCCGTCGGCGGTGCGGAAGGATTCCCGCACCAGATACGAGATGTAGGTCTTACCGCCACGTTTTGTCTTTGTTTCCTGCAGGAACATTTGAACGCCCGGATTCGGCCAGAGGTTACACGGGGTGCGCGGGTTACGTAAAGGCTCTTTACGTGCTACAGTCGAGGGTTGTTTTACTTGCTACAGGGAGGGAAAATTCGAAATTCGAAATTCGAAGGATTTGAATGGATGAGGCGGTTTAGGGGCGTGTCCAGACGGTGGCGCGGTCCAGGAGTTTGCCGCGGTTTTGGAGGAGGTGGGGCATGTAGCCGTGGGCGCGGGCCCAATCGGTGAGGGGTTTGTCCACGATGATCGACGGGGTGGTCAGAATGGCTGCGGGAGGTGACTGGGTGAGGGCGCCGGTGAAATTATCCGGGCCCAGAATCCGGAACCGGGCGCGATCCGGCGGAGGGACGAAGGGCTCGCTCCTCCAGGCGATTGGGCCGGTGGCCAGCGACGGGTAGATATTCAGGCCGCCCTCGAGCGGGTAGAGCGGGTCGAGCGTGAGCACTCCGCCGGAGTGAACCAGGCCCGCGGTCTCGACGCCCGCCTCATGCACCATGACCGGCGGCCATGCGGACGGGGTCTTCAGGATTGCCAGGTGTTGATAGTCGTTCCAGGCGCGAGCCATGACGTAACCGCCCGGCGCGAGCAGGAGGATCGCGCAAATCCACGCGCCGCGCTCCGACGGGAAGGTTGCGGCGGAGAGGGCGATGGCCAGGACCATCAGCGGAACCAACTCGTAATAATACTCGATTTGCGAGGGGCTGGGCGCCACGGCCCCGATGAGGGTGAATGGGATGAGAGCCAGAACCAACAGGAGCCGGTAGCGCGCATCCGGACGCATTTTGGAGATGTGGAGAAGGGCCGCCGCGACGAAGAGCACGAAGATAAGGGCAAGGAGTAGATTGGCGCGATCGTGGAACAGGGTCGTGAACGGGAAGAGGAGTTTTGCGGCGAGGCTGGCATTGGTATCGTGATGCGATTGGCGGAAGAGGACGTTGACTTTCGAATTGAAGGTGAAGTTCCCGAAGAGGAATTGCGCGGGGACCATCGCAAACAGGATGAGCGCGGGCAGCAGCGCGAGGGCCGCGCCGGTGGAGAATAGACCGACCCGCGCCGCGCGTTGCCGGAAATCTCCTCCGACCGGTTCCAGGACCGCAGCTACCGCAAGCGGCGCGAAGAGCGGCGCAAAGGTCAACCGCGTGCCGATGGCAAGCCCGAGGCATACTCCCGCAAGGAACCACCGGCGGCCGCCGTACATTGCCAGTGCGGCCGCGCCGATACCGGCAAGCGTCGCAAGCTCATGATTCCAGGTCCGCCAGAATGTGTCCCGAAAAATGGGATTTCCCGCCATCAGCAGAACGGCGGCGGCCGGCAATAGCCAGCGGGCCGGGGTTGATTTATCGCGGCATTCCCGCCAGACGATGAACCAGAGAAGGAGGCAGGTCAGCCAGCCGACTCCGACGGAAAAGAGGCGCGCCGGGAGAAGAACCGAGGCAGATGCACGAAAGAGCAGCGCGTAGACCAGCGCCAGATCGGGCATGTGGAAATAGGGGAAATCGCGATAGGGCAGGAGATGGCCCCTGGCAATGATCGCGCCCGCGGCGAGGTGCTGGCTTTCGTCGTGATTGAAGCCGCGCCGCAGCCCCATCGAAAGCATCAGCAGGAATAGCAAGACGAGGGCGCCTGCCGTGAGGACGGCCGCGGCCACGCCGGCGAGCCGAGTGGAGGCGTTCGGAGGGAGTTCCGCGGAACCGCGCATCAGGAAAAGAGGAGGAAGCGGGATTCCGTGTATCAATCAAGGGCTATTTCACGCGGAAGATTGAACAAATAGAGGGAGTTGTTGCGTCTATGGGGTTTGTGCTTCCCGGTTTGGCCGGGGTACAGCAGAGTGCAGGTCCGTCTTTTTTTCCCACCCAACCAGAAAGCGCGAGCATGAATAACCCGAGCCAGGCACCCATCCTCCCGGAGGACGACGTAGCGGCGATCGACGCGTTGCGGCAGGTCTACGGGCAGCTCAATAATGAATTGGGAAAAATCATCGTCGGGCAGCATGAGGTCATCGAGCAACTGGCGATCTGCATCTTCGCGCGGGGGCATGCGCTGCTGATCGGGGTGCCGGGGCTGGCCAAGACGCTTCTGATCAGCCGGCTGGCGGAGACGCTGTCGCTGAGCTTCAGCCGGATCCAATTTACGCCCGACCTGATGCCGATGGACATTACCGGGACGGACATATTGCAGGAATTGCCGGGGGGAAAGCGGGCGTTCGAGTTCGCGAAGGGGCCGGTGTTCGCCAATGTGGTGCTGGCGGATGAAATCAACCGGGCGCCATCGAAGACGCAGGCGGCGATGCTCGAGGCGATGCAGGAGCACCGCGTGACGATCGCGGGGCGGACTTATACGCTGGATGCGCCATTCTTTGTGCTGGCCACGCAAAACCCGATCGAGCAGGAGGGGACGTACCCGCTGCCGGAGGCGCAACTGGACCGGTTTATGTTCATGATCGGGGTCGATTACCCCTCGCGCGAGGAGGAGATCGCGATCGTGCGGACCACGACGGGAATGTCGCTGCCGCGGCTTGGGCATATCATCGACGGGCCGAGGCTGATTGCGTTCCAGGACCTGGTGCGGCGCGTGCCGGTGCCGGATCATCTTTATGAGTTTGCAGTGGATCTGACGCGCCGGACGCGGCCCGGGACGAAAGACTCGCCCGGCTGGCTGAAGCCGCTGGTGAGCTGGGGCGCGGGACCGCGCGCGGCGCAATACCTGGTGCTGGGCGCGAAGGCGCGGGCGGCGCTGCACGGGAGCTACGTGGTGCGGATGGAGGATATCGTGCAGGTGGCCGATCCGGTGATGAGGCACCGGCTGGTGACGACCTTCACGGCGCAGAGCGAAGGGGTGTCCAGCCGCGATGTAACGCGGCGGCTGCTGGATGAATTGAGCAAGGCGGCTTAACCGCGAGGGCTGCGACGTGTCCGGCAACAAGCGCTATTTCCTCGAGCCCGACGTGCTGGGGCGGCTGATGGCGCTGCCATTGCAGGCGCGGCATGCGATGCTGGGCAGCGTCTCGGGGCGGCATCGGAGCCCGATCCGCGGCTCGGCGCTGGAGTTCGCGCAATATCGGAAATATGTGCCGGGCGACGATACGCGGCGGCTGGATTGGCGGACGTGGGGAAGGAGCGACCGGTTTTACATCAAACAATTCGAGGCGGACACGAACCTGCGGCTCTGCCTGCTGCTGGATACGAGCGGGTCGATGGATTTCGGGCCGCGCGGGGCGACGCGGTTCGATTACGCGCGGAAGCTGGCGGGGGCGCTGGGGTATTTCGCGGCGGAGCAGGGGGACGCGGTGGGATTGTGGAGCCTTGCGAACAAGCCGATCGAGATTCCCGCGCGGCGCGGGCCGGCGCACCTGGGCCAAGTGCTGGACAGTCTCGCGGACCTGCGCCCGCAAGGCGGCACGACGCTGCTGGCGGCATTGCACGAGGCGGCGGAGAGAATCCGGCAGAGGGCGCTGGTGATCGTTTTTTCAGATTTTTTCGTGGCGCCGGGAGAATTGAAATCGGCTTTCCAGCACTTGCGATTTCGCAAGCACGACGTGGTGGCGTTCCATCTGCTGGACCAGCAGGAGATCGATTTCAATTTCGACCGGCCATCGCGATTCCTGGACATGGAAGGGGGCGACCCGGTGATGGCCGACCCATCGCTGATCGCGCGCAATTACCGCGAAGCGGTGAGGCGTTACATGACGGAACTGGACGAGGCGGTGAAGAGCACCGAGGTGGATTACCAGCGCGTGCGGTTGCAGGAGCGGTACGACGACGTGCTTGTGCGGTTCCTGCTGCCAAGGATGACGGCGCGGCGATGAGGGCGCCCTTCGCATGACTTTCCTGGAGCCAGCGATGCTGATCGCGCTGCCGCTCGCGGCGCTGCCGATCGTCATTCACCTGATTCATCTTTACCGGCGCCGGCAGGTGAAGTGGGCGGCGATGATTTTTCTGCGCGCGGCGCAGCAGATGAACAAAGGGTTCTCGCGGCTCCGGCAAATCCTGATTCTTGCGCTGCGGGTGCTGGCGGTGGCGGCGATCATCCTCGTGGCGTGCAGGCCGCTGGCGGGCGGCTGGCTGGGGCTGACGGGCGGCGCGCCGAATACGGTGCTGGTGCTGCTGGACCGCTCGGCGAGCATGGAGCAGCGCGACGTGGCGACCGGCGTGAGCAAGCGCGAGGCGGGCCTGCGCAATCTTGCGAAGGCGATCCGCGACACGACGGGCGGGCGGTCGAAGGTCGTGCTCATCGATAGCGCGCTTTGCAAGCCGCTCGCGCTCGACCGGCCCGAGGCGCTGCTGGACATCCCGCAAACGGAGGCAACGGATACGGCGGCCGACATCCCGGCGCTGTTGCAAGCCGCGCTCGATTACATCACGACGAACAAGACCGGGCGCACCGACGTGTGGCTGCTGAGCGATCTCCAGCAGACCGATTGGGACCCGTCGAGCGGGCGGTGGCAATCGCTACGCGGGGCGTTCGCGTCGCTGCAAGGGGTGCGATTTCACCTGCTCTGCTATCCGCAGACGGCGCCGGATGATCTCGCGGTGAATGTGGATCGCATTGCGCGCCGGGATAATGGCAACAACGCGGAATTGCTGATGGACCTGCACGTTGCGCGCCGGTTCCCGACATCGGACCGGTCGCAGGATATTCCGTTGCGGTTTGTGGTGAACGGAGTCGCGACGGCGGCAACGGTGACGATGAAGGGGAATCAGCTTTTGATGCAGGGATATGCGATTCCGATCGATCGGGAGACCAAACGCGGCTGGGGACGCGTTGAGCTGCCCGCCGATGCCTGCCCGGAAAACAATGTGTTTTATTTCGCGTTCGATGAGCCGCCGCCGCTGCGATCGGCGATCGTGACCGATGACGCGGCGCAGGCCGGTCCGCTCAAGGCGGCGCTCTCCGCCGCGGCCGATCCGGACCGGAAATATGTGGCGACTGTCTTTGGCGCGAGCCAGGCGGCGGAAATCCCGTGGGACGATACCGCGCTGATCGTATGGCAGGCGCCGTTGCCGAAGCCTGGCGACGCGATCGCGCAGCAATTGCGCGAGCATGTCGCAGCGGGGCGGACCGTTTTGTTTCTGCCGCCGGAATCGCCGGATGGAACGGAGATGTTCGGCATGCACTGGACCGATTGGAAGGCCGCCGACCCGGCGAAGCCCGCCGCGGTGGAATGGTGGCGCAACGATTCCGACCTGCTTGCGAATACCCGCGACGGCGCGTCGCTGCCGGTGGGCACGCTCGAGATTTCCCGCTATTGCCCGGTTGCCGGCGACGGCATCCCGCTGGCGCGGATGGCCGGCAACGAAACGCTGCTGATGCGCGCCACGCAGGACCAGGCGGGAGGGGGCGCGTATTTTCTCGGGACGCTGCCGGATCCCGGCTCGTCGAGCCTGGCGCGGGATGGCGTCGTCATGTTCGCGCTGTTGCAGCGGGCGCTCAATGAAGGGGCGGGTTCGATTGGGAAGGCGCGCCAGGGCTTCGCGTCGGCGACGGCATTGGGAGCAGATCCGCCGGCGTGGCATTCGGTCGAGGAAGGAGGGAATGCGGCGGATCCGGAGTTGCACGCGGGAGTGCTGGCGAACGGCGACAGGCTGCTTGCGCTCAATCGCCCGCCGGGCGAGGACAGCACGCAAATCCTGACGATGTCCGGGTTGAACGATCTGTTCTCCGGGCTCGATTACCACGTCGTGACCGGGACGCTCGAGGACCAGCGCAGCCTGACCAACGAGGTGTGGCGGACATTCCTGATCTGCATGGCGCTGGCGCTGGTGGGCGAGGCGTTGCTGTGCCTGCCGCCGCGCCGGCTGCAAACGCCGGCGCCATGGACCGGGAAGGAGACCACGTGACGCCCGAGAGCCAGTCGCTGGTGTTTACCTGTACGCCGGTCTCGCTGACGTTGTCGGCGATTCTCGTGATTGTGGTCGCCGCGCTGGCCTGGATTGCGTGGAAGCGGAGCGGATTTCGTCCCATGACCGGAATGCTCGAAGGCCTGCGGGTGGTGCTGGCGGCGGGAATCGCGATCACGCTCAACCAGCCGGAGTGGCGCGAAATCTTCAAACCCGAAAGCAAACCGGAACTGGCGGTGCTGGTGGATGTCTCGCGATCGATGGAAACGCGCGACATGCCCGCCGCGCCGGGGAGCAGCGATGCCATGTCGCGCGCCGAAGCGGCGAAACCGATCGCGCAAATGAGCGCGTGGCGCGAAATCGCGAAGAAGATGGATGTCGCCATCGAGCCGTTCTCCTCGGATGCGCAGCCGCCGGATGAAGGCACGGACATCAACGGCGCGCTCGAACGGGCGGCGGAGGAGCATTCGCATCTGGCGGCGGTGGTGCTCGCGAGCGACGGGGATTGGAACAGCGGCGATCCGCCGTCGCAAGCCGCGGTGCGGCTGCGGATGCGGCATGTGCCGGTCTATTGCGTGACGCTGGGGTCCGAGTCGCACATCCCGGACGTCGAGTTGACCAGCTTTGACGTGCCGGCATTCGCCGTGGCGGGCAAGCCGCTGCGGATTCCGTTTTCCATCGAAAGCCATCTGCCGCGCGACGAGCCGGCGACGTTGCGCATGGTGAGCACGACGGGTGAGATGGTCGAAAAGGCGGTGGTTATTCCGGCGATGAGCCGGCTTGACGACGTGATTGAATGGAAGCCGGAAAAGCCGGGAGACACGAAGCTGACGCTCACCGTCCCGCCAGTCGAGGGGGAGCAAAACCCGTCCAATCACTCGATGGAGGCGCCGCTGCCGGTGCGCAAGGAGGCGCTGCACGTGCTGGTTGTGGATACTTATCCGCGCTGGGAGTACCGCTACCTGCGCAATGCGTTGCAGCGCGACCCCGGCGTGGAGGTGAATACGCTGCTCTTCCAGCCGGACCTGGGCACGCCCGGCGCGGGACGCGGCTACCTTGACGCATTTCCGAGCGAGGACGACCTGTCGAAATACGACGTGGTATTCCTGGGCGACGTGGGCACGGACAGGGGGCAGTTGACCGTCGAGCAATGCGCCGAATTGCAAAAGCTGGTGCGCGACCAGGCGGCGGGGCTCGTCTTTCTACCGGGGCTGCGCGGATACGAGGGGACGCTGCAAGGGACGCCGCTGGAGGAATTGATGCCGATTGTCTGGGACGGCGCGCAGCCGCGCGGCTACGGCACATCGGCGCCGGGCAATTTTGCGCTGACGGATGCCGGCAGCCGCAGCCTGCTGACCCGGCTCGAGGATACCGACGACGCCAATACGCAGGTCTGGGCGACGCTGCCCGGCTTCCAATGGTACGCGCCTGTCATCAGGGCAAAGGCAGGCTCGGAAATCCTGGCCGTACACGCGACCGAGCAGAATCAATTCGGGCGCATCCCTCTGATCGTGACAAAGACGTACGGGTCGGGCAAAATCCTGTTCATGGGCACCGATGGGGCCTGGCGCTGGAGAAGAGGGGTTGAAGATCGGTACCACTATCGCTTTTGGGGGCAGGTGGTGTGGTGGATGGCGTATCAGCGGAATATGTCGAAAGGGGAGGACATGCGGTTGTTTTATTCGCCGGACCGACCGCGCGCCGGCGCGGTGCTGACGCTGAATGCAAACGTGACCGGCGCGAATGGCGATCCGCTGCACGACGGAACGGTCATCGCGGAGATCACCGCGCCCTCCGGGAAAACGGCGAGCGTACGCCTCGCGCCGGCGGGCGGGGATGCGTGGGGACTATTCACCGGGGTCTATACGCCGGAGGAGCCGGGCGAGCTTCGCGTCCACCTGAGTTGCGCGGAGGCGGGAACGGCGCTGGATACGGATATTTTTGTCCAAGGATCGAGCCGGGAAAAAGTGGGCGAGCCCGCGCGGCTGGACGTGCTGCGGGAGATTGCGCAAATCACGCGCGGGGCGATGCTCAAGAATGCCGATCCGGCGATCGCGGCGGCAGCAATCGCGGCGCTGCCGGAGCCGGCGCCGGAAGAGCGCCGGGTGCAACTTTGGGCGCATCCGCTCTGGGCGGCTGCGTTGATCGCGTTAATGGGTATATTCTGGGCCGGCAGAAAGGCGGCCGGCGCCTTCTAAGCTTCCCATGGACACGACCCTGCATCCGATTCTCGCGACCAGGCTCGCCGATTTTCGCCGGCGCGTTTGGGCGGTGAAGCTGGCGGAGGGACTGTTCGCGGCGATTTTCGGACTCGCGATTTCCTACCTGCTCGTGTTCGCGCTGGATCGGGTGTGGGAGACGCCCGGCTGGCTGCGACTGATGATCCTGCTCGCGGGCGCGGGTACGCTCTTCGCCGGGCTGCCGATGAAATGGCACACGTGGGTCTGGCGGCAGAGGCGGCTGGAGGATGCGGCGCGGCTGTTGCGCCGAACCTTTCCGCAATTGGGCGATCAATTACTGGGCATCGTGGAACTGGCGCGGATGGATCACGCCGCAGCGGGACGAAGCGAGCGGCTGGTGCAGGCGGCGATCGCCCAAGCGGCCGATGCGGTGAAGGACCGGGATTTTACCAACGCGGTGCCCGACCCGCGGCACAGGCAATGGGCCTTGGCAGCGGCCGGAGCGCTGGCGATGGTAGCGCTCTGTTTCATTGTGGCCGGCGGGGCGGCGGGGAATGCGCTGGAGCGCTGGATTGCGCCGCTGGCGAATATCGACCGGTTTACCTATGCGCGCGTGGATGGGCTGCCGGACCGACTGGTGGTCCCTTACGCCGAACCGTTCAATCTGCCGGTGCGCCTGAGCGCGGATACGCGGTGGTCGCCGGGGCAGGCGTGGGGCCGCGTGGGAACGGACCCGGCGGTGAGCGCATCGCTTGGCAACGGCGTCTATTCGCTCGATTTCGCGCCGCAGAAGTCCGACGTGATGCTCAAGCTGCGCATCGGCGACGCGCGCAAGGATATCCTGATCGAGCCGCGCGAGCGTCCGGACCTTGCGGACCTGGTCGTTCACGAGCGCCTGCCAGCTTATTTGCAATACCACGACGAGCAGCAAATCGAGGTGCGTGGCGGCTCCGTGAGCGTGCTCAAGGGCGCGGAAGCGGCGTTCGAGGCGAGGGCCAGCGACGAAATCGCCACGGCGGAGATGGACGGCAAGCCGCAGCACACGGAAGGCGAGAAGATCGTCACGCCCTACGAGGCGGTTACCAAGGACGTCGAGAGAACGCTAACATGGAAAGACCGCGACGGCCTGAGCCCGCGCGATCCGCTGATGCTGGAGGTGCGCGCGGTTGAGGACGAGCCGCCCACCATCATGGCGACGCGCGAATCGCCCGAGGAGGTGGTGCTCGATTCCGAGGTGATCACTTTCGATGCGGAGGCGCAGGACGATTTCGGCATCAAGACAATGGGTGTCGAATGGGAGGGGGACGCCATGCAGGAGGATGGGACCACGCCCGTGCAAGGCGAGAAAATCTCCGCCGCGGGCGCACCCGAGCAACGCGATTTGAAGGCGAACGCCACGTTTTGCGCGACGCGCGAAGGGGTGGCGCCACAGACGCTGGAGGTGCGATTGTGGACCGTGGATTATCTGCCGGGCAGGCAGCCGTCCTACTCCGCGCCTTTCGTGCTGCACGTGCTGAACAAGACCGATCACGCGCTGTGGCTGACCGGGCAGCTCGGCAAATGGCTGGATGCGGCGCGGGAAAGTTATGAGAGGGAGGAGCAGCTACACGAGACGAACAAGGAATTGCGCGCGCTGACGCCCGCCGAGCTGGATCGCCCGGATAATCGCCAGCGCGTGGCGCAACAGGCGGCGGAGGAAATGGCGAACGCCGCGCGGCTGGACGGCCTGACGCAATCGGGGCGCAGCCTGGTCGAACAGGCGACACACAACGATGAGTTCGACGCGAAACGCCTCGAGACATGGGCGACCATGCTCAAGATCCTCGATGACATCGCGAAGAACCGGATGCCCAACGTAGCGAGCCTGCTGAAGCAGACCTCGAATGCGCCGAGCCAGGGCAGTGCGCCGGGCCGGGCCGCGGCAAACGCCACGCCCAAGCCGGCGGCGCCGACCGTGAGCAGCCGCGAGCAAAGTTATTTCAAGCCCGATGCGCAGAATCATGCCGCCCCGCCGCCGAAACCGCCGGGCGGCGGACATCTTACGCTGCCGAACGTCGTGCTCGGCGCGGCGCCGTCCAATGGCGCGACGCCTCCGGCGGCGCCGCCGCAATCGCCCGCGCAGCAGGGGATGGATAACGCGATCGGGAAGCAGAAGGAGTTGCTGGCGGAGTTCGCCAAGGTGGCGGACCAATTGAACCAGGTTCTATCGAGCCTGGAGGCGAGCACATTCGTAAAGCGCTTCAAGGCGGCGTCGCGGCAGCAGATGGGACTGGCCACCACCATCAGCCAGAAGACGCTTGATTCATTTGGCATCCAAAACGCGGCCGGCGAGGCCGCAAAGCCGATCGCGCAAACAGCGAAGGATCAAAGCGAGGTCGTGCGCGTCATCGAAAGCGACCTGGACGCGTATTACGAGCGCAAGCAGGACGGGCGATTCAAGACCATCCTCGACGACATGCGGAAGACGCAGATCGTGCGGGCGCTGGCAGGCGACGGAGACAAGGTGGCCGCGAACCTGAGCGGCGAGGGGATGATCGGCTCCCAGTATTGGGCGGACACGCTCGACCGCTGGGGCGAGGAATTGGTGGCGGCGACCGATTCCAAGAGCAGCTCGACACGCAGCGCCGACAGCCTGCCGCCGGAGATTGTATTGAAAGTGATGCAGGTGTTGAGCGATGAAATCAAATTGCGGGACGAGACGCGCGAGGCGGAGAACTCGAAGCCGGCCATCGCGCCGCCAAAGTATACGGCGGACGCGAACCTGCTGGGCGGGACGCAGGGGGAAATCGGCACGCGGACACGCGGCGCGGAGTCGGATATCGAGGCGTTGCCGGATGCCGGCGAGAAATTTCCGAAGGAAATCGGATTGCTCAATGAGGTCTCGGGTGTGATGGACGAATCCGCGGGTATCCTTTACCGGCCTGACACGGGGCCGCAGGCGATCGCGGCGGAGACGGAGGCGATTGAATTGCTGCTCGAGGCCAAGAGGCCCGGACACGGCGGCGGCGGCAGTGGCGGGTCGAATCCGGGGCAGGGCGGCACGGCGCAATCGGCGAGCGAAGCGGCGCTGGCGGACCTTGGGCCGGGATCGGATGCGGTGGGGGTGGTCGCCGCGAGACCGGTGGGCCAGGCGACCGGGAGGGCGGGGAGGGAGTTTCCAGACGAGTTCAAAACCGGGCTGGACCAGTATTTCTCGTTGCTCGAGGGAGAATCACAATGATGCGCAGCGGGAGTGACGGGACCAGTTTTGCGCGCTGGATTCTGGTCGTGGCGCTTATTTGCGGCGGAGAGGCGTGGGGGGTGGTTCAGCAGAGCGCCCTGCTGCCTTCGGAAAAACTGGGCCTGTCGCTTGTGGGCATCGGCGGCGTGCTGAATGCGCAGGATGGGGGCGCCCTTGTGACGGAACTGGTGCCCGGGGGGCCCGCCGCGCGCGAAGGCCACCTGAAGGTGAACGACCTCATTACCGCCGTGGCGCAGGGGAACGCGGACTTTGTACCCTGCATCGGGCTGGCGCTTGAGAAGACCGTGGAAATGATCCGGGGCGCGAAAGGCTCGACGGTGAGGCTGAAAGTTACCAATGCCGCCGGAGCGCAGGAGGTCATTACCATCGTGCGCCAGGAAATCAACATGGTCACCCAAGACGAAGAGTCGCAACTGGCCGACGCCTTGAAGAAAATCGGCGATGCGCGGCGGGAGACGCTGGCCGAATACACGGAGAGGATCATCGGCTCGGTCGTCAAGGCGACAGGGCTGGACGAGAAGGGGCGCGAGGCGCTGGAGGCGGCGGCGCCGCAGGCGGTCGAACAGGCGATGGGAAAGTCGGAGGGCCGGCTGGACGAACTCATGCGGAACCAGTTCAAGCAGATTCCGCCGGGGCAGGTGGGCATCGTCCTCGCGGAGCTGAGTTCTCAAATTCCCATGATTACCAAATGGTCGGAATCGCTGGGGGGTGCGCTGCCGACGGATCAGCAGGCATGGGCCGACGCGTTGAAGAAGACACTTACGCCCGGGCAACTGGCCGCATGGGAGAGCGCGCAGGCCAAACACAAGGAGGAGGTGGAAGACGAGATCGGCGGCTTCCTGAAGAGCCTGTCCACTTTTGCCAGCGCGCAGGAACGGAGCGAGTTCGAGCAAAAGGCCTCGGATGTACTGGCCGCGCTCAATCTACCGAAGGATCGGGCGGACAAGGTGAACGCGCTTGCGGAATCGGTAATCGCGGGGGCAGGCGAGGCGGCGCGTTCGCGGGCGGAGAACGCGCTGCTGGCAATGGGCGACAATGAGCGCAAGGACGTCGTTTCGGGCCGGCAAAACATTTACGAATGGAGCCAGCCGGGGTTCAACGAAGTCCAGCCCGATCCGGAGTGGGATGCGGGGCTGGAAAAGCTGCTCACGCCCAAAGAATTGAACCTCATGCAAACGGCCGGCGAGGACCGCAGATCCCGGCTTGAGTCGGTGATGGGCGAGATGATGGTCGCGCTTCTGGATCAAAAGATCGCGTTTACCGAGGCGCAACGGCAGCAACTCCAGCCCATCGCGCAACGCCTTGCGAGGAAACTGGCGGACAATGCGCCGACCCAGGGTCTGAACTCCTTCAACAGCTATAATTCCTCCGAATTTTACCAGGCTGCCGCGGATGCCCCGGAAGACCAGGTCAAGGCGATCCTCGATCCCATCCAATGGGGGCATTGGCAGGAAGTCACGCAAATGAAGGATGGCTCGGAGGATTCGGTGCAGTACCAAGCCGGTGAATTGCCGCCGCCGGACGACAAGCCGCATCCCGCCTACGACCCCGAGGTGGTCGAGAACGAGATTTCCGATTACCTCGCCGAGAAATGCGGCGCCGAGCGACGGACCATAATGGCCGGCAGAATCCTGAAGGCGGAGGACGCGGCGCGGGTCGCGCACCTGCCGGTCGACGCGGCGGACCGCTTGCAATCGGCGGCGCGGGGAGCAGCCGAGGAATTTCTGACGCAATGGGAGGGCGGCCTGGAGCAAATGGTGCGCGCGAAACTCGATAATCCGACACCGGATACCATCAAGGAACAGTTGTCGGGCATCCAGGAATACATGTACATGCAGCTTCAGGAGCAGGCTTCGAATATGGGCGCCGGGAAGCCGACGGTGTGGGCGACGACATTGAAATCGACGCTCACGCCGGCCCAGCAGGATGCCTGGCAAAAGGAAAGGGACGCGCGCAAGGCCTACCTGCAGCGCGCAATCGTGGACCTGATCGTCGCGGCATTTTCGCAAAAGGTGGGGCTATCGGAGAATCAAGTTGCGCGGCTCGAGCCCGAGGTTGAAACGATCACGAGAGATTACGGCAGGGATATCGACAATATGTTCAGGTCCGCCGTTCCGTCCGAGCCATGGTACTTGCAGGGATATATCATGTTCCTGCCGGTGGCGGGGATTCCGGATCAGCATTTGAAATCGATCCTGACGGACGTTCAATCGCGGGAGTGGAAAGGCAGCGGCGAGTGCTCCAACGCGACGAACTACTGGCAGAACATTGTCCAGACTCACATGCAAATCGGCAACAGACGCGGGAGGGACGACGACGAATGAAAGCGCGATCAATTCCCAGGGGGCTTGGGCGCTGGCTGTGCCTCGGGCTGGCATGCATGGCCGCGACGCCGGCGCATGGACAAGACCCGACCCTGCGATTTGGCGGGGAGATTCCCCAGGACGTGGATACGATTTATGAGCGTGGTCTGGAGTGGCTGGCCTCGGCCCAGCAAAGCGACGGCGGCTGGAACGGCGGCGAGTATCCCGGAGGTTGCGGGATCAATGGCATGTGCCTGATGGCATTCCTCGCGAGCGGCGAGGACCCGAATTACGGAAAGTACGCCTCGAATGTGCGCCGCGCCGTCTATGCAATCATCCAGCAGCAGGACGCCACGACGGGCTACCTGCCAAGCAGCATGTATCACCACGGGTTTGGAATGCTGGCGCTTTCCGAGGCGTACGGGGCGGTGGATGAATCGCTCTTTCCCGAAGGGCAGAAGCCGCCGCGGACCATCGCGCAGGCGCTGCAACTGGCGATCGGCTGCGCGGTCAATTCCGAACGAAAGAACCAATGGGGCGGGTGGCGTTACAATCCGGATTCGACCGATGCGGATACATCGGTCTCCGGGGCGGTGCTGATGGGGCTGCTCGCGGCGCGCAACGCCGGCATGAACGTGCCCGACGACGTGGTGAACAACGCCATGGAGTTCATGCGCCGGAGCACGGGCAGCGACGGCTCGGTGGCGTACGCCGGCGGATTTGGCGGCATGGGCGGCTCGATGAATCTCACGGCGGTCTCCGCGCTGGTAAGCGCCGTGAGCAAGACGAAGGACACCGATCAATACAAGGCGGCGCTCGCGCGGCTGGTGGACAATCTTCAGACGGCGGATGCCAACTCCTACCCCGAGTATTTCCACTATTACATGGCGCAGGCGCTATTCCAGGGCGACTACGACGCATGGCAAAAATGGAATGCCGATCTGGTGAGGCAATTGCACGATGCCCAGCATGACGACGGGTCCTTCACCGGCGGCGCTTACGGGACGGGCATGTCCCTGCTGGCGCTGGCGCTCAATTACCGGTTTTTGCCGATTTACGAGCGATGAGGCGGGTCCTGCTCATGCTGGGGTGCCTGGCGGCCGGGATCAACGGAGCCCATGCGGCCAATGGCGCGGACGCGCCGGCGCCGGGCGTTCTGCGCTGGACCAACGGGGAGTCGATCGAGGGGGATTTTGTGGAGGCCACGGGCTCGACGGCGACATGGAAGGCGCCGTTGTTCGAGGAGCCGGTGGTGCTTGGCTGGAACGCCATTCACAGGGTCGATTGGCCGTCCGCGGCGGTTCCGGCGAATGATTCGTTCATTTTTTCCCTGAAGGATGGCAGCGCCATTCACGGCGATCTTGTTTCCATCACCGGCAGCTCGGTCTTCGTTCACAGCAGCCGCTGCGGCGACGTGGAATTGAAACGCCCGGAGGTGCTCAGCGCCCGCCGGATGAAGGGGAGTGAATTGCTATTCGCCGGTCCCACCGGCGACTCGGGCTGGCAGCCATGGTCGGGAGACAACGGCGCGGGCAATTTCGGAGCATCCATCAATCTTTTCAACGGGGGCGGCAGAATCATCGCAAGAGGCGGCGCTTTGGTGGCGGCCTTTCAGCGTCTTGAGGACCACCTGGCTCGCGGCACCGATACGGTCCCTCCATTGAAGGTGGGACCGGGCGGGGTGTTGCAATTGCCGTACTGGAACCGGGGGGCGCTGCTGTTTGTCTCTTTGCCGGATGCGGTCGATATCGAGTTTCATATCCACTCTTCCGCGCGCCCGCAGTTTTTGATTTCGCTGGGGGCAAAGCCGGCCAGTTCGATGCGAATCGAAACCTGGGATAATCAGGTGGTGGCGGCCATCGGGAGCGATTTCAAGAAGATCGAGGATTTGCCGGACTCCGCCACCGACTTCGCGCTGCGGTTGTGCTGGGATCGCAAGAGCCGGCATTGCGCCGTGTTTACGGCGGACGGTCATCCGCTCGCGGATTGGCAGGCGCCGGCCAGTGGCGATGCTCCCAGCCTGGGCCTGCTCCTGCAAAACAAGGGCCGCGACCTCACGCTCGATTACCTGCGAATCGGAAGCTGGAACGGGACGCCGCCGCCGCAAGTGGATTTGAGCAAGCCGCGATTGGAAATGGCGGATGGCGGGATCATTCCGGGTGAAGTCGCTTCGCTCACCGGCACGACGGTGCAATTGACCGGGACGGGAGACGAACTGGGGCGGACCTTCGCGCTCAACGACGTTGAATCAATTGTGTTCTCGACCGACCAGCCCATTACAAATGGGGCCGAGGGTACGCTCTCCTATGCCGATGGCACTTATATCGGGGGGACCCTGTCGGCGATCAAGGATGGCAGTGCAACGCTCGACACCACCTTCGCGGCCGAGCCGCTGGTTGCGCATATGGATTCGATGCGGCAACTGCTCGTCAATGCGCCCGCGCCCGCGGACGCCCCTCCCGTGCCCGCGCTCGCGGATATGGATACGCTCAATATGGGGAAATCCTCGTATCACGGCTCACTCGCGGCCACGGGCGACGGCAATCCGCGATGGCTGCCGTTTGGGGCCATGGCGCCGGTGACGCCATCGCAGGCGATCCCGTACGAGATCGTCCGCTCTTTCCCGCAGGATACGCCGGTGACGGGATCGCCCGCGCTTTTCTATATGAGGGGAGGGGATGTATTGCCGGGCGATCTGATATCGATGGACCGGACGGGCGTCGAATTGGATTCCGGCATTACACAGGTCACGAAGCTGCCGGCAGCGGACCTGGAGGCGATCCAGTTTGGCGCTTCGGGCCGTCTGGAATTGCATGGCTTCGCCGACCCCAGCTGGTCCGTGCCGGCCGGCGATGAGGGGAGGGTCATGAGAGGCACCGATTCGCTCGAGCTGGAGCCGGGCACGTCCATCGCGCACGCGGCGGCGATGCAGGCCAGCGAAATCCGCTTTAGCGTGGACCCGAGTGTCTTCGCCGCGATGCGCCTTCGCATGTTTTGCGCGGGCACCGACCCGTCGAAATCGACCAATCTCCTGATCGCGACGGGGCTCAATGGCGGGATCGTTTGCGGGCTCGAGGCGACCGACGGGCAGTTTCAGGAGCCGCGTTTCGAAGCGCGGGTATCCGGCATGGTCGCGGTTCGCCTGGTGATCCGCGAGAATGCCGTCGACCTGTACCTCAACGGCGCTTGCGTGCAGAAATATCCGATCCCGGCATCGACCCGCGCCGGGAGCGGATTGGTCATCGAGCCGGCAAGCGTTTGGGGAAACGCCTCGCAAGGCGTCCGGCTCGCGGATTTCTCGACTTCCTCGGAGCCGGGTTGCGTGTGGCTGCCCAATGTGGCGGCGGATGCCAAGACGCAGGCGCTGACGGTGCCGCGCTTCCTCAGGGACGATCCGCCCACGCATGCGCTGATCGCGGCCAATGGCGACCTGTTACGGGGCGAGGTCCAGGCGGTGACGAGGAGCAGTTTCGGATTTCGCGCGGGGCTCGAGGATTTAACGGTTCCGCGGGACCGGGTGAAGGCCGTCATTTGGCTCGGCAAGCCAGGCGATTCCGCGGCGCCGGCGCCGGATCCGCGGGCGTCGGCTATCGAGCGCCTCCAGGATAAGATCCCGGGCTGGGTGATGTTTGGCGACTCGTTGCTCGAGAACTTCATCGTCTTCCTCCAGAATCAAGCGCCGGACCTCAAGTTTCAGTATTCGAAGAGAGACGGCCTGGAGTATAAGGCGCTGCAATTGGGGAATGAGACGATTGCATCCGCGCTCGACAAGGTATGCGCGGTGTACGGGATGGAGTATCACGTGGATGACGCGGGGACGGTCGTCATCGGGCCGGCGGGCCCGAAACCGGGGCAAATGATCGAGAAGGTATACTGGCTCAAACCGGGAAGCCTGCCCGCGGATACCCCCGCGGACAAAACACTGGCCGCGAAGGGCGTGCCGTTTCCGGCCGGCGCCACGGCGGAGTGGAACGCGGACGCCAGCGAGCTTCGCGTGACCAATACGCCTGAGAACCAGGAGCAGCTCGAGCGGGTGCTGGCGGCGGACTTTGGCGGGGTGGTGGGAATGCCGACGCATTGGCTGCAATTGACCAGCGGCGCGCGCATCTCGTTGACAGCGGAGAGGTTCGATAAGTTCGTCATCATCGGGCACCATCCCATTTATGGCCGGTGCATCGTCCCGACGTCCGAGGTGGCGTCCATCCGCAATTATCCAATGGAGCCGAGCGCCGCAATGCGCTCCGTGGAGGATTGGCACCTGGTCTATGCGCCGGAACCGGTGCTGCCCACCGCGGGAGGCGATAGCTCGGCCATGATCGGCAAGGCGGCACCGACATTCAGCCTGCCGCTGCTGGCGGGCGGCCAGCTCGATCTCTCGCACGAAAGGGGGAAGGTGGTCGTGCTGGACTTCTGGGCCACATGGTGCGGACCGTGCGTGGCGTCGATGCCGGAATTGATCGACGCGATGACCGTCTTTCCGCGAGACCGCGTCACATTTGCCGGGGTGGATCAGGACGAGCCGGAGGACCGCGTGAAACAGTTCCTGGAAATCCGCGGCTGGAAGCTGAATGTCGCATTGGACATAAGTTCAGATGTCGGCAAGCAATATGGAGCGGATAGTATTCCGCACACTGTTATCATTGGACCGGACGGAAAAGTCGCGTGGGTGAATACGGGTTATACGCCGGGGGGCGCCGCGGACGCAGCGAAGGAAGTGGCGCAGTTGCTCGCGGCTCCCGCGGCACACTGATCAAACCGAGGTTAAGTTCGGCCCTTCCTTAGCGCCTCGACAACCGGCGGCGGATGAAAAAGTAAATGGCCGCCAGGATGACGAGAAGGATGAGAATGCCGGAGCCAATGTAAAGCCAGCCCATCAGGCGGACGTGAAAAGTCGTGGGCGGCAACTGGGGCGGGCTGGTAAAGGCAATGGTCTTGACGATGCCGGTGAGATCGGCGTCGTTCTGGGGAAGGCCCTGGTTGAGGGTGGCGATGGCAAATGCAAGCAAGGTGTCGTTGACCTCGGTGGCGTAGGTGCGGAAATAAAAGATTCCCCGATGCTTGGAATCAACCTGCTGATAGTCCACCCCGATGAAATCGACTCCACCCAACGTGACATGGCCAAAGCCTGTGATGACACTCCCTTGGACAAGTGTTTGGGCCAGGTTATAATCCGCCCCGGGGCCATCGATGGGCGGCATGGGATTGAGGGGCGTGGCGGTGAGGATGAAGAGACGTCCGCCGTCGGGACTGGTAAGGGTTAGACTAGCGGTGCCGCTGCTACTGGGTTGCCCGGTCCAATTATCAGGCGCTGTGAGACTCAGGTGCTGGTTACTGAGAGTGTAGTTTTTTGCGACGGCAGGCGAGACGGCAGCGCCAAACAGGCAGGCCACCAGGAAAAGGAAGCGGAACCGGGAAGCGACGAAGGGGATGACGATGGCGGGCGCTGGCCGCGCGCTGGGATGGCGACGCCTCATTGGAGGTGGACGGTGCCGTCGAGGTTGAAATAGCCGGCGCGCTTGTAGACGATGGGGGGCTGGTTGGTGGAATCGACGATAATGTCCAGTTCGTCGCCAATGAGGGTATAGGTGCCGGTGAGGTGAGCGACGTTGTTGCCGATGGAAAAAACAAAGCGACCGCCGAACATGTCAATATTCCCGGAGGAGGTGCTGGTGTCGCGAGCCGGGTTGTTGGGATCCATAGGCTGCGCAGCGGTGACGTTCTGACTATGGATGACGCAACGGCCATCGGGCTGGATGACCCAGATGGAAGTCGGAACGCCGGAATTGGCGGCGGTGGGCACGCTGCTTCGGACCCATATCCCAGCGAGACCGGGCTGGACCCAGTGGGCAGGCCCGATGAGTTGGAGGTCAACCTGGCTGCCGCCGGGCGGGGCAACGCACGGGAGGCCACCGGGAGTGCCGGGGGTGACGGTGTGACCAAGCCAGTGGCCAGTCGCATCCATGGTGCCGTAGCGGTAGCAGAGATAGGCGTTCCGGACGCCGTCGTACTTGGCTATGAGGCGGGACTGGTCGTCGCTGAGAACGTAGGGACCGGAGCCCGGATCTCCCCTGGTGTAGGAGAGAGTCAGCCGGCCGTTGGAGGTGCCGAGGCCGCCGCTGTTGATGCTGAAATCGGAGCTGTTGTCGACGAGGTTAATAGCGCCGTTGAAGGGCGTATGCTGAACGTGTTCGTTGAAGGTTGCGCTGGGATAAAAGTACCAGATGAAGTTTTCGACGTAGCTGGGGCCGGTGGTCGTTTCGACCCAAAGACCGGGGATGCCCGGGTCGAGCGGGGATGGGGCGGCCCTCAAGGCCCCACCCGTGGCGAGCGCGAATATCGTGAACAAGATGAGACGCGGCATTTCTCCCCTCCGACTTACCATGGCAGCTAACCCAAGGTAACGGTTTCGCCCTCCATGGCCGCGAATACCTCGATGGGACTGCCCTTTGCCAGTTTTCGCGCGTGGGCGAGCATGGCGTCGACGCGGTCGTCATCGTGGCCGGGATCGTGATGGAACAGATAGAGCCGCTTCACCTCGCCGAGCATTGCCAGCCTTACCACCTCATCCACGCAGCCGTGCCCCCAGCCGATGTGCGCTTTGTATTCGTCGCAATCGTATTGCGAATCAATAATCAACACGTCCACGCCGTGGATGAAGTCGATCAGCTTCCTGTTTTGCAGATCGACCCGGTCGCGCGCGTAACCGTGCTGGTCCTCGTGGAAGGGCTCGTTGTCCGGCAGATAGGCAATCGTCCCCGAACTCGTCGCCAGGCGGTAGCCCACCGCGATGCCCGGATGGTTCACCGTCGTCGCCGTCGCATGCACCGGGCCGATTTTGAAATCGAAACTCTGCAACTCCTCGATGACCACGTTGCCCGGCATCTGCTGGAGGGCGATGGGGAAGTAGGGGCTCTCCATCTGGCCGGCCAGCGTGCTGCCGAGGCCCTGGCGCGCCCCTTCGAATCCCAGCACCCGGATCGTGTTCTTTGGCTCATAAGCCGGCAGAAAGAATGGAAACCCCTGGATGTGATCCCAATGCGTATGGGTGATGAGGATGGTCATATCGATGCTTGCGCCGTTGAACTCCCGCGCCAGCTCCAGCCCCAGCGGCCTGATGCCCGTTCCGGCATCCAGCACGATGATCTGCCCGTCGGCCCGCACTTCCACGCAGGAGGTATTCCCGCCGTATCTTACCGTCGCCGCCCCCGGAGTCGGCACCGAGCCGCGCACTCCCCAGAATTTGACATAGGATGGGCTCGGCTTTTTAATCATCTGCCAGCCCGTATTGGCCCTTTGCGGCCCAAAATGCAAGCCACGGCCTTGCTGGCTAGAAAATCACAGCCTCGATGAAATTTGCAGGAGCATTCGCGTTTGGTTTGCTCGCACTGGCTGTCACTCTTCTTGCTATCGATATCTCGACTGTCGGAGGCGGCTTTTCCGTCTTTTTTATGGAGATCCCCGTGGTAGCGCTCTGGCTCCTTTTCCTGATTTTCCTGATTATGGCCTTGCGCCGCCGATAGAAATCCAAATTAGGGCACTCCCCCTTGTTGCCCCAGCTACAATAGTCCCGTACGGTTCCTGCCTCGCAACTTTCCCCCTCCCGCGCGGTTATAAAACCTATGAACGAGTTCCAACCGGTCACGTGGTACGATGATCCCTCCCATTTTCGCCGCGTCACCCGGCGGGAATTTCTCTATGTCGGCCTCGTAGGAGGCATCGGCCTTACGCTATCGGATTTCTTCCGGCTCCAGGCGCAGGAGGCCGCGGTGCAGGCAAAGGCGAAGGGGGTGATTCATATTTACCTTCCCGGCGGTATTTCCGCGCAGGAATCGTTCGATCCCAAGCCGCTCGCCCCGGTGGAAATCCGCGGGCCGTTCGGTTCGATCAAGACGAAGCTGGACGGCGTCTATTTCAACGAACTGCTGCCGAACACGGCGCAGATTGCCGACAGGCTGACGATCATCCGCTCGATCAGCCATGGCGAGGCGGCGCACGAGCGCGGGACGAGCGAGATGTTTACCGGCTATAAGCCGAGCCAGGCCATCCAATACCCGAGCATGGGCAGCGTGGTGGCGCACGAGCTGGGCGGCGTCAACGATCTGCCGCCTTATGTCTGCATTCCCGAGCAGCCGAATCCCTATGCCGGCAGCGGCTACCTGAGCAATGCGTTCGGCCCATTCGGCCTCGGCGCCGATCCGGCCAATACGCGTTTCAGCGTGCGCGATCTCACCCTTTCGCCGGAAGTGGATCATCAGCGCTTCCAGGAGCGGCAGAACATCCTGGCCGCGGTTGATGCGCATTTCAGCAAGCTGGAGAAATCCGACTCGCTGGATGCGATGGACGCTTTTTACCAGCATGCGTACAGCCTCATCAGTTCGCAATCAGCCCGCGAGGCTTTCAATCTCCAATCCGAGCCGGATGCGATCAAGGACGATTACGGGCGCAATGACGCCGGCATGCGGATGCTCATGGCGCGCCGGCTGGTGGAGGGAGGCGTGCGGTTCGTCTCGATGGTCTACGGCGGCTGGGACCACCATCAGAACATCAAGGCCGGCATCCAGCGGGATCTGCCGAAATTCGACAAGGCCTTCGCCGCCCTCATCCGCGACCTGGACAGCCGCGGCATGCTCGATTCCACGCTGGTGATGGTCACCACGGAATTTGGGCGCAGTCCGAAGATCAACCAGAACGCAGGCCGTGACCATTGGCCGCGCGTCTTCTCGGTGCTGTTGGCCGGGGGCGGCCTCAAGCGCGGCACGGTGTATGGCTCCTCGGATGCCACCGCCTCGGAGCCGGACGACAACCCGCTGGCAGTCGAGGATTTCGCGGCGACCATTTATCACCAGCTTGGCATCGACCCGGATAAGATGCTGATGTCTCCAGGCAATCGGCCCGTTGAAATCGTGAGGGACGGTCAGGTCGTACAGGACCTGCTCGCGTAGGGGCCCATGATTCCGCGCATCGCCGCGCTCCTGCTATTCCTCGGCAGTGCGGTCCTTGCCGCCTCGCCGCATCTCGATGGGATCGATCCCGCCGGGCTCGAGCGCGGCATGGATACGCAGGTCACCATCTCCGGCGACCGCCTCGGCGACGCGCGCGGCCTGCTCTTTTACAAGCCCGGCATCGCGGTCGTCTCGATGCAACTCGATCCAGGCGGCAAGCTTCATGCCGTGCTCCGCGTGGCGCCGAATTGCCCGCTGGGCGAGCACGACGTCCGGCTCTGGACGGCCAGCGGCATCTCGGAATTACTCCCGATCTACGTCGATCCTTTTCCCAACATCGCGTGCAGCGGGTCCAACCACGATATCGCGCACGCCCAACTGGCGCCGGCAAATGTCACCGTGAGCGGTGTGATTCGCGACGAGGAGATCGATTACTACGCCCTCCGGGCGAGGAAAGGGGACCGCATCACGGCGGAAGTCGAAGGGATGCGCCTGGGCCACGACATGTTCGACCCATGGGCGGCGATCCTGGATGCGCACGGCCGCCAGCTTGCCTCGAACGACGACAATGCGCTGCTCATGCTCGACCCGCTGGTCTCGATGATCGCGCCCGCGGACGGCACCTATCTCATCTCGATTCGCGAAAGCGCATGGGGGGGCAGCCCGCGCAGCATTTATCGCCTTCACATCGGCGATTTTCCCCAGCCGGTCGTAGTCTATCCGCCCGGGGGACAATTGGGACAGACTGTGCCGGTCTCCTTCGTCGGCGATGCAAAGGGCGTCATCTCCGCGATGGTCCAGTTGCCTTCGACTCCGGGCTTTTTCGGGGCCGAGGCGTACCAGGATGGCCTTTACGCGCCCACGCCGCTGCTGATGCGCGTCTCGCCGTTCCCGAACGTGCTCGAGATTTATCCGAACAATAATATGGCTCACGCGACGCCCGGTCCGCCGCCGCCGGTCGCGCTCAACGGCATCATCCGCCAACCGCATGATCGCGGATATTTCCGCTTCCACGCCACGAAGGGCCAGGTCTTCGATATGACCGTTTATGCCCGCCAATTGCGCTCGCCGATCGATACCGTCCTCGAAGTCTGGAACGCGAAAGGCGGGCGCCTGGCCAGCAATGACGATTTCAACGGGCCGGACAGCTACCTGCGATTCAATACGCCGGCCGATGGGGATTATTTCGTCTCCATTCGCGACCAGCAGGATCGGGGCGGACTGACGTACACTTATCGGCTCGAAATCACACCGGTGACTCCGCAGGTCTCCTTCACCGAGCCCGAGATGGTGCGCGACAGCCAGGAGCGCCAGACGGTGGTCGTGCCGCGCGGCAATCGCTACGCCACGCTGCTGCGTGTAACCAACGATGGGTTTGACGGCGATTACACGTTGAATTTCCCCGGCCTGCCGCCAGGGGTCACCGTCCAGACCGGCAGCCTCGCCGGGCAGGTGATGCCGGTGATTTTCGAAGCGGACGCGAACGCGCCGACCGGCGCCGTGCTTACCGACGTGCTCGCCCGGCCGACCGACCCGAACGCCCATGTTGGGGGAGGGTATGCGCAGACGGTGGACCTTGTTTATGGCTCGCCCAATCAGTCAGTCTATCTCAAGACGGATATTGACCGGCTCGCCGTCTCGGTTGCCAATGAGGCGCCATGCCGCATCGACCTTGCGCCGCCCGATGCGCCGCTGGTGCAGGATGGCCAGGGGAATCTGACGGTCACCGCGACGCGCCAGCCCGGGTTCACAGGCCCGATCAACGTCTCGCTGCTCAGTGTGCCACCCGGAGTCCATTCTCAACCGGTCGTCACGATTCCCGCGGGCCAGGAGAGCGTGCAGATGCCCTTGAATGCCGCCAACGATGCCAGGCCGAAGACGTGGCAGATCGCCGTGATTGCCTCGGCGGACGCGGGTCAGGGGCCGGTGTGGGTTTCCTCGGATCTCGTGCCGCTGACTGTCGGCAGACCATTTCTTGTGGGCAAACTCGACCGCGCGAGCGCCGTCCAGGGGCAGCCGGTCACCATTACCTGCCACCTTCAACAAATGACCCCCTTCGACGGCACGGCGCACATTCATTTGATGGGGCTGCCGCCAAAGGTCACGGCGCCAGACGTGGATGTGCCCGGCACGGCCAGCGAGGCCGTCTTTAATGTCTCGACGGACGTATCGAGCCCGCCGGGCCAGCACAAGGACCTCTTTTGCGAAGTCACCGTCGTAAAGGATTGCGTGAAAATCGTGGCGAATACCGCCGAAGGCGGCGTCCTGCGTATCGATCCCTTCGAGACGAAGAAGGAGGTGGCCGCGCAATGAAGATCGGGATAAAATTCTTCCTCCCGCTGCTGGCGCTTCCGTTCCTGCTGGCCGCAGCCGGTCCCGGCGCGCCCGCCCGTCCCGCCGCCGCGCCGTCGCCGGCTCCCATCGTTGCCGTTCCGGCGCTTCGGCTGGACCGACCGATGAGCTTCAAGAACGACGTGATGCCCGTGCTCACCAAAGCGGGCTGCAATACCGGCGCCTGCCACGGCTCGGCGCGCGGACGCGACGGATTTCATCTCTCGCTCTTCGGCTTCGACCCCGACGGCGATTATGACCGGATCACGCGCGAGATGGGCGCGCGCCGCATCGATCTGGCGATGCCCGAGGAGAGCCTGCTGCTGCTCAAGGCGACCGGCAGCGTGCCGCACACCGGCGGCAAGCGCTTCGACAAATCGAGCGAATTCTACAAGGCCGTCTATCAATGGCTCGCGGCCGGCGCACCCCATGATCCGCCCAATGTCCCGGGAGTTGCCAGCGTCGAAATCCATCCCACGGAAATGATCCTGGAGGGCGAGAACGTCGCGCGCCCGCTCCAGGTCCTGGCGCGCTATTCCGACGGGACGGTGCGCGATGTGACTTCGCTGGCGGTTTTCAATACGAATAACGAGGCGTCGGCCAAGGTTTCGCCCGCAGGCATCGTCAGCTCGGGGGATCGGGGTGAGGCGTTCGTAATGGCGCGCTTCGATACGACGACGGTGGGGACTTCAGTGATCGTCGTGCCGAAGGGGCTGCAATTCACTTTTCCGAAAGTCGAGGAGCGCAACTATGTCGATCAATTGATCGACGATAAATTGAAGAAGCTGCGCATCGCCCCATCGGGACTGTGCACGGACGAGGAATTCCTGCGGCGCGCGTCCATCGATATCACCGGGCTGCTGCCGACGGTCGAGGAGCACAACCGTTTCGTCGCCAACCCGGATCCCAACAAGCGCACGAAGCTTGTCGATGAATTGCTCGCGCGCCCGGAGTTTGCCGACATCTGGGTGATGAAGTGGGCGGAGCTGCTGCAAATCCGCTCCGGCGGCGATATCGCGCCCAAGTCCGCGCTCGTCTATTACGACTGGCTGCACGACCAGATCGAGGAGGGGGTGCCGATCAATGAAATCGTGCGCCAGCTCGTCGGGAGCACGGGCGGAACGTTCGGTAATCCGGCGTCTGGCTTTTATCAATTCGAGACCGATCCGCTCAAGTTGGCCGAGGATACGGCGCAGGCGTTCCTGGGTGTGCAGATCAAGTGCGCGCAATGCCACAACCACCCGTTCGACCAATGGACGATGAACGATTATCGCGGCTTCGTCGCGTTCTTTACGCAGATCGCGCGGAAGAAAGGGGAGGATCCGCGCGAGACCATCGTTTATGACCGCCAGCAGGGCGATTCCGTCAATCCGGTCACGAACAGGGTGGTGCTGCCGAAATTCCTTGGAGGTGCGCAACCCGCGCTCGCCACCGGAGAAGATCGCCGCCAGCTTCTTGCCGATTGGCTCGCGAGCCCCGACAACCCGTGGTTCCCGAAGCACGTCGCCAATATCGTGTGGGATCAATTTTTCGGCCGAGGCATCGTCCAGCCGGTCGATGACGTGCGGGTGAGCAATCCTCCGGTGAATGGGCCGCTGCTCCAGGCGCTAGCGGAGCACTTGGTCGATTACAGGTACGACATCCGCCCGCTGATCCACGACATCTGCCTGTCGCGCACGTACCAGGAATCGAGCCAGCCCAATGCGACCAACGCCCAGGACGACCGGAATTTCGCGCACAGCGGGGTGCGGCGGCTGCGGGCGGAGGTGATGCTTGATTGCATCAGCGAGGCCACTGGCACCAGGGACAAATACCGCGGGCTGCCGCTGGGCGGGCACGCGGTGCAGATCGCCGATGGCGCGACGACGAGTTTTTTCCTGCGGACATTCGGGCGATCGCCCCGCGATACGCCGAGCGCCAGCGCGATCTCGGTGGAGCCGGATCTCTCGCAGGCGCTCGAGTTGATCAACGGCGACACCGTGCAGAACAAGATCGTGGGCGGCGGCGTAGTGAGGAAAATGATCGCCGCGAAAATGGACGATCAGACCATCCTCGCGAATCTCTATCTCCGCACGCTGGGACGCGCGCCGACGCCCGATGAATTGAAGACGCTAACGCCGCTGCTGGCCGATCCCACAACGCGCCAGAGCAAGCTCGAGGACATATTCTGGGCGCTGCTGAACTCGAAGGAGTTCATGTTCAATCACTGATGAAAATCCGGAATTTCATCCGGCTGATGCCCGCCTTCGCGCTCGCGGCCCGCGCCGATGTGACCTACGAGCAAAACATGCGCCCTCTCTTCCAGGACAGTTGCCTGAACTGTCACAACCCGGACAAAGCCAAGGCCGGCCTCGATCTCTCGACCTATGACAATACAATGGACGGCAGCGACAACGGGAAGGTCGTCGAGCCCGGCGACCCCGACAAGAGCGTGCTCTACCAGGTCCTCACGCATGCCGCGGAGCCTTATATGCCCAAAGGGGGCGATAAATTGACGGATTCGCAACTCGACCTGGTGCGCCAATGGATCCAGGCCAACGCGCCCGACAAAGCCGGCGGCATGACTGCCAAGGCCGGTGCGGCGAATGATGTCGCCGTGGCGCCGATTGAACATAAACCCCAGGGTCCCCCGCCAATGCCGCACGACATCCTGCTCGATCCCGTGGTCCATACCGCGCGCACGGGCGCGATCCCGAGCGTGGCCGGCAGCCCATGGGCGCCGCTGGTCGCGCTGGCGGCGCAGAAGCAGGTGCTCCTCTATAACACGGACACGCTCGACCTGGCCGGGGTGCTCCCGTTCCCGGAAGGGTTTCCCGCGGTCGTGCGCTTCAGCCGCAATGGCAGCCTGGTGATCGCGGGCGGCGGCATCGGGGCGAAGCTGGGGCATGTCGTCATCTGGGACGTGGTGACGGGTAAACGCGTCGCCCAGATCGGAGATGAATTCGACACTGTCCTCGCCGCCGACATCAGCCCCGACCAGAGTCTCGTCGCGCTCGGGGGTCCCAGCCGGCTTGTGAAAATCTTCTCCGCCCGGGACGGAAAGATGATCTGCAAAATGAAGAAGCATACGGACTGGGTGACCGCGCTCTGCTTCACCCCGGACGGCAAGGAACTGATCTCCGCCGATCGCGCGGGCGGAATGTCCGTATGGGATTGCCAGGGGCACGAACTGCAATCGGTCAGCGCCGACGAGGAGGCGATTACCGGGATCGCTTGCCGGGGGAATTACGTCGCGACCTCGAGCGAGGATGGCAATGTGAAGTTTTGGGACATTGTCGAAGGCAAGCAGCTCAGGAACTGGCACGCGCATGACGGCGGGGTCCGCTCGATTGATTTCACCGCGGACGGGCACATTGTCACCAGCGGGAGGGATCGTCTCGTGCGGCTCTGGGACCTCAATGGCCGGCTGATCAAGCAATTCGGGCCGCTCACCGACATCGCGATGCAGGCGGCGTCCGCAGGGGGAAAGATCGTGGCAGCGGATTGGAACGGAATCGTGCGCGTCTGGACTCCCGATGGGAAATTGGCGGGAGACCTCGATTCCAATCCGCCCACCATCGCCGAGCGGCTGGATGACGCGAACCGGCGCATTGCGAAGTTGCAGCCCCTCGAGGTCAAGGCTCAGGACGCCGGCAAGCGCGCCGCCGCCGACTTGACCGCCGCACTCGAAAACTCCGCCGATCCCGCCAAAATCAAGGCCGCCGAGACCGCGCTCACCGCCGCTCAGTCCGTGGAGGATAAGCTGGAGCCCGAAATCCAGGCTGCGAATCGCGATCTCATGAAGTGGCGTGCCGCAATCGCGCGCATGGCGCCTGATCCGCAGTACGCCTCGCGGAAATCGGATTAGCCGCTGTATTATTGCGGGGCCGGAGAGGAAGCCGG
Source organism: Chthoniobacteraceae bacterium (assembly GCA_049521415.1). Taxonomy (GTDB): domain Bacteria; phylum Verrucomicrobiota; class Verrucomicrobiia; order Chthoniobacterales; family Chthoniobacteraceae; genus DATAXI01. The sequence goes on from JBEKOV010000020.1 coordinate 34,920, forward strand.
GGCCCCTTGGGACGGCGCGGGCTGCCAGCCGCCGGGCCCATGCGAATCCGCGGCGTTGAATTTCTTGTGGCCCGCGCGCTTGTCCGCCTGCAGCGTGTCCAGCATTGCCGTGGCACCCGCGGTATCTCCGGCGATGATATCCTGCTCAAGCTTCTGGAAGTCGCCGATGAGGCCATCCATCGATTTGCGGTAATCGGCCAGGAATTGGTCCTTGTCCGCCGGGGGAATATCCTTGGTCTTGGCCGGCTCGAATCCCTTCGCCTTGGTGGCATGGTCTTCCATGTCCTTGACCAGTTGGAGGGCCGCGTCCTTCTGGCTTGGGTCGCCGACTATTTTCCGCAGGGAGCGGAAATCCTTCGAGATGCCGCCCATCTGCTGGGTGAGGGGGCTTTTTGGCTGATCATCCTGTGCGCGGGCCGGAATCGAAAAGGCCAGGAGGGCGGCAAGCAGCGAGGCCGATAGGCTGGAAAGGGAGATTTTTTTCATGGTGATGCTGGCTATTAACACAGCAGACGCTAAAAAGTCTCGTACTGTTTTACCGGTATGTCGGTTGGCGATTGATTTGTGATTTATTAAGCCGATTGACCTCGGCGCCTTGCGGCATATACTGCCGCGCCATGACCCCCCGTACTCTCACTACCACAATTGTCGCCATGGCGCTCTGCATGCCATTCGCCGTGCAAGCAAAGGACCATGCGACTCCCAAGCCAAATCATCACACCGTCATTGAATCGGTAAGCAGCGATTCGATCACCGTCATCACTGGCGGCGGCGAGTCCGCCACCTACAAAATCACGATGGAGACCCAGATCACTTATGATGGCGAGGATGCCACCGCGAGCCAGCTTCAGCCTGGCATGCGCGTGACCGTGACTCCGGATGCCGCGGACCCCGATACCGCCTCCATCATCACCGCCAACGAACCGCCCCCCAGCCCGACTCCGTCTCCGTCCTGGAATAGCCACGATAACAACAACTAGGCCGGAACCTTGAGCGGCTTCCGCCTGGCTGAGTTGCGGGCTGATCCTTCAATTTTTGCAAATTTTCCGCGGAATTTGAAGATTTAGGTTGCACCGTCGCGACAACCGTTTAGGAAGAATCCACAACATATGGCAGCCAAAGCACTTACCAAATCTGAAGTTCTAAACAAGCTCGCTGACGCCACCGAGACCTCCCGGAAAACAGCCGTGTTATTCCTGGAATCCCTGGTTAATCTCGCGTACAGCGAAACCAAGAAAAAAGGGGAATTTGTCATCCCAGGCATCGGGAAGCTGGTGAAGCAGAAGCGCAAGGCGCGCATGGGCATCAACCCGAAGACCGGCGAGAAGATCAAAATCGCGGCGAAGACCGTGGTAAAGATCCGCATCGCCAAGGCCGCCAAAGACGCGATCTTCGGCGCCAAGTAACTTATTTAGCGCAGAGTCCCCCTTTGGTGTAGAGCGGAGGAGCCGGCTGGCTGGCCGGTTGATCGGCTTTTCATTTTTGCGCAAGGCGGGAGGCGCATTAAGGACATGCGCCGCTCCCGGGCGGTCTTGCATAGGGGCTGGTCCTCGGCCAGCATTGCGGCCAGCCATGGGTCTATCAACGTTGCCGCTGCGCGCGAGTTGGGTCGCTTTTTGCGGGATGTTGCAGTTGTTCTTCGCCGGCTCCGTCCGCGCGCAATCGGCGCCTCCTCCCGCCCAGCCGGGCGGCTCGCCGGCGCCAAAGCGCGTGCTGCTGGTGCACGGCATCTACAATTCCGAAAGGGCCATGCGCCGGATGAAGCAATACCTCGAAGCCCGCGGCTGGGAGGCCTGTTCGATCAGCCTCAAGCCGAGCGACGCCTCCGTTTCGTTCGATGCCATGGCGCGGCAACTGGAGGGGTTCGCGGACGCGGCCTACCCGAACGGGGAGAAGTTTGACCTCGTGGCGTTCAGCATGGGCGGGCTTGTCTCCCGCTATTACATCCAGAAGCTCGGCGGTTACCGGCGGGTCCGGCGTTTCATTACGGTATCCACTCCCAACCACGGCACCGCCTGGGCGTGGCTCGGGAGTCTCCCCGGCGTCAAGGAGATGCGCCCGGGCAGCGCAATGCTGCGCGAACTGAACGGCGACACCAGCAGGCTGGTCCCGCTCGACTACACGTCCCTCTATACGCCGTTTGATTTGAGCATCGTACCCGCGTCGAGTTCCCGCATGACGGTCGCGCGCAATGTCATTTGCTGGGTGCCGCTCCACCCACTGATGATCATCATGCCCGGGCCGATGCGCGAGGTGGAACTGGCATTGGAGCGGTAACGGAGTTGTCTTCCTTCGGGCCTCGCGCAAGGGCGGAAGCGCACAACTCTATTGTAACTCCGCACCTTTTTTGCCCGGTTCCGGTGTTCCGAAAACCTTAAGAATCTCTTCCGCCGTGTCGAAGAGCGGCGAGTATCCTTTCGCATACGCGTCGTTGAGAAAGATCGCCACGCGGCCTTCGCCCGCCGTGCGCTGAAACTCGTGCCGGCCTTCCTTCAGCCAAACCGCGCCCGTGTAAGGCCTGCCGTCCATTTCACCGGCCAATTGCCCTTTTTCCGCAACCACGGCATAAGTTTGTGGGATCGCCACTTCGAACGTGTAAGTGCCCTCAGCCGGCCCGCGACCTATTACTTTGCCCAATACTCCGAGGTATCGCGTCCTGGGATCGAAGGGCATGTAATTGCCGATAATGAATTGCTCCGCAAGCGATCCCGGCCGCCCGAGGACGAGCGAACTTAGCTTGACGCCTTTGCCGATCATGTCTCGCGGGATGTTATCGCGGATCAATCCCATCCGTACGCGCGCCTTGGTGATCGGCTCCAGGACCCAGTAATATGCGCGCCTCCGGTAGACAAAGTCCCCCTTGTCGTCCATGACATAGTCCCCGGGTCCGGTCAACTCGAGCACGTCGCCGATATCGCGCGTGGTCGTCTGGAGGTCGTTGTTGCGGAGATTATGGAAGTGGCACGTGAACGCGAGATTGCACAATCCGAATATCGGCAGCCCGTAAGTCCAGAAGCGCCGCCGCCATTGCCCGCTCTTGAGCAGCGCGCCCGCAAGCTCAAGCAGCGGAATCACCGAGAGCGGGGTCAGCGGAACATAGGGCAGGTCATCCTCCCGCGTAATATCCGGCCAGTAACTGAGCAGCAGGAAGACGTAAATCCACGGCGTCAGCAGGATGAGCGCGCGCCGGATCGCCAGCCTGGTATCCTTTGTCTGCCGGAAGATAAGCCAGCAATAAGCGGCCATCAGCGGTATCGAGAGCGGAAAGTACCATTGGTCCAAGTGAATATTCCCCCAGCGCTTGAGCCCCGGGACCAGGTTGTGCTGGATCACGCAGTAATACATGATCCAGAAGGCGCCTTGCCGCGCGAAGTAAAGAGCCATCGCCGCCGGAGGGATGACCATTCCCACTCCCATTGCCGCCAGCCGCGTCACGGATTGGATCATTCCCGGGCGCTCGCGCCGCAGCCATCCGCCGGCAAATCCCAGCACCGCCGCCGTGCCCAGGGATACC
>JBEKOV010000021.1:0-36552 GCA_049521415.1 Chthoniobacteraceae bacterium
GGTGTCTCCTTCGGCCGTCGCGACGTTCGGATCGACTTGTTCCACCGCTACTTTGGTGAGCCCGAAATCATCTTTTGCCTCGAACTGGATGACGGGCGACGCCCCGGCGCCGAGGATCCCGTGCCCCTGTGGAGCGATGATCCGGATGACCGGCGGCAGATCGGGCGTAATGCGTACGCGCAGGGTGGTGGTGGCCGTCTCGCCGTCCTCCGCATTGCTGATGAGAAAGAGGTCGCCATCCTTCTTGATGGTCATCGTCCCGGCGTAGGATTGCCCGTCGTCGCCCGCGGCCAGCCGTACCTGCGCGGAGGCGCTGGTCATCATGCTGTAGTTGAGCGGCCTGTTGCCACGCAAAACGATATCGAGCCGGCTGCCGAGGGGGGCGACCACCTGGTCGGTCAGTCCATTGAGATGTTGCGCCGGAGCATTGAGGCCCGGCGGAGGTGTGACGGTGATATCGATCTTCGAGTAGGCCAGCGGCGCGATCGCTTTGATGTGGTAAACTTGGGAAGCGGCGTCGCCGACCCGCATGCGGTAATCGAGGTCCGCCACGACCTTCGGTACGGCGTAGGAGAAATCTTCCGGGCCATTGCCGGAGAGCTGGCCGATACGGATGGTGTACGATTTGTCATCCGCGGGCCAGAGGTCAACGGAAACCGGCTGGCCGGGGCGTCCGGCGGCCGTTACGCCGACGATCAGCGGAGTGCCGATGACCGCGCTGCCGTCGCCCGGCGTCACGCCGCGGATGTGCGCCACCGTCAAGGGCGCCCGCGCGGAAAAGGGGTTCAGGATGCGCGCGAGGGCGTTCCCCCAGGCGTCGCCGCGCCAGAAAAAGGGAACGAGCAGCAGGACCGCCGCCGCGCCCAGGCCAATGTAAGCGCGCTTGTGCTTCTCCCGCTCCCGCATTTCCGCGGGCCGCACTTCGCCCCAGTTCGGCACCCCCTGGCGGACATACGCGTTGCGAATGGGATCAGCCGTCCCCGCGGCGGAGAACTGCACGAGATTGATGAGGTGATTGTCGAGTTGCGGGAATACCTGCTCCACGCGGGCGGCCACTGCTTCCTGTGTGCGCCGGGTGGAAAGGGCTTTCCGGACCTGCCAGAGCCCGGCGGCCAGGGCGCCCATGGTCAGCATCCAAAAAACGATTCGCCCGGCGAAGCCCCATCTGAGGAAGAGATCGCTGATGCCGCCCAACCAGGCGCAACCCAGAAAGAGCGCCAGGAATGCCGTGCCGAAGAGTTCCGCCTGCCAGTAATTGAGAAGCCTGCCGATGCGGATTAACTCCTGATTAATCGATTTTACGAGCATGGCTTACTATGCACAATCCAGGCGAAAAGAGAATAGAAAAAGCGGCAACTCCCTCTATGCCAGGTTCCGCCGTTTGCGCACGATCCAGTCGGTACCCAGAAAGAGCATCAACCCGCCCAGCACGAAAGGCAAATCCCAGAGGCTGTTATAGCTGACACGCTCCTCCTGGGAGTTCTTGACCTGGAGATTCGAGAGGACCTGGTCGAGCTGGTCGGGCTCGCAAAACTGGCCGCCGCTGGCCTTGGCAAGCGCCCGCAGGACTTCGACGTCCTGGGGCTTCGGACTGGTCTCCGGGGTGAACGGCTTCACGTAAAAGGAGAAGGGAGACGACTCGATTTTCCGCCCGTCCAGATCGGCGCTGGCCACGGCCGTGCACATGCCGGCGGCATCCGCCTTGTAAGCAACGGCAAATACCGCTCCCGTCTGTCCCGCACTGGCGCCGGCTTGCATCGGGTAGGAAATTTTGCGTCCGTCGGGCGTCTGAATTTCCACCGTCACCGGGATGCCCGAGGCGCTGCCGGCCTGCGAGCCGCCCGCGTGTACGGTCAGGTTCAAGGTGTCGCCGAGAAAGAGCTGCTCGACGTCGGCGGAGAGATCAAGTGTGAGTTGATCCACCTGCGACGCCTGCGGCATGAGCCATTGGATGAGGCCGTCCCAAAAGGCAAGATACTCGTCCTGCTGCCCGGGCTCGAGCTGCCAGCGCCAGAGGGAATTCGACAGAATGGCAGCCACCTTCCCCTGGCCGAAACGCTGCGTGACGACGAGCGGCTGGTCTCCCGCCGCCATCACTACCGTGGCGCCTGCCGTCGGCTCGCTGCCGGGATAGATGGAAAGCACCGGCATCGGCTTGTTCCATTTTTTCACCAGTGATTGCAGGGCGGGATGCGCAGCGCCGTCCCTCGTCAGCGTCGCGTTCATCTTTCCCTCCTGCGGCGGGGTGGACCAGTCCCGCGTGATGGGCAGCAGTTGCTTGAGCGGGGTGGCCGCGAAGCCTTGCGCCGCCCACGCATCGTCGCCTCCCAGCAGGATGAGACTGCCCCCTTCGTCGACGAATTTCACCAGCGAGCGCGCCCGCTCCTCGCCCAGGGTGGCCGCGTCGATGTTTCCCAGGATGCAGATCTTGAACGCCGCCAACTGGTCGTGCGACATGGTCAGATTTACCGCGCCGGCGTAACCCAGCGATACCAGTTTTCCGTCCGGTCCCTGCATCAGGATGATGGGCGTGACTTCCTTGCTCTTCTCCAGCGCGCGGTGGAGAAACTTGAATTCGAAGCGCGGCGCGCCCTCCACATAAAGCAGCCGGTTCTTGGTATCCACCACGTCCACCACCACTGAGAATTGGTTGTCCGAAGTGTCCGTCTGCTTCGGCAGCGGCGGGACTTTCACCTTGTAGGTAAACGTGCCGATCACCGGGTGATCGAGCTCGAATTTCGCCTCGCGCGTCCCTCCTTCCGCCGGGATCTGGATTGGCATGGTCTGGATCAGGTTGTCGTTCTCGTAAAGCTCGATATTGAGCAGCACCCCCTTCGTGCCGGTGGCGCCGATCACGGCGGTCAACTCGCTCTGCCACCCGCTGATGACCCGGCGTGGCGTGTCGACCCGGATGACGCGCACATCCGGCGTCTCTTCCCACGAGTCCGGCGGCTCCAGGCGCACGGAGTAGATGGGCGCGGGCCACGGCCCCGCGGCCCATTCATCGTCCGTCTCGCGGGTGTCGTTGCCATCGGACAAAAGCAAAACGCCCGCGAGCGGCTGGCCGCGATACCGATCGAGGATCTGCTGCACGGCATCGCGCAGGTGCGTGGAGTCGCCGGTAGGCTGGCGCGAGCCGAGATCGGCGAGATCGACCTTCGCGCCCGTCTGGGTATCGAAGGTATAGGCGTCCAGTTGCGCTTCGGCGGGAATGATCGAAGCCCACCGCTGCTTGAGCACCTGCTGGACGACGCTCCAGCGTGTGGGGATGCCCATCTTTGGCGTGAGGCTCATGCTGGCCGAAGTGTCCGCGATCACGATGAACCGCGGGCGCAGCAGCTCACTCTCCCGAACCCGCTCCGCCGGCCGGAAAAGACACCAGCCCAGCAACGCCAGGAAGCCAAGCCGCAGCAACGCCAGCCCAATCGGCCCCTGGTTGCGAGTCATATAGCGCCAAAAACAAAACGCCGCCGCGAGCGCCGCCGCCGCCAGCCCCATCACGATCATCCACGTCGGCGCCGTATGTTCGAAAAGAATCTCGCTCATGTCGTATCTCCTAGGCGGCGGCCTCCGCGGGGACGGCCTTGGTGGAGGCGACGCGGCCGGAGGCGTTGACGGTGAGGGATTGGCTCAGCGTGGCGCGCTTGCGGCAGGCACGGTTTGCGAGGTAAAGCTCGAGGGCGGAGAGGATCAGCACGGCCCAGAGCGCGACCTCATTCAAGGGATGGCCGACCCGATGCTCCTGGATTTGCTGCTGCAGTTCGTCCGGGGTCGTGGAGACCATGACGTTTTTCAGGCCCATGACCGCGGGAACGTCCCCGGCCGCAATCGGCTTCAAATCGCTCTCCGAGCGATCGACGTTCACCGCCAGCACCGGCTCCGGCGCCGCGGGGCCGTTGCGCGCCAGGAAATAATAGCCGGGCGTGTCCAGGTGATCGACGACCAGCGACGTCTCTCCCTCGGCGCCTTCCTTTTGCACCTTGCGGATGGGAAGCACCGCGTGGTCCGGCCCGATAAGCGTGGCGCCGTCCGGCACGTCGCCAATGACTTCGGACAGAATGAAGGAAGAGCTGGGCTCGGCCTCGGTCCGGTCCGCGCCGAGGCCGCACGCGAGATGCACGGTCTGCTGGATCAAAGGCAGGAAGAAGGGGGAGAGCGGCAGGTCGCTCCATTGCCGGTCCGCGGAAACAGAAAAGAGCAGTACGCGGCCCGCGCCATAGGTGCGGCCCAGCAGCAGGGGGCGGTCGGAGGAGGCGCCGGCGAGATCCTTGGCCCCGGGGTTGAGCTTGTCAAAGACCAGGCGCCGCTCCACGGCCGCGCTGGGGCTGACGCCGGGCGGCATCTTCAAGCCTTGGAAAAGCGGGTCCAGCGGATCGAGCAGCACCATCAGGTCGCGCTCCGGCATGGAATTGTCCGCCACGCCAAGCACTTTCGCGGGCAGGAAGGAGAAGGCGTTATAATCGTCGGGCGTGCCCCGGTCGCCGGGAAAAATCGTCACCACGCCGCCGCGCCGCACATAATCCTGGAGGCTGGCAATGGCCGGTCCCGGCAGAGGCAGGGCATTCACCAGGAAGATGCAAGGGTAACTATCGAGCGATTCCGAGGCGAGCAGGGAAGCGTCGATGCGCTTTACCTTGACGGGGGCCTTATCCGATGGCGCCAGAGCGTGGTCGATGAAGAAGGCATCGTCCTCGGAGCCGGCCACGAGGACGGGAAGAGTGTCCCGCACCTTCAACAGGAGCAGGAAGTCATTGTCCGCCATCAGCGGGTCGTCCGCGCTCCGCACCCGCAGCGCGTGCACACCGGCGCTCATCGGCGGGAGATTGAACATGAGGTTGTAGCCGGCGTTTTCCTGCAGGTCGACGGACCGGCTGACGATCTCGCGCTCGTCCACGGAAAGCGCGATGGAATTCTGCTGCGCCGGGCCGGTATGGGCGATGGTGACCAGCAACTCCGGCGCCGTATCCGTCATGAGCAGAGGCGGCTGCACCTGCACGGCAATGGGCGAGGTATTCACCGGATTTCTCGCGCCAAGCAGCGAGACGAAGAAGGGGATGTTCTTGTCCACATGCTGCGGGTCCCAGGCGGAAAGGGTGGACGCCGTGGATGTAGATGTAGTGGACGGGGCCGCTTGGACGGGGCCGGCCCCGCCGACGGGGCGGAATCCGTCCCAGGCGCTCGCCTGGCCATCGGTTACGATGAAGACTTCCCGCTCGCCGGGGCTGTCCTTGACGGCATCGAGGGCGGCCATGGTGGCGTCGCTCAGACTGCACGGCGTGTAATGGTATTGCTGCGCTTTGACCGCCGTGGCCGCGAAATCGAGATCGCTCGTCGGCTCGCCCACCACCGGCACCACCGTGTCCGCGGCGAGGAAGACGGAAACGCGGTCGCCCTTGCTCAAGCCGCGAATGATGGATACCACGAGGTCCTTGGACGCATCCCACACGCTGCGGCCATTCATCTCATAGCTCATGCTGCAGGAACCGTCCCAGACGATGACGACGTCCCGCCGCGAAGTGCCGAGCAGAGAGCCGAACCCGGTATAACCCGTAAGTCGCGCCACCGGTCGGGCGAAGGCGAAGGCCAGCAGCAGCATCAAAAGTGTGCGCAGGAGCCAGAGGAGGAAATTCTCCATCCGGACTTTGGTCGAGGAGCGCTTCTGCGCGAGCTGCAGGAACCGGATGGTGCTGAACGGCATCCGCACCGTCCGCCGCCGCGCAAGGAGATGCAGCACCAGCGGCAGGAGCGCCGCGCCGGCCGCGGCCAGGAAAAGAGGGGCCAGAAAGGTCATCGATCGCCGGCTAACGCGAGAAACGCCGCCGCTCCTCCAGATAGGCCCGCACAAACGTATCGAACGGCTCGTTGGTTTTGACCATGCGGTAATCGACGTTCATCTCCGCGCACGGCTTGCGGTAGCCTTCGAGGAATTCGCCGAAGACCTTGCGGTAATCATCCGCGACCGCCCGCGGATCGACCACCACCGTCTCCCCGGTTTCCATATCCACGAACTCCGCCCCCAGCTTGAAGGAGAGATCGACCTCCATCGGGTCGAGGATGTGGAAGAGGATCACGTCGTGGTGCAGCTTGCGGAAATGCGCAACCGCGCGCACCACAGCCGCCTGGTCGTCAATCATGTCGGAAAAGAGAACCACGAGCGCGCGGCGGCGGATGGAATCGGCGATGCGATGCAGCGTCTTGGCGGTGCTCGTTTTGGCCGCGGGCTGGAATCCCTTCAAGGTGGCCAGCGCGTTGTTGAGATGGGAAAACGAATTCCGGGCACCGATATTCGCGTCCACTTTTTCCGAGTACACGCACAGCCCGATGGAGTCCTTTGCCTTGACGGTTACGTAGCCGATGGCCGCAGCCAGGTGGCAGGCGTAGTCGTATTTGCTCTTTTGCCCCTCCGACGCATAGCCCATGGAGGCGCTGCGGTCGACGACCAGGTAAACGCGAAGGTTGGTTTCATCCTCGTAGCGCCGGACGAAGTAACGATCCGTGCGGCCCAGCACCTTCCAGTCGAGATGCTTCGGATCGTCGCCCGGATTGTAGTTCCGATGCTCGGCGAATTCCGTGCTGGAGCCCTTGTTCGGACTGCGATGCCGGCCCGCGAGCGAGCCTTCCACGACATAGCGGGACTGGAGGCCGAGCCGCCCAAGCTTGTGAAGCTCGGCTGGTTTGAGAAAACTGGCAATGCCTTCTGGCATGGGATCGATTTTGAGGCGGAAAACTTAAATGAGGACGCGTCCGATGAAAATGCAAGTGCTGAATCGCCGGATCGATGGATCGTTTAATTTCTTGCGTCCAAAAGGGGAATTCTGGTGTTTGATGCGCGAACACCCCCGCGAAGACCCCCTATAATGAAACGAATTATCTGCGCGACCTTGGGTAGCGCGCTGCTGGCGCCGGGCTTTCTCCGGGCCCAGGACTTATCCGGCGAAACGAACATTGCCCTGAACCGCGCGGTCTATCAATCCAGCGCCGCCAATTATGACGATACCGGCCACCTTGCCACCGATGGAAGCCCGGATACGTTCTGGCAGAGCGCATCGGGCGGGCAGCAATGGGTCTACGTCGATCTGGGGCAGGCTTGTCCCGTGGATCGGGTGCAGCTTCTTTGGGGCAAACAAGTCCCGCGATCTTTCAAGGTCCAGCTTTCGCAGGACGACAAAACGCCCGTGAATTGGACGGATGTTTATAGCTCTGATTCGCAATTGGACGAGGTCAGCAAGATTGAGTTTCCCACGCAGAAGGCGCGTTACGTCAGGCTGCTTTTGCAGGCTGGCGGAGGCTGCTATATGCTGCGTGAATTCGAGGTTTTTGGCCTTCGCGCAGTGCCCGGCGCCGAGGCCGCGGCCCCGGAATTCGGGCCGGACGGCACTCTTCTTCTCGACGACTCATCGGGCGCCTGGAGAGTGCAAAGAGAGGATTTCGCGAAGGCCACCCCCGAGGCCGTCTCATCGCCGGGCATCGCGACGCAGGATTGGCTGCCCGGCATCGTTCCAGGCACCGTCTTGACCAGCTATTTGAAAGCCGGCGCCATTCCGGACCCGCGCTATGGCGATCAACAGTTCCAGGTTTCCGAGGATTTCTTCAACAATCACGATTTCTGGTATCGCCGCGAATTTGCCGTGCCCGATTCCTACCGCGGCAGGAAAGTCTGGCTCAATTTCGACGGCATCAACTGGAAAGCCGATATCTATATCAATGGCGGGAAGGCCGGCCATATCGACGGCGCCTTCATCCGGGGTGCTTTTGATATTACCAGCCGCCTTCAGTGGGGAAAACCGAATGTCCTGGCCGTTCTCATTCACAATGTCACGCACACCGGTCCCACGGACCACAAGGTGCTGGGCGCCATGACCATCAATGGCGGAATCATCGGGCTGGACAGCCCGACTTTCGTGGCCAGCGCGAAATGGAATTGGATACCTTCCATTCGCGGACGGGATGCCGGGATATGGAGCCACGTGTATCTGAGAGCCACCGGCGAGGTCAAAATCGACGATCCCTTTGTGCTCACCGACGTCTCCCCGGATTACCGGCGGGCCGATCTTACCGTCAAGACGACGCTTGCAAACCAAAGTCCGCTGGCGCGGAGCGTCCTCCTCGCGGGCAGGATCGGGAGCCTTCGCTTCGAGCAAAAGGTTGACCTGGCGGGGGGCGAGACGAAAGAGGTCGTCCTGGATCCCGAGTCCAACCCGGAATTGTCGATCCCGCAGCCGAAGCTTTGGTGGCCCAACGGTTACGGCGAACAGCCGCTTTACGATCTTCACCTGGAGGCGCGAATCGACGGCGCCATCAGCGACCAGCACGATGTCACCTTCGGCGTTCGCAAGCTGACGTACGACACTTCCGACAATATCCTGAAGATATCGGTGAATGGCCGCCGTATTCTCTGCGACGGCGGAAATTGGGGGATGGCCGAGGCGATGCTGCAATATGACGCGCAGGATTTCGATACCGCCATTCACCTGCACAAGGACATGAATCTGGTGATGATCCGCAATTGGGTCGGACAAACCGCCAACGACGAATTTTATCAGGCATGCGACAAATATGGCATTCTCATCTGGAACGATTTTTGGCTCGCGAATCCAGGCGACGGCCCCGATCCGGCCGATGACGCCATGTTCATCGCCAATATGCGGGACAAGATTCTCCAGATTCGCAATCATCCCTCGCTGGCTCTCTATTGCGGACGCAACGAGGGCAATCCGCCAAGGGAGCTTGACGAGGCGATGCGGCAGGCGACGCAGGAACTCGATGGGAGCCGGGAATACATCCCCCATTCGGCGGCGGGATTGGTGACAGGGGGCGGACCGTACGACCCCCAATCACCGAATTGGTACTTTGAAAACCGCAGCCGAACGTTGCACAGCGAACTGGGAATCGTTTGTGTCCCCACCCTGGATACGATGCGACTAATGATGCCCGAAAAGGATCTCTGGCCCATCAATAACATGTGGGCCTTGCACGATTACCACCAGCCGCGCTGCCAGACTTACACGGGCCGGATCAACCATTCGTACGGGCCCGCGACGGGCGTGGCTGATTTTTGCGAAAAGGCGCAAATGCTCAACATGGAGACCGCGAAGGCGATGATGGAGTGCTGGAGGAGCAATCGCGGCAGCGGCGGCCTCATCTGGATGAGCCAGGCCGCCTGGCCCTCCTTGATCTGCCAGCTTTACGATTACTACCTCAATCCCACCGCCGCTTATTTCGGAGTCAAAAAGGCCTGCGAACCACTTCATATTTTGTGGAACTCCTATACCAACCAGGTCCAGGTAGCCGATGACACGCTGAAGGATTTTTCCAACCTTACCGCCGAGGCTACCGTCTTCGACATGAACGGGAGTCTCGAGTCCAACCAGAGTTCGCCGGTGGATGTCACATCCGGAACTGCGGTAACTTGTTTCCCGCTCAAATTACCGGATGCGCCGGCGCAGATCCAATTCATCAAGCTAAAGCTGACGCGCGGCGATGAAACACTTTCCGATAACTTCTACTGGCATGGGAACGGTGGCAATTATCACGCGCTATCCCAAATGCCCCGAGTCCAACTGACCGGAAAAGTGGAGAGTCTTCCGAACGACGGAAACACATGCGCGCTCCAGGTCACCGTCGCGAACCCAACCTCCGCCGTGGCGCTCATGGTATGCCTCAAGGTTGTCCGCGACGATGCGGCAGAGGATCGGGTGCTGCCGATTTACTACGAGGACAATTACATCTCGTTACTCCCGCACGAAACCAGGAGTGTGACGATCCGGTTTGATAAGAGTTCCCTGGGCGATTCAAAGCCGCTGCTGCTCCTCCAAGGATGGAATGTCGACTCGCAGAGGCTTTAAAAGATGCAACCAATGAAAATCTTTTCCCCTCCCCTGGCGATAAAAACGACTCATTTCCGTAGCGCAATGGACGCGCGAATAGACGCGCGTGGCGGTGCAAACCCGGGGAGGGCGTTCTTCATGCGCATGGCCAGGATCTCCTCGCTCCTCATCTTCTGGAGCGGATATGTATTCTCGTCGCTGGCTGGCGAGACCGGTCCTATCAACGGAAATTTTCCGGCGGAAGACTCGTATGACTTGCACAAGCCCTTGAATGAGCCGGCGCTGCGTTCCCCCCAGGCGGATTGGACCATGAACTTTTGGGTCGATCCGCAAGCGCCCATCCCTCCGAAGACTTTGCTTGCCGGGTTCGGCGACACCTCGAACAACGCCGGCCAGCAGCGCTACTTTGCCAGCTTCGACGACGGCCTCCGTTTCTGGGGCAGCTCCCTCGATATCCCGATGCACGTGCCGCTCGATCCGAACCGATGGCAGATGCTGACCGCCGTGTACTCGGCCGGCACGATCCGGCTTTACAAGGATGGCGTGCTCGCCGTTTCGGGTTCCGCGGCGTTGCAAAGGGCGAGGCAGGAAATCCATCTCGCCCCGATGTCTCCGTGGTCCGATGGCGGGCACTTTTCCGGGCGCATCGCCCTTTTTGTCGTGCTCGATCGCGCTCTTAATCCGGCTGAAATTCACGGGCTCCTTGGCGAAGCCTCCGGTTTGGATAGTCTCGCCTACGAGCAGGGCTCTCCGCCACATTGGGAGCCGCAGCGGGATCCCGGCCACGGGGGCGACCCGCATCAATCGCCCGACACGTTTCCGGTGTCCAGGGCCGCTCCGGAGCCGCCGCAATGGCATGCCCCGGCCGTCACCGCACCGCTCCTGCCCCAGCCCGATGGCTCGTGGACGCTGGCCGGGCCCTGGAAAATGCAAGCGGCGCCACTGGTGCCGCGGGACGGCGCCGCGCTTTCGCAGCCCGGCGCCGGCACGGAGGGATGGTACGACGCCACCGTGCCCGGTACCGTGCTCACCACGCTGGTCGATCGCGGCGTCTATCCCGACCCGCTTTTCGGCCTGAACAACCGGTACATTCCAGAGAGCCTGAACAAGCAGGATTACTGGTACCGGCTGGAATTCACCGCCCCCGCCGCCTCCCCAGCCGGATCGGATGCCTGGATCACCCTCAATGGCATCAATTACCGGGCCGAGGTCTGGCTGAACGGCCAGCGGCTGGGTGAGATCGTGGGCGCGTTCAAGCGCGGCACCTTCCCCGTGGGCGGCCTTCTCCATCCCGGGCAGGCAAACGCGCTGGCGGTGCGCATCTCCCCCCCGCCGCATCCGGGTATCCCGCATGAGCAATCCATCGCGGCGGGCGCGGGCCCGAACGGCGGCGCCCTCACGCAGGATGGCCCCACCTTTTTCTGCACCGAAGGCTGGGACTGGATCCCCGGCATTCGCGATCGCGACACCGGCCTCTGGCAGGATGTGGTGTTGAAGACCACCGGCCCCGTCACGCTGGGCGATCCGCAGGTGATCACGCACCTCGTCGAGCCCATCGGCTCCCAGGCGCAGGTGACAGTGGCTGTCGAGCTGGCCAATGCCTCCCAGGCGCCGGAGAGCGGCCGGGTGAGCGGCAGCTTCGAGGGTGTGGCCTTCTCGAAAACGGTAACCCTGCCGGGCGGCAGCACGCAAATGGTGCGCTTTACCCCGGCCGAGTTTCCCCAGCTTGCCGTGGCCCACCCGCGTCTCTGGTGGCCGAACGGCTACGGCCGGCAGGATCTCTACCATCTGCACCTCGCCTTCCGTGACGGCGCCGGGATGATTTCCGATCAAAAGTCGCTGCGCTTCGGCATGCGGGAGATTTCCGTGGAGTTAAACGCGCTGACGCCGGAAATGCATGTGGAGCGGTTTGAGTTTTCCCCCACTCTTTCCGGCTCCACGGAGGTCGTGCGGCATGAGCACGAAGCGCTCGGCCAGACGTCCGCCGGCTGGATGCCTTTGATCGCGCCCGGCCAGGAAAATTCGCCGGCTTTGAAACTCTCGCCCGACCCGGACGTGCAAAACTGCCTCGTCATCAAGGTCAACGGGCAGCGGATCGCCATTCGCGGCGGCAATTGGGGCATGGACGATGCCATGAAGCGCGTCTCCCGGGAGCGGCTGGAGCCCTATGTGCGGCTGGAGCACGACGCCAATTTCGACATGATCCGGAACTGGTGCGGCCAATCCACTGAAGAGGAGCTTTACGACCTTTGCGACGAGTATGGCCTGCTGGTCTGGAACGAATTCTGGTTGAGCACGCAGGGCTACAATATGGAGCCGAGCGCCTCGGAGCCGTTCCTCTCCAATGCGGAAGACACCATCAAACGCTTTCGCAACCACCCGTCCATTGCCCTCTGGTGCGGGCGCAACGAAGGCGTTCCCCCGCCGGCCATCAACGAAGGGCTCGACACCCTCATTCGTGAGTACGACGGCACCCGCTACTACCAGCCGAATTCTACCCAGATCAACATGAACGGGAGCGGCCCGTGGTCCGACCAGCAGCCCGTGGAGTATTTTACCGACCACGGCGGATTTACCACCGAGCTTGGCATGCCGTCCCCGTTATCGGCGGATTCCATCCGTGCGATGATGGCGCCGGCGGACGTTTGGCCCATCGGGGACGTTTGGGCCTACCACGACTGGTGTCTCCACGATGCCGCGAATGCGGACGGATACATGGACATGCTCTCCACGCAATATGGATCGCCCTCCGGCCTCGAGGATTTCGTGCGGAAGGCCCAGATGCTCAATTACACCTCCCACCGCGCCATGTTCGAAGGCATGAACGCCTCGCTCTGGCATCCCTCCACCGGCCGCCTCATGTGGATGAGCCATCCTTCCTGGCCCAGTTCGGTCTGGCAGATCTACGGGTGGAATTACGACACGAACGCCTCGTTCTATGGCGTCAAGAAAGCGTGCGAGCCCATCCACGTGCAGATGGACCTGCCGGACCATGGGGTGCTCGTCTGCAATACGACGCTCGCGCCGCTCCGGAATGTGACCGCCACCGCCAGGGTGTACGGCCTCGATGGAAAACTACGCTGGTCGAATGCCGCCACGCTCGACGTCCCGGCCAATGACACCGCCAGGAGCTTCGCCATCGACACCCGGGGCGTCAGCGGAGTCTGGTTCCTCAAACTGGAACTGCGCGACCTCAAGGGCAACCTCCTTTCCGATAACTTCTACTGGTGGGCGGCGCAGGCCGTCGATTTCCAGGCGCTCGATTCCCTGCCGAAGGTGACGCTGGCCGCGCGGGCGAAGCTTTCGCGGGGGCCGAAAAAGAACCTGGTGACCATCGATCTCTCGAATGACTCGGCCACGCCGGCGCTCATGACCCTGCTCTCCATCCGCGATGCCGCCACCGGCCGCAAAATTCTCCCCGCTTTCGCAAGCGACAATTACGTCAGCCTTCTTCCCGGCGAAAAGCGCTCGCTGACGATCGAGGTCCCCGCGGCTGCCTCGCGAGGCCCGCTCAGCCTTTCCCTGGAAGGCTGGAACATCGCGCCGCGGACTCTTCCATTGGCAAGCCGGGACTTGGCCGCGAGGAACTGAGTTTCTGGGTTTACACGTCGCCTGGCGTTCCCGGCTGCAATGGCGCCTCTCCGCCGGCGCCCTGAGCGCTCAGGGTGCGCGAAGGGTCCCGGTGTCGAGCGAGATCGTGGTACTCACGCCCGCGCGCAACCGCACGGTGCGCGCGATTTCGCCCAGCGGCGAGGCCGTCACGGACGCCGTGCTGGCGATCTTCTCGATGCCGTCCCGTTCGATGAGGGTGATCTTTTGATTGATATCCGACCGGATGACGGCCGAAACCTTTTTCCCCGCGCGGTCCCACTCGAGGTTCTTCACCGTGACGCGGTTCCGCCCCTTCACGCCGGAGATCGATCCCGTTTGCAACTCCGCCGGCAGCGCCGGCAAAAACTCCAGCCGCCCCGGCTCCGATGAGACGAGCATTTCCATCATGATGCCCGGCACCGCGTTGCAGGTATCGGCGCAGAAAATGCCGTGGTCCGGATTATGCGAGGTGAAAAGGCTGGAGAAGTAAAAACCCCGCCGGGTCAGGCGCAGCAGCTTGTCGCGCACCGATACGTCGTTCTTCAGCACGGCGGCGATGAAGCCGTCGTGCAGGATGCCGTGGCCGGCGGTGATGTCGTGCTCGTCCTTCTTCGCCAGCGCGGTTCGCGCCGCGCGGAAGAGGGCGGGATCGGCCTCCGGGGTGATCTCCCGGTAAGGCCACGCGGGCAGCAGATGGCTCGAATGGCGGTGGCCGTAGTCATCATCCAGCCCGGGCCAGGCCCACTCCTTCAACGCGCCATCCGAGTTGACCAGATAAGGCGGGAACTGGTTCAGGATCCTTGTCCAGGTTTCCACGCCCCCACCCGGTCCCTGATCCAGGCCCAGGATATTGCATGTCTTGATGAGGGTCGAGAGAATGAATTTCGCGCCGGAGATATCGAACACTGAGTTGTTGACCAGCGAGACGTGAAGATTCGGAGGCTGGTTCTCGGGTGATACGGAACCGGCGAAAATGTATTTGCCCTGAGCATCCTTATTCACGAGGAAATCCTGGTAAAATTCCCCCATCTCGCGCAGCAGCGGGTAAAGGCGGTCGCGCAGGAACGCCTTGTCGCCGGTGATCAGGTAATGCTCCCAAAACGGGTAAAGCAACCAGCCTTCCTCCCCTGTGGCGTATTGGTAGGGATAATATTCGCTGATATCAGCCATGAGTCCGGTTTGCGGGCCGGGCGAGTTCCCGCAGGCCAGCAATCCGCGGCAGCCGAGCAGCTTGCGGGCATTGGTCTCGAAGTCCTTGCGCCATGCCTCGTTGATCTTGAAGTAGCCCTCCATTGCCTCCGGCATGTCGCCGATATTCCCGCCGCCGACCTGCAGGTTCAGGTTCGCATCCAGGGTATAGAACCCGCCCCAGCCGGCGCGGCAATCGCCCGTCCAAAGGCCGAGGAGGTCGGGCGGAGTTTCCTCGCTGCTGGCGGAGAGGAAGTAATAGCGGCCGGCATCGAAAATCCGCTCCCAAAGGGCCGGAACCGGCGCGGCGAGCGATTTCTGCTCTTCCAGCAATTCCTCGTTTGTCTTTGCCCGCTCCGCCGCCGATGCGCCCAGGTCGATCTTTACCCGGTCGTAGATCGCCCCATGGATCGCCACGTGGCGGCGCAGGAGCAAATCGTAATCCGCGGGCAGGTCGGCGAGCGATTTTTGGAGATCGTTGCTGTTCCAATGGTCCTCGCAGTGGTCCACATATTTCGCCGTGCGGCTCAGCAGCAAGATCGAGCGCGCTCCGTCCACGTGCAGAACATCGCCCTCCACGTGGCTGGCGCCGCCGGTCACGATCGCGCGCGTCACCCCTTCATAGCCGGCATCCAGGTCTGGCTTGTACTTCGCGTGCAGCGTCAGCAGGCCGGGCGTGGCGGAGGCGGTCCACGACAGCTCCGAAGGCAGCCCCATGCCGGGCGCGGTGGAGAGCTGGATGGTGCAGGTCAGGTTGCCGCCGGAGGGCGCCGTCAGCCATTGCACATCCACGTCGTCAGCGCGGGAGACGAATGCCCGCCGCACCCACGCGCCCCGGTTGTCCGTCCATCGAACGATGATCTCCCCGGTTCGGAAATCGCACGTCCGCGAGTAATCCCGGGGCGCGCCTGCCGGGGGGATGGCGATGAACATCCCATACCCGGGATGCCGCGCCCCGTCCCCGCCGCCGTTGTATTGCGGCGCCGTGGCCGCCAGATGATCCGCGTCCGCGAAATCACCGGCCGCGCATTGGTCCCGGATGGTCTTGAGATCGGTCGCGCTGATGGTGGCAAAAGAGCGCTCTGTCCCGTTGGAAAGGTTGAAGCCGCGATCGTTGAAGATTACTGTTTCATTCAGCGGATCGCCAAAAACCATGATGCCCATCTTTCCATTCCCGGAGAGAAAGGCATTTGACCAGTCGTCGTAGGTCACCGGCCAGGAATGAGAGAAGCCGATCCGATCCTGGTAAGGCTGTGCATGCGCCGCCGGACCACCGGAGAGGATGGCGAGCAGCCCGAGGGCGAGTGGGGTGTGGAGTTTCATAAGGCTGAAGGCGCCGCCCGGAGCGCGTTTCCAAGCAGGCGCTGGCAGATCACCGGGCTGATTGCGAGATTACCCGGCACGAGGCTCTGCACCAGCTCCGGCAGGCAGTAAAGGACGATTTGCCCCTTTCCATAGGGAATGACACAGCCGGCCACTCCGACTTTCGTGTTGTGGTCCGCGCCGTATCCCACCGCCACTTCCATGCCGGGCGCGTCGAGGAGCAATCCGTCCGTGCGGCTCCCGGGCGGATTGTCATGCAGCCAGGAGGGGCCGCTGAATGCGCTGACGCCGTAACGCCAGTCCATCGCGCAGCCGGTGGGCAGCGAGTCGAGCAGCCAATGCTTCCGCACGAAGAACCAACTGCCGAACCAGGGTGCTCCCAGGTTTCCCACCGTGCCGTCGTAGTGGACGATTCCCAGGGCGGCGAGCGCCCTGGCAAAGGATTCCGCGCGCGAATTCGTGTCCGGCCAAAGCACGAGCCGCGTCCCTTCGTCGTGGGTGCGCCTGAGCGCCTCCGCAAAGACTCCCTGGGAAATCTCGCCGCCGTCATCCTTTGTGGCCAGGACCACGGCATCGAGATGCGTGCCGGATTCGACCTTGGAAAAAATGGAGGGGGTGACGTGGAAGATATCGGTGAGGGTCTGCGTCACCTCCGTGCCCGGCTCGACAACGGCGATCTTGTCCAGCAAACGCATGCCCGCAACGTCGACCACCTCGATCTGGTCGCTGCCGGTGAGAACGGATGCTCCCGGGCTTTGCGGAGCGAGCCTGGCCTCCAGGCTCAACATGCCGGCTTGCGCCGCGGGGACTTCCACGGTCGCGGTCAACAACTGCCCGTACACATCCCCGCCCTGCACCTGGACGGCTTTTTTGATGGTAGCCGCAACCGAGCCGTCGGGGTTCCGCGCCGTGAGCCGCAAGGTATAGGGTCCGCTCCGTCCGCCGCGGTCGAGCAGGAAGACGTCCACCAGGTCTTTCCCGCCACGCGCCACGATCATATGACGGGGCTGAAGAAAGAGCACCTCCGGTCGCAGCGCCTTCGCGATCAATGCCGGATTCCCCTTAAAGAAGCGGTGGTTGTCGACGAGTCCCGAATGGTTGTCGATGGTCGTACTTTCCCAGCCGCTGATCACAAGCATGTCGTTCGCGTTTTCCGCGCGCGACTGCTCCAGGATGCGCTGCCAGAAGTAATAGCAGCGCGCGCCAATGGCCTGGAAGAGCGAGGAATCGGTTGGGAAATCGCGACGGAATCCCCATTTGTCGAGGAAGTCGTGATAACCGGCCAGGACCTTCGACATGTCGTCCAGCTCGTAGCCGGTCGGATGCGCCGCATCGAAGGAGTGGACCAGCTTGTCGTAATCGTCCGGCACGGCCGCGCCGAGCATCTCGCCCCAGACGCAAATCTCCTTGCGATCCTGCGGATTCTGCATCTGCACGAAATTCGTGGGATCGGTGTAGAGGTTATCCAGGTAATTGCAGGGGCCGCCGCAGGTGTGGCAATCCCTCCAACCCGCATAGGGAATCGTTTTGTCGCCGTAGCGGATCTCGTCGCTGTAAGGCAGCATCAGCACCTGGTCCTTCTCCGGCACGCCGCCGGAGTAGAAGACGATGACGCGGCTGGGATCGAGCGCGTGCATGCTGCGCAGGAGCCGGTAAATGCGCGGGTTGCGCAGATCCATTGGGTTGGATTCATTCTGAATCCCATAGATGATGAGCGAGGGATGGCTGCGGTCGCGCTTGACCATTTCCAGGATTTTTTCCTGCTCGTATTTCTCCCAGAACACTTGCGGATCGCCGTCCGGGCCGCTGCCGCTCGTATCGACGGCATCGGGTTCGACATAACCCTTCGGCGGCTCCAGCGAGTCCCCGCCGTCACCGTGCGCCAGGAATTCGCCGTTCGGCCCCCACGGGCCTTGTGTGTAGCGCGTGCCGAGCACGAACTTGCCACCGCCCGGCTCCTCATAGCGAAGGAGGCCAAGCCGGTCCTGATCGTCCAGCACCTCCGGCTTGCCGATGGTTCGGTGGAACGTGAGGCAGTTCAGGCCCAGCTTCTTCGCGTCGGAGACCTCGCGCATGGCCATCTGCGGGTCCGGCCAGAGGCCGTTGCGCCCCCAATAACCCCAGGAAATGGCCGAGACGACGACGATGCGCTTCCCGTTCAGCGTGAGCGTGGCGTCCTGCGATCCGATGCCGCGGGCGGTGAAAAAGCGGAAGCCAAAGTTCACCGTGCGACCGCTCGCGGAGAGGGCGGGAAGCTTGGCGCGCGCCTGGTAAAGGCTCGGAGTGTCCGGGGACCAGGGTTTCGCGGAATCGACCTGCGCCTCCAATTGCACCGTTTTGGTTTCTCCCGCGCCGACCTGGACATTCGCGGTCCCGGTCCAGACCGGTTTTCCGGCGGAGACGATGTCGAATCGGACGGGCCCCTCGTAGCCGCCGGTAGCGCTGGTAACATCCGCCACGAGACGGACGCGGTGCAGGTCGGGCTCGTTGATGGCTGCCAGGTCGGAGATGGCGACGTTATCCCTGACATCGAGCTGGATATCTCTGTCCAGGCCCCCGAAGCCGTGGGAGGGAGGCAGCGTGTATTTACCCCACTGGATGCGGGCCTGGCAGAAATCGATCCAATCGTAATCGCCGCCGGGATTGGTGATCCGCACCGCCAGCAGCGCTTTGCCGCCGGGGGTGACCGCATTCGTGAGATCGGCCTGGAAAGGCAGTTCCGTCATGATGCTGTAGCCGCACAGCTTGCCGTTGCAGTAGACCTCAGAGCGCAACCGCGCACCGCGGAAGGAAACCAGGAGGCGCTGGCCGGGCCGGAAATGGGGAACGTCGATCTCCCGCCACCACCAGGAAACGCCGTCGTAAGCGCCATTTGGGAAGGAGGTATGCCGCCCTTTCTGCGCCTCGAACCGACCGTAGGGCCGCAGACTCAGCTTGCCCCAGTAATGCTCTTCCACCGTGCTGGGCAGCGTGACCGGGATGCCCTGCGACGCATTCAGCGCCTGCCAGCCGCCCGTCGGCGGATTGACCGGCAGCCGGTCAAGCTGCACCTCGGACGGAAGATAGAGCGTATCGTTGCGCCAGGCCGCCTGTTGGTCCGGCCAGAGCCGCCAGCCGGCGCCGGAGATATCTTCGGCGCGCGCAAGGGCGCAGATCATGCCGCAGGCAAAGGAAATCGAGAACAGGAAGCGCCTCATAGGAATAAGTTCGGAAAATCAAGGCCGGGTGACGCCTGCGGCCGCGATAACGACCGCCATTTCCCTTGTCCCGGCGCGAAGCATGCATGCGGGCGGCAAGGCGAGGAAGAGCGTGCGGAAAAAAGGGGGACTGGACATTCTGCGCAAAACGTTGGAAAGACAAAATGCTTCAGGTTCTAGTCTGTTTCGATTTTCTTGCGATGGCAAAGTTATATTATCGCCACATATCGGCACTAGAGGATATATTGGGGGATTGACATTTCTTAACCACGGTCCGGCCCCTCCATGCGCCAGCCCGTTCCGAAAATCCGAAAACTATCCATTATGAGAACAGTATTATTCACGTTTATTTCGATCGCAGTGCTTTCCGCGTCCGCTTTGGCCACCGATTTCACGCCGGGAGATATCGTCGTGGACCGGGTAGGCACCGGCACCGTCCTGACCACCAACGTGTCCGCCGCTGTGTTCCTCGATGAATACTCGACGTCCGGGGGCAGTCCCGTGGCGAGCTTCGCGTTGCCGACCGCAGCCAATGGCTCCGAAAACCCATACACTCAGGATGGCACCGCCTCCTCGGAAGGCCAGTTGACTCTATCGCCCAATGGAGAATTCCTGACCCTCTTCGGATACGACGCGGCACCGGGCGTGGCTAGCATTTCCAGCAGCGACATTCCCAGAACGGTCGCGATCATTGACGCGAGTGGGGACATCGATACGACCACGGCGCTCAGCGATGCCGCTCAAGGCAACAACCCCCGCTCGGCAATCACGACCGATGGCAATTCGATCTGGGTGGCGGGCGCGACGGGCGGCATCCGCTATACTACCGACGGCAGCACGACTTCCACGGAACTGAACTCCACGGACACCAACTTTGAGGAACTCCAAATAGCCGACGGCCAGCTCTACGCTTCGTCGCAGAGTGCCAGCACCGAGGGCGTGTTCACCATTGGGACCGGGCTGCCGGCTACCGCCGGCCAGACCATCACACTTCTGCCGGGTCTCACGGTGGCTAGTCCCACTAACCTATACAGCTTCTTCCTTGCCGACATCGACTCATCGAGTCCCAATACCCTCTATATCGCCGACACGAGCACGAGCAAGGCAATCCAGAAGTTCTCCCTGGTGTCCGGCAGTTGGGTTGCGGAAGGCGATATTTCGATTTCCGGAAATGTCACGGGAATTACCGGAGAAGTGGACGGAGACGATGTCGATATCTTTACCACGAGTCCCACCAAACTCTATAGCCTGACGGATACCAGCGGCGCAGACGCCACGATCAACGGCACGCCCACCACCCTCGCAACGGCCGCCGCCAACGAATCCTTCCTCGGCGTTTCCTTCGCGCCCGTAGCCGCAGCGGTGCCAGAGCCCAACTCCCTGGCCGCCTTGGGTCTCGGCGCGGTGCTCCTTATCGCCGGCTCCCGCCGCATCCGCCGCGGAAGCTGATTCCGCGAGGCGTGAGCCCGCAATTTTTCTCTCCCCCCAAAAAGCACATGCGCATCCGCCCCCTGATCGCTCTCTCCCTTCTTGCCGCCCTCGTTCCCCATGCCATGGCCACCGCCCCGACGGTGCAGACCGTGGTTCCCGCCAGCGGAAGCATTGTTACCACAAGTTCCGGATTTACCTCGATCACGGTGACCTTCAGCCAGCCCGTGGTGAACGTGCTGGCTGAGTCTCTTCTCGTGGACAACAACCCCGCCAATACCTTGCTGGAGGTGGGTACCAGCGGCAGCGCCTACACATTCGGTTTCACACAGCCGGCCGTGGGACAGGTGACGGTTTCGTGGGACCCGGATAACGCGATCGCGAACTCGGCCGGCACGCAATTCGGCTTTGGAACTCCCTTTAGCTACACGCTCCAGGCGAATTCGCCCCCAACGATGACCGTACAGAATCCCCCCCCGGGCATCACCGTCGATCGATTGACCCAGTGTGAGGTGACTTTCAGCACGGCAGTCCAGAATGTGACGGCCTCGAGTCTGCTCATCAACGGACAGGCGGCCACGAATGTCTCCGGTTCCGGCCCCGGGCCCTACGTTTTCAGCTTTCCGCAGCCGGCGAACGGAACTATCACTTTTCAATGGGCGGCGGGCCAGGATATTACGGATTTCGCCTCGCCCCCGAATGCGTTTGCCGGCGGAAGCTGGACGGCCACGATGAATACCGCGTCCGGCGTGAGCAGCATCCGCATCAACGAATTCCTCGCGGACAATGCGAACAATCCCAGCGGGACGTCCGACTACGTCGATGAAGACGGGTCGTACAGCCCGTGGATCGAGCTTTACAACAGCGGGACGTCGAGCGTGAACCTGGCGGGCTGGTCGATCACGGATGATTCAACCCAGCCCGAGCTCTGGATCTTTCCCTCGGGTTCGCAGTCGGTGATCGCGGCGGGCGGATACCTGGTCATCTGGGCGGACAGCAAGAATGTGACCAATCCGGCGGCGGGCAACAAGATGCACACCAATTTCACTCTGAGCCAGAACGGCTCCTACCTCGGGCTTTTCAGCGCGGATTTGCCTCGCACCACGGCCGAGTACCAGTTTTCGCCGAGCTACCCCATTCAGGAGGCGGACGTGAGCTACGGCTACGATTCGAGCACCGGCACCAACAACTACTTCACCACGCCCACGCCGGGCGCCGCCAATGGCACGAGCACCATTACCGGCGTCGCCCCGGACGTCAGTTTCAGCGTCCCCGACGGCTACTTCGACGGCCCCTTCAATCTCGTGCTCTCGACGGCGACCTCGGGCATCCCCATTTATTACACGACCGATAGCAGCATTCCAACGGCGACCAATGGGACCCTCTATACCGGGCCCATCCCCATCAGCGCGACGACCGTTGTGCGCGCGGCGGCCATCGGGACCACCCTGCTCTCTTCGGATGTCGGGACGGAAAGTTTTTACTTCGTCGCAAGCACGCTCTCACAGCCTGCGAATCCACCGGGGTTTCCAACGCAATTCACCGGTGACCCGGTAAACGACACCTGGCTCGACTACGACGAGTATAGTCCCACGACGGTGTTGAACGGCAGCCAATGCTATTTCCAGGTGGACCCGGGAATCGCCGCCCAGGATGCATCCTATATCACGGCCGGGCTGCTCAGCATTCCGACACTGGAAGTCACCACGACGGAGCCGGACATGTTCAGCCAGGCCAACGGGCTCTATACCCATCCCGTTGAGGATGGCTCGCAATGGGAGCGGCCTTGTTCGCTCGAGATGATTTTCCCGGACGGCTCGCAGCCGAATCTGCAAATCAACTGCGGCATCCAGATCCAGGGCGGATCGAGCCGCGATCCGGTGAAAAACTTCAAGCACTCCTTTCGGGCGGTCTTCAAGGATTTCTACGGCGCCGGAGAACTCGAGCAGTCAATCTATCCCGATTCGCCGGCCAGCGAATTCAACACGATCGTTTTCGACGGCGGATCGAATGACACGTACGATTACGTCGGCGGCGAAGAGGAGACCTACCAGCGCGCCTACGCGCAGCAGACGCACGATGCCTACACCAGCGACCTGCAAATTGCCATGGGCTGGCCCTCCTTTCACAGCAAATTCTGCAACCTTTATATCGATGGCCTCTACTGGGGCATGTACTATTACCACGATCGCGAGGACGCGGACTTTGCCGCGACTTATTGGGGCGGCACCAAGGAGGAGTACGACGTGGTGCGTCTCACCACAACATCGCTCGAAGTGGAGACGACGAATAACGGTTTCGAGACGGAATCATCGGTGCCGTCCGACCCGCATCTCATCCAGTGGAATAAGCTGATCAACTTCCTCAACGCCAATAACAATACTCTCACCGCGACCGGCAGCAGCGCCGCCGGCAACGCGCTCTACACGCAATGCCTGCAATACGTCGATGCCGACGCCCTGGCCGATTACATGCTCGCGAATCTCTACACGGGCAATACCGACTGGCCCCAGCACAACTGGTATGCCATGTCCCACGAAACGCAGTACGGCGGCAACGGCAAATTCTATTTCGGCGTTTGGGATGCCGAGCACGTCCTGGAAAGCAATAACGCCACCGAGATTGACGATTACGACAACGGCAGCGGCCAGGGCGGGCCGGGACAAATCTGGGGAGCGCTGCGGACCAACGCGGAGTTCAGGCTGCTCTTTGCCGACCATGTGCAAAAGCAGTTCTTTAACGGCGGCGTTCTGTCCGGGACCAATGCCGAAGCTTTATATTTGAAGCGGACGAACGAGATCAACAACGCCATCGCCGGCGAATCGGCGAAGTGGGGAGCTTACACGCAGTACTATGCCAATACCCCCATCGAAGGCAGCTTCGCCGGCTATGGCGGCTCCAACAGTGAATTCGTCTTTGGGACCTATACGCGGGAAAACCAGTGGCTTCCCGTGTTGAACGACCTTCTGGGTCTGGGCAATCCCGCGATCTCAGGCGATCCTTCCAACAACTGGTTCGCGTTGCGCAACGCCTTCGTGCTGGGCCAGTTCCAGAGCACCAGCCGCAACTTGTTTCCTCCGGCCAACGCCCAGGCTCCCATATTCAGCCAGTTTGGCGGACGGGTGCCGCTTGCCTACTCGTTGAGCATGTCGCTGCCTGCCGGGACGACCGGCACGATGTATTACACCACCGATGGCAGCGACCCGCGGGTGTTCGGCAGCGGCGTGCCCGCGACCTCGGCCAATGGCGGCACCGCGCTGCCCTACACCGCGCCAATCACGCTGAACTCGAGCCAGACGGTCAAGGCGCGCGTGTTGAATACCTCCTCGGTCTGGAGCGCGCTCACGAATGCCAGTTTTTCCGTCGGTTCTCCCGTCGTCCCGGTGCGGATCACCGAAATCATGTATAATCCGGCGGGGAAAAACACTGGCGACCTCGGATTCATCGAGATCGAAAATCTCGGCGCCAACTCCATCAATATCGGCGGGTATTATTTCCTGGGAGTTTCTTACATCTTTCCCCCAAACACCGTCATCGCGCCGGGCCAGTTCATGGTCATCGGAAGCGATAGCGACATTTCCGCCTGGCAGGCGGAATATCCGACGGTGTCCGCCATCGGCTATTTTGACGGCGGGCTCAGCAATAGCGGCCAGCAGGTGGCCCTCTTGAATACGGGCGGAGAGATCGTCGATTCCGTCAACTACCTTTCGAACGACGGCTGGCCGACCGCCGCGGACGGCAATGGTCCTTCCCTGGAGATCATTAATCCAATGGGCAATCCGGACGATCCCACCAATTGGCAGGCCAGCGCGGTCAATGGCGGAACGCCGGGGAAACCCAATTCGACGCCCGTGAACGGCACGGGGACGTTCCAATTGAGCGAGATCATGGCCAACAATGTTTCCGCGGTCGTCAACGGTGGAATCTATTCGCCCTGGATCGAGGTGCAAAACAACACCTCAGTCACGGCTTCGATCGCCGGCTGGACCTTGAGCGATCCGGTTGCCTCGCAGAAATACAACTTCCCGAGCGGAACGACGATTCCGGCCAACGGCTACCTGGTGGTGTGGTGCGACAGCGCCGACGGCGCCCCCGGCCTGCACACCGGCTTCCCGCTCAATCCCACCGGCGACACCGTGCAGCTTCTCGATTCCAACAAAGTGCGGTGGGATGCCGTCCAGTTCGGCAATCAGCCGGCCAATTATTCGATCGGGAAGATCAGCGGAACCTGGCAGCTCACCAACCCGACTCCCAACGCCGCGAACACCGCGGCTGCGCTGGCGCCGTCAAGCAGCGTGGTGATCAACGAGTGGATGGCAAATGCCCTGCCGCCAAACCCGCCCTGGATCGAGCTTTACAACACGAGTTCCACCCTGCCCGCCGCCCTCAAGGGCGACATCCTTCAAACGAATACCGACCTCTTCCAGATCACGGCGCTCACCTTTATCGCGCCCAACGGCTATCTCCAACTCTTCACCGACGATCTGCCCGGGGTCAATCATGTTGACTTCATCCTCCCGGCCTCCGGGACCACTCTCTCGTTGCTCGACCCGAACGGAAATACGCTCAATACGGTGACCTTCGGCGCCCAGGCGTTGAACGTCTCTCAGGGGCGGAACCCCAACGGTTCATCGACGATTGTCAGCTTCCCGGATGGCGGCAGCCCCGGCGCGGCAAATTACTCCATCACCTACATGGGCCCCGCGCTCAACGAAGTCCTGGCGATCAACGTGACCGGCGCCCAGGCCCCGTGGGGGACGCGCGCCGGCTGGGTGGAATTCCTCAACCCGAGCGGGACAAACAGCTTCGACATGAGCGGGATGCAGGTCAACATTGCCCAGAGCGGCAGCGGGGCGTGGACTTTCCCCAGTGGCAGCGTGGTCCCGGCAAACGGTTACCTGATGCTCTGGTGCGACCCGGCGCACGCCGCGAGCACGGCCTACGGCGCGAATATGAACACGGCGCTGACCTTGAGCGGTTCGAGCGGCGGGGTCTATTTGCTCAACGCGTCCGGCCAGCTTGTGAACCTCGTTCAGTACGGCTTCCAGATTCAGGATCAATCGATCGGCGTTCTCGGCGGCCAATGGCAACTGCTCAGCTCGCCGACCCCAGGCGCGGCCAATGCCGCCGCCGCGACCCTCGGAAACGTCATGAATCTGCGGATCAACGAATGGCTGGCCTCGGAATCGACGGGCAACGATTGGTTCGAGCTATACAATATGGACACCAATCCGGTGAACATGGCGGGGCTATATCTGAGCGATGATCCATCGACCACAGGCATCACGAATTCCCAGGCCGGCCCGCTGAGCTTCATCGCCGGCAAGGGGTTCGCGGTCTTTCAGGCCGATAAGAACCTCGATGCAGGCAGCAATCACGTGAACTTCAAGCTGAGCGCGAGCGGCGAATACATTATCCTCTCGGACGACAATTCGAGCCTCACCCAGATCGATGCGGTCAGCTTCGGGCAGCAGACCAAGGACGTGACCATGGGCCGCATTCCCGACGGTTCGTCGAATATCGTTTTCATGCCCGGCTCTCCGACGCCCGGCGCGAAGAACATCCTGCTGCCCGCGCCATCGATCAGCACGCAGCCCTCCTCCCAGACGGTGGCGTCGGGCTCGACCGCCGTGCTCACCGTGACCGGCAGCGGCTCGGCCCCGCTCACCTACCAGTGGATGTTCAATAACGCGCCAATCTCCGGAGCGACCTCCCCCATCCTCACTGTGAGCAACGCGACCATCGCCAACGATGGACCCTACTCCTGCGTCCTGGCGAACACCGCGGGATCTCTCGCAAGCAGCACCGCCAGCCTCGTTGTCCAGAGCAACTTCAGCCAATGGGAGTCCTATTACTTTGGGAATTCCTCCAATGGCGGACCGACCGCCACACCGCTCGGAGACGGGGTTCCGAACCTGCTCAAGTTCTTTGCGGACATCAATCCCTTCCAGGCGATGACCGCGGCGAATTGGGCCGCCCTCCCAAAGATCGGGCTGATCCCAACTTCCGGGACGTCAGCCTACGTGACCCTCACCTTCCGGGAAAGTTCCCGGGCAAGCTTCACCGGCGTCGTTTCGCAAACCTCCAGCTCCCCGGCTGCCGGCTCGTTTTCCACGGTGGCTCCCAACGTCACCCAAAGCCTGGGCAATGACCCGATTACCGGCGACCCGATCTACCTTTGGGAATTCGCCGTGCCGCCGGGCCAGACGGAAAAATTTTTCCGCCTGCTGATCACCGAATAGGAGGCCCTTCGGATATCCTTGCCGCTGCAGGCTGGAAACGTAGAACGTTTGTGCAAAATGCTTGAATATTCGCGGGACCGCGCCAAAACCTGAACGGATGTGTATTCTCCTTCCGTGCCGGAAGACGTTCCCGCCCTGCCGTTTCATTTCATAACGCCTTGCGGTATGATTACCAGACGCCTTTCCTTCCTTCTTCTCCTCGCTCTCCCGTGGCTCGCCTCCGCGGCCGGGCCGCGTGTGGAATTCTCCGCGCCCTTCGCCCCGTCCGAGGATTTCGTGAAACCGGTGGAGAAACCGTATCGCGCCGATTTGTGCCTCAACGGCCTGTGGCAGTTCCAGCCCGTGGCGCTGCCGGACTGGTTCCAGGAGGGGCGCGATCCCACGCCCGACCTGCCCCCGGCGTCCGCATCCGGTTGGGCGGCGACTCCCATCCGCATTCCCTCGCCGTGGAATGTGAACAGCTTCGCCGACCAGGATGGCGAGGGCGGTGATTTTTGCACCTTTCCGAGTTACCCGGCCGCTTGGGAGCAAGTCAAGATGGGCTGGCTGCGCAAGACATTCACTGTGCCGGCGGCATGGCGGGGACGCCGCATCCAATTGCACTTCGGCGCGGTGGCGGGGGATGCGCGGATTCTCCTCAACGGCCAGCCAGTCGGAACGCGTTTCGACCTCTTTTTCCCGTTCGACGTGGATGTGACGGCGGCGGTAAAATTCGGCGCGGAAAACGAATTGCTCGTGGGTGTCCGGAAGCCTTCGCTCTTCGACAAGGACGGGCCGTTCGGGCGGCGACCCTATCAGGCCGGCTCGTTTTGGGGCCAGCATATCGCCGGCATTTGGCAGGACGTCGATCTCGTCGCGTTGCCGGTCGTCCACGTCTCGGACGTTTACGTGCAGCCGCTGCTGGATGCGGATACCTTGAAGGCGGAAATCACGCTGGCCAACGATGGCGATACGCCCGCTCAGGTTTCAGTGCGGGGCTATGTCCGCGCATGGATTTCCAAGGCGGGGAAGGATGTGCTGACGGCGCCGCTGCCAAGCTCCACCCTGAGCCAGACCACCTCGCTGCAATTGCCTTCCGCAACGGTCACCGTTCCCGCCCACGGGCAGATCAAGGTGACGCTGGCCAGGCCAGTCCAGGGCAGGCTCAAAACCTGGTCGCCGGATTCCCCGAACTTGTACGGCTTGGTGACGCGGGTGCAATCGTCCGGGCAGGTCATCGACTCCAAGTACACCCGCTTTGGCTGGCGGCAGATATCGCTGCGGGGCAATCAATTCCTGCTCAATGCCCAGCCCCTCGTGATGAGGGGGGATTCATGGCATTTCCTCGGCATCCCCCAGATGACCCGCCGCTATGCGTGGGCCTGGTTCACGGCCTTGCACAGCGCTCATTTGAATGCCGTCCGCCTGCACGCGCAGCCTTATCCTCCCTTCTACCTGGATGTCGCGGACGAGATGGGCATCCTCGTCCTGGATGAGACCGCCGTTTGGGCCAGCGATGGCGGCCCGAAGCTGGACGATCCCGCCTTTTGGCAGGACACGGAAACGCATCTTGCAAACCTGGTCATGCGCGACCGGAACCACCCTTCTGTCTTTGGCTGGAGCGCGTCGAATGAGGTGATGCCCGTCGTGCGCAACGTCGTGCGGGGTCCCGACAGCATGGTGCAAACGCTCATCAGCCATTACGCAATCTGGCGGGACCTGTGCCATCGTATCGACCCGACCCGCCAGTGGGTCTCATGCGACGGCGAGGATGACGGAGATGGGCAGTTGCCCGTGTTGATCATGCACTACGGCGGCGAAGGCAGTATGAAGGACGCGGTCCGCACCGGCAAGCCGTGGGGCGTGGGCGAGACGGGGGATGCCTACTACGCGACGCCGCGGCAGGTCGCGGAAACGAACGGCGACCGCGCCTATGAGTCGTTTGAAGGCCGCATGGAAGGCGTCGCCGCATCCTCTTATCAGGATCTCATGCTCGAGCGGCAGTATGGCGCGATTTATCGCAGCGTTTTCAACATGGTCTGGTACGGCCTCAAGCCGTTGCCGCTGGGGCTCGCGGATCCCTCGCTTCCACCGACGCTGGACGACGGCATATTCTTCACCGGCTTCCGCGAAGGCCAGCCCGGCGTGCAGCCGGAACGCCTCGGGCCCTACTGCACTACGCTCAATCCCGGCTACACCCCCAGGCTGCCCCTCTTCGAAACCTGGCCGCTTTACGATGCCATTCGCGATGCGGCCACGGAGCCGCCGGCGCCTTGCAAGTGGACGCCCGTGCCGAACACCCCGCCTTCGCCGGCCGCGGCTCCCGCGCCGTCCGCCATTTCCTCGGCCAATATCCTGGGTGGACAGGGGAGCGAGCTGGCCTCGCAGTTGGACGACACCGGCGTGCCCGTCTCGAAACTGGCGACCGCCTCCGTCCCGCAATTGCTCTTCATCGACGGCGCAAAGCCCCCGCCGGCGGCGACCGCCCGCCCGCGGATCGGGCAGGTGCTTGCCGCCGGGGGCACCGTCATCGTCTGGGGCGCCAGCCCGGACACGCTCGGCGAGTTGAACGCGCTTCTGCCCGCGCCCCTGGAAGTCACCGCCCGTGCCGCCTCCTCGCTGCTGCCTGGCCAGCCCGATCGCGTGACGGCGGGTCTCACGCCGGCGAATCTCTATTACTCCGAGCTGGACCCGCCGCGGATCACGAGCGAGGGCCTGGCCGGCCCGCTGGAGCAGCAGAGCGTCGTCCTCCTGAAAGACTGCGATACCGATTGGCTGAAGTGGAACAAAGAGCCCGAATACGCGAAGACGGCCATGGTGGTCCGCTCCGAAGCCGAGGCGAAGCCCTCCGGCGCGGTGCTCATCTCCACGAATACGGGCGGCGGCAGGCTGCTCGTGACCACGCTTCCCGCCGCGCCGCGGCTCCAGCAGGAGGAGAAAACCATTCGCACCATCCTGGCCAATCTCGGCATTTCGCTGGGCGCCAGCAGCGATTCCGGAAATCCATTGCTCAGGTCCGGCATGATCGTCCGCGCCCTGGTTTGCGCCAGCTTTCCGGTCGCCTCCATCGAGGACGGGGCAACGCAGAGCTTTGTCGATCCCGCGCAGAGCGACATTCGGGCGGGCGCAAGGGTGCGGGGCCATCGCTGGAGACTGGAGTACAGCGGAAGCGGCCTCTTCGACTTCAACGAGATGAGGTTCTTCGGTCCCAAGGAAAATGCCGTCGCCTACATGAGCTTTTGGGTTTCCAGCCCGCGGGCGCTGGACAATCTGTTGCTCGAGCCGAACATTCCATCCGTCGGGCTGGAGGTGGCCGCCGACGACGCGGTGCAGGTGTGGGTGAACGGAACCCAGGTGGTCAATGAGATCCGCTCCGGACCCATCGAGGGAGGCAGGGCGCGGGTGGAGGCGCTCAAGCTCCAGCAGGGCTGGAACCATTTTCTGATCAAGGTCATCCAGGCGGGGGGCGCCTGGCAGTTCGAGGGCCGGCTCACGTGCAACCAGCCCAATTTCCTCGCGGGCATGGCTTCGTCACTGGAGAAGCCGTAGAACCGGAGAACGGATGGAGAAAGCGTTTGGTCAGAAGACCTTGACGCTCCCGCGCAGTGCGGATAGATAGTGTCCGCTCGTTTCACACCCCAGTCGCGTTCCCCCGCCAATCTCCCCCGCCGCGCATCGTTATATGTCCGAATATATCCCCGAGGCCGGACGATCCTTGCGCCCCGGTCGTTATTTTGCGGCTGGGCTGGCGCCGGTTCTCCATCCCCTTCCATGCATAGCCTAAGTTACATCGATTACGCGATCATCATCGGCTATCTCGGTGTGAGCCTCATCATGGGTCTTATCATGACCCGCAAGGCCGGATCCAGCCTGGACAATTACTTCCTGGGCGGCCACTCGCTGCCGTGGTGGCTCCTCGGGGTCGCCGGCATGGCGAACTGGTTCGACCTCACGGGCACGATGATCATCACCTCCTTTCTCTACATGATGGGACCGCGCGGCCTGTTCGTGGAATTCCGTGGCGGCGCGGTCCTGATCCTCGCCTTTCTCCTTTGCTATGCCGGGAAGTGGCACCGGCGGTCTCATTGCATGACGGGCGCGGAGTGGATGACCTACCGCTTCGGTGAAGGACGCGCGGCGGAGGGCTTGCGGTTGCTCTCTGCGGTCATGGCCGTCATCAGCACCGTCATGCTCCTGGCCTATCTCATCCGCGGCACCAGCCTTTTTTTTGGCATGTTCTTTCCGTTTCCGCCGATGGCCACCACGCTGGTGGTGATGGCTCTCACCACGCTCTACACCGTAAGCTCCGGCTTTTACGGTGTGGTGCTCACGGACCTGGTCCAGGGCGTAATCGTCATTTTCTCCTGCGTCGTCATTTCCGTCATGGCCTGGCACATGGTGCCTGGCGCCGCCAGCCTCGCCGCCACCGCGAGCCTCGTCACCGGCAATTCGGACTGGATCCATTCCTACCCCGCCTGGCATACCCCAATGCCCGCCGGCTACGAGCAGTATGAGCCGCTCATCGTCATCGCCAGTTTCTATCTGCTGCGGAACGTCCTTTGCGGCATGGGTTCCGGCGCGGAGCCGCGCTATTTCGGCGCGAAGAGCGACCGCGACTGCGGTCTCCAGTCGCTCCTGCAAGGGATCATGGTCATGTTCCGCTGGCCGCTCATGATCGGCTTCGCCATCATGGGCATTTACCTGGTCCACTCCGCCTTCCCGCACACCGAGGTCACCCACCAGGTCGCCGCGCTGGTCCATGCCCGCTATCCCGGCACCACCGCCCCGTTCTGGAACGATCTCACCGCCGATATCGTCCACGCTCCGTCGCGCTATCCGCCCGATCTGATCTCCGGGCTGCAATCGATCCTCGGGCCCGACTGGCGCGGGAAGCTCCCGCTCGTTGGATTCAATGGCACCATCAACCCGGAGCGGATCCTGCCCGCTGTCCTGCTCAACGACCTGCCGACCGGGCTCAAGGGCGTGGTGGTCGTCGCCATGTTCGCCGCCATGATGTCGTGCAAGAACGGCCTGGTCAACGGCGCCAGCGCCTTCATGGTAAAGGACATCTACCAGAACTTCCTGCGGCCTCGCGCCGCCACGCGCGAGTTGATCCTCGCCTCCTACGCCTCCACCATCGGTATCGTCGCCCTCGCCTTCTACTTCGGCGTCACCGCCACCAGCATCAACGATCTCTGGGGGTGGATCATCATGGGTTTCGGCGCCGGCGGCCTCGCGCCCGCCATGCTCCGCTTTTACTGGTGGCGCTGCAACGCCTGGGGCATGTTCGGCGGCATCCTGGCCGGCGGCGTTGGCGCCATTCTTCAGAGAATCTTCATCCCGCAAATGCCCGAGTGGGAGCAATTCGTAATCATGACCATACTTTCCTTCGCCGGCACCATTGGCATCTCCCTGGTCACGGCGCCCACGCCCATGGAGCGGCTCCGGCACTTCTACCGCACCACCCGGCCCTTCGGCCTGTGGGCGCCGCTGCGTGGGGAATTCCAGGGAGAAGCGCGCGCCGCCGTCGATCGCGAGAACCGAAACGATATCCTGGCCGTCCCGTTCACCCTTCTCTGGCAGGTCACCATGTTTTTGCTGCCCATGCAGCTCGTTATCAAATCCTATGCGGCCTTCCTCTGGACGCTGCCGCTTTTCCTGATTGCCTGCGCAGGGATGTATGTCTTTTGGTGGAAGCCCCTTCCTCCGCATTCGGACCAGCAAGAACCCGAACCTTTCGCGCCGGTGGGATCCCTGGAAAATTCCCAAACCCGGGAAATGCCCGCCTGGACCATGACGCCGGATAACTGAACCTCTAAGAATGCCCGGGCGAACAAAACAGAACCTGAAGGGTCTCCCCGCCTGAGTTGGTGATTTCGCCTGTCGGAGCCGACGCCGCGCAGAAGAAACGGCTGCCTTGCCTCACGGCAATCTTCTGGTCGCCCATCATCACGCTTCCGCGACCGCTCGCAACAACGCCGATCCTCGCGAAACCCGTTTGGGGAATATCCACGGAACCCTCCACAGTCATTCTCGTGACAGAGAAACAATCGGTCTGCGAAGGGCCGATCAGGAGTTCTTCATGCGGCCCGATTTTTCGAGGTGTTATCTTATAGGTGCTCTGTGCCTGGGCCACGGTCAGCGGGGTATAGTCAAAGATTTGCATGGCCAGGTCCACGGGCGACTGCATGAAGCGGGCCTCCGGCGGCACCACCACGCCTTCGCGGTCGAATTCGCACCGGACCACAAGGTCCGTTGGCTCCATGACCTCCAGCATGAGCACGCCCTTGCCGATCGCGTGTGGCACTCCTCCCGGCACCAGCCAGACTTCCCCGACATGGACCGGGATCGGATCGAAGCAGGCGTCCATCGCCGCGATATCCTGCTCGAGGACGATGCGGCGCCACTCCTGCGGACTTGGGGGCCTTTGAAACCCGAGGCGGATATGGCCGTCGCTTTCATCACGGAGCGCGATGATGACATAAGTCTCCAGTTTCCCCCACTGCGAATGGAGATGCTCACGGGCGAAGGCCGCGGTCGGATGGGCCTGCACGTGCAAGCGCATCGAGGAATCGAGCAGCTTCGCAAGAAAGCCCAGACGCGGGCCGAGACGCTTTGCATGATCCGGGCCGAAGTAATACTCCGGGGCCTGTTCGAACAAATCCTGGAGTTTGACCAATTCCCCCGACGGAGCGCGGACGGAAGCGAGCCCCTCGCCGGGAATGGACTCCATACCCGGATTGACCGCTTGCACTGTTGACGCGAGCCAATCCTCGGGGCGATTCCCATCCCGGGGCTCCGGATTTCCATCGAGTTCGTCCAGCAAACAGCCGCCAAGATAATTCCGGCGGACTCGATTCGGCAAAAGGGAAATCAGTGGGGTTTTCACGGCACCGCCGCCCGGACGATTTCGCCCTTCGCTACCAATACCACGGAGCCGTTTCGGATCAGGTCCGTTTCGCCCGGGGTCACTTTGACATCATAGATCTTGCCCAGAATGGGAATGCGCGTTAGGCGGATGTGGTTCTGGTGCGCGCCGTTGAGCACGATCCGGCCCCTGTTATCAACGTCCACGATGCTCTCGATCCCGATCAGGTCCAGCAATGCGCCCCAAGTGTAATGCGGGTCATGGTTTTGCGTGCCGTCGGTGCTCAGATAATTCTCGCCGCACACCCCTTTTTCCTCCCAGTTCTTCATAAAGAGCCGGACGTTGCGATCCGCAAATTCGGCGATCTGAGCCGGCGAGGCATACCTTTTGATCCCCTGCCAGACGAGGTAATTAGTGGGTCCCCAGACGTCTCCCCTCCAATACTCCTGCATGTAATAATCCGGGTCGTCGTATGCGACGGTTGGCAGCAGGTACTGGCCCCAGAATTTCTTCGGATCGGTCAGCATTTTCATCGCCTCCCGCGTCCGCTCGGCATCCGGCGCGCCGGCGAGCAGCGGATAGAAGTTCATCGGCGTCAGCCGCGTCAGGAAGCCGCCCATGGCAGACGGAGGTGGCGGACCCTTGACCGCCAGGTGCAATTCCGACTGCTGCTCGTTCTGAAAATACTCCACCACCACGGGCACGGTCTTGCCTTGGGTCAAGCTTGCCTCTCCTGTGACCTCGTGCGCGGCATGAACCGACCAGTCGTCGATCACCTGCTTTCCGTCCACGAATACGCGCACCCCATCGTCGGCGCTGGCGATGAACCGGTAAGTGGTCGTCATCGGCGGCGTGAAAGCCCCTTTCCACCGCGCGCTCCAGTGGTCGCCACCGGAAACTCCGGGCACCGGCGCTTTGTCATCCCAATTGACATCCAGCTTCGCATCATGGGTCGAGCCCACTGCCGGCCCCTCCAGATTTTCGTTGTTAAAATACTCGCCGTCAAAACCTGCCGCGAACGCCCCGTCGACCGGCGTCTCATATCCCGCGTCGCTCCAAAAGCGGCTGCAATAGGCGCCCAGATCACTATTCCATAGCCGGTCGTTGATCCGCTTGTTCATTGCCTCTTGCTCGGCGTGAAACCGCGCGGCGTCTTCCCGGTGCCCGAGAAAATTGGCAATCTGCGCCAGGTACTCCGCATCCATGGACCACATCGAGGAAAGATCCACGGAATAGGCATTCATGGTGATTCCGCGCATCCCCGCTCCGGCGTAATGCAGGTTGTCATCCCAGCCGGTCTCGTATTGCGCCCCCTGGAAGTCTCTGTCGCTGTCGCCCCACTCCAGCAGCCCATCCTGTTTGGCGTCCCGGTATTTGGGCCACCAGTCGTGCCAGAGCACCAGCTTTGGGTAAATCTCCGCCAGGAAGGCGCGGTCGTCCGGATACCGCTCGTGAATTTTCCATGCGCACAAGGAGGCCACTGGCGGCTGGGAGCGGTCCATGCTCGCGCCGCCTTGCCCGGGCCAATGCCCGAAGTTCGGCACCAGGCCCTCGGGAGACTGATAGGATAGGATGGCCCTGATGGTATCGCGGGCGGTGTCCAGGTCGTCGATCGACGCCAGGTTCGCGGTGAAAAAACTGTCCCAGCAAAAATAGGGGCTGCCGTTCGGCGTATCCGCCCAGGTGCGGCTCACGGAATGCGCCAGCCGATGATTGTCCGAGCTGTAGAGGCGGCTGTTATTCATGTTGTCCTCGATGGCACCCACGAAGTCTCCCCAATCGCCCGACGCCGCCGGCCGGGCCGCGTCGTACTTCTCGCGCGCGGCCTTCAGCACGGAATCCACCGACTCGAAACCGGGCAGGTTCTTCAATCCCGCCACAAAACGGACCCGCGCATCGGGGGTGATCGCGATGACCACCGCGGAGGCGGAGGAAGAAGTGGGCGCCGGCGAAGTCCTCAGCGACCACTTCACCTGGCCGCCGCTCGATTGCGCCACGCCATCCGCGCCTCCCTGCGCGGGCGTGAAGGTCGATGTCCAGCCGGGCCATCCGCTCGAGAGAGTCAGATTCAGCGTGGCCGGCTTGTCGGCGGAAATGATGCCTGCGACGTCATCTCCCACCCGGCCCCATTGGAATACAATGTTCGCCCCATCCTGCTCGAAGCGATAAGAGTGGTAGCTCTCGTCCGGAGCCGCCGTCCCGGCGACATACGGGCCGCCGGTATTTAGTACGAATGCCGCGCTGTCATCGATCACCCACGCAATTCCACACGGCGCTTCGCGCAGAAAATTGCCGATGCGAATCGAGGAAGGCGGCTCCGCCCGCGACGAAAACGGCAGCAAGCTCAGGAGGGATGCGCCGGCAACGGATAACGTGGAATATCGCATAAATCGGCATCTTGATAGCCACGCTGATAATCAGGCAAACGGAAAATTGCAACAAAGTGAAAGGCCGCCGCACTGATCCCCATCAGCATGGCGGCCTTATTCACGACCAATGTCTCCCTCAGCCCGGCCCCATCGGCATCGCCGTGGCCAATGACATCTGCTTTCGGCTGCGGCGGCGCATTTGCTGCGCGAATACCAGAAGCCCAGCCCCGCTCAGCGCCATCCCCCAGGTGCCGGGCTCAGGAATGGACTCCGCTATCAGTTCATCACTCGTGGCTCCGTAGGTAATTTCGAATTGCTCCTGATAGCCGTTGTTCACCACCATGAAGAAAGCATCGTTGGCAAGAGCATTCCCGCCGTAGCTGAACAGGCCGGTGTTCGTCAATTCTCCGCTTTCGGTCGTCAGGATCGCATACATGGTCCCATTCACCGGCTGCGCCGTCAGATTGATCGTCAGGTTGATGGTATCGGTGGAAGACTCGCCCAGGTTGACAAATCCATTGGCCACCAACTGGTCCCCGG
>JBEKOV010000022.1:0-36523 GCA_049521415.1 Chthoniobacteraceae bacterium
GAACCTTCGATGACCTCGTCAAGGCAATCGCCCACGCCCTCAACTGCTTCTCAGCCTCCGAATGCCTCCACTTCCTTCATCATGCCCAATATGCTTCAGATTAAATAGAAAATGCTCTAGCTGGCTCGCTCACCCGTGCCTCGTCCCGCCCAAGAGCCGTACCACAAGCACCACAGCCGCCAGCACCAGCAGCAAGTGAATGGCAATGGCCGTCACATTCGCCACCAGCACGCAAAACAACCATGCGAGGAGAAGCGAAACGAAGAGGGTCCAGAGCATACGTGGCGATATCAGCCGGTATTCGTATCCGGCCGCGATTTTATCCGTATGTAATGGAATTTTTCGGATACTGCCGCCTAAAGTAATTTCTCCGCCGCCTGCGACACATCCTTGTCCCCGCGTCCCGACAGGTTCGCGATGATGATTCCATCCATCTCCGGCGCCACTTTCATCACGTGCGCGATCGCATGCGCCGACTCCAGCGCGGGAATGATCCCCTCCAGCCGCGACAGCGTCTGGAACGCCTCCAGCGCCTCGTCGTCGGTCGCGAAATCGTATTGCACCCGCCCCAGGTCGCGCAGCAGGCAATGCTCCGGCCCCACCGCTGCGTAATCCAGCCCCGCCGAGACCGAATGGGTCAACTGAATCTGCCCGTTCTCGTCCGCCAGCAGCCACGACTTTGCCCCTTGCAGCACTCCCAGCCTGCCGCCCTGGAATCGCGCCGCGTGCTTGCCGGAAACAATTCCCAGCCCCCCCGCTTCGACTCCCACCATCTTCACTCCCTCATCCTCGAGGAACGGATAAAACAACCCGATCGCATTACTCCCCCCGCCCACGCACGCGACGAGCAAGTCCGGCAGCCGCTCCTCTTTCTCCAGGATTTGCCGCCGCGCCTCGATGCCGATGACGCGATGAAAATCCCGCACCATCATCGGATAAGGGTGCGAGCCGTAAGCCGTGCCGAGGATGTAATGCGTCGTCCGCACATTGGTCACCCAATCGCGCATCGCCTCGTTGATCGCCTCCTTCAGCGTTGCCTGTCCCGCCGTCACTGGCACCACTTCCGCTCCGAGAAATTTCATTCGCGCCACATTCAGCGCCTGCCGCTCCATATCCACCGCGCCCATGTACACCATGCATTCAAACCCGAACCGCGCCGCCACCGTCGCCGTCGCCACGCCATGCTGGCCCGCCCCCGTCTCCGCGATGATCCGCTTCTTCCCCATCCGCCTCGCCAGCAAAATTTGCCCCAGCGCATTGTTGATCTTGTGCGCACCCGTGTGGAGCAGGTCCTCGCGCTTGAGGTAAATTTTCGCGCCGCCCAGGCTCTCCGTGAGCCGTTCCGCAAAGTACAACGGTGTCGACCGCCCCGCAAAATCCCGCAATAGATAGTCCAGTTCCGCCGCGAATTTCGGATCCTTGCGCGCCCGGGCGTATTCCGCCGTCAATTCGTGCAGCGCCGTCATCAGCGTTTCCGGCACGAACATGCCTCCGTACGGACCGAAGTGGCCCGTCGCGTCAGGCAGTGTATCGAGCGCAATCATCAACCCAAGATACCCGCGCCCCTCCCCGGCGCGCAAATCGCAAAATGGCCTTTCCGGCTCAAGCAATCACAACAGCCTCTCCAGCGCCCTCCGGTGCGCCGCCGCGAGGGGGACATCCGCCAGCCGCGAGATCGCGTGCCATTGCCGATTCTCCCCCACGGCGCCCCCTGCCCGCTGCCGGTAAACCGAGAGCGTGACCCTGTGATGCGTAAACGGGTACTCCATCACCAAATCCGGCTTCCTCTCCGGAATCCGCTCCAGCGCCGGCAATTTCCACAATCCCCGCCAGCGCGACCCATTCTGCTGCTCCAGCATCACGTGCCCGTCGCGCGTGATGAGCGCACACCGTTCCTCCATCCTCGCCGTCCGCCGCCGCGGTTTCTTCGCCGGCAATTGCTCCTCGATCCCCATCGCCCGCGCCGCGCAAAACTCCGTCACCGGACAAACCTCGCACCGCGGCGCCCGCGGCGTGCAGACCAGGGCCCCGATCTCCATCAACCCCCCGTTAAACGCCCGTCCCCCGCGCCCCGGCTGCAACTTCTCCGCGCGCTCCCACACCGCCGCCAGCCCGGCGCTTCCGTCAATCGGCTCGCGAATCGCGAACACCCGCGCCAGCACCCGCGCGATATTCGCATCCACCAGCGCCGCCGGCTGATCAAACGCGAACGCCGCCACCGCCCCCGCCGTATAACGTCCCACCCCCGGCAACTCCCGAATCCGCCCAATCTCCCGCGGAAACTCCCCTCCCGGCAACCCCGCCACCGCCTTCGCTGCCCGGTGCAAATTCCGCGCCCGCGAATAATACCCCAGCCCCTGCCACAGTCCCATCACCTCGTGCTCCCCAGCCGCCGCCAGCGTCCCGCAGTCGGGAAACCGCCTCATCCATCGCTCGAAATACGGGATGACCGTCGCCACCTGTGTCTGCTGGCACATCACCTCAGACACCAAAATCGCATACGGATCCTCCATCCGCCTCCAGGGCAAATCCCGCGCATTCCGCGCAAACCATCCCGTCACCCTCCGCCGGAACCGTGCCGCCTGCGAACCGGCCTTGAGCTTGTCGAAACCGCCTCCTTCTGTTCCCTTTCTTCCCGTGTCGGACAAGCCCCTCGCCATTTACACCTCCCCGCTCACCGCCGCGCAGGCGGACAAGCTCAAATCGATCCTCTTGCGCGATGGGTGGACCTTCACGCCCAAGCCTTACACCCTTTTTTACGCGCAGAAAAACAAACTCACCATCGCCGTCTACGAGAAGGGCCCAAAGGTCGTCATCCAGGGCAAGGATACCCGCGATTTCGTCACCTTCACCCTGGAGCCCGAGGTCCTCGGCGAGGCCAAGCTTGGCTACGAAGAAGTTCACAACCCGGAGCGCTTCGAGCCCCACTTCGGCATCGATGAGAGCGGCAAGGGCGATTTCTTCGGCCCGCTCGTCATCGCCGGCGTTTATTCGGACAAGAGTATCGCCCATCGCTTCATGGAAATGGGCGTCCAGGACAGCAAAAACATCAAGTCCGACAAAAAAATCCGCGACCTCGCCAAGGGCATCCGCAACACCCCCGGCGCCGTCCACAAGCTCGTCTTCATCCCCCCAAAACGGTACAACGAACTCGTCGCCAAGTTCCACAACCTCAACCGCCTCCTCGCCTGGGGCCACGCGCGCGCAATCGAGGACCTGCTTGGGCTGCGCCCCGATTGCCCCCGCGCCCTCTCCGATCAATTCGCCCGGCCCGAGGTCATCAAGCGCCAGCTCATGGAAAAGGGCCGCGGCATCGTCCTCGATCAGCGTACCAAGGCCGAGTCTGACCCCGCCGTCGCCGCCGCCTCCATCCTCGCCCGCGAGGCCTTTATCGACTGGATGGACCAGACCGGGCATAAATATGGCAAGCCCTTCCTCCGCGGCGCATCCGCCCAGGTCAAAAAACTGGGGGCGGACCTGGTCGCCGCCCACGGCCCCGAAATCCTACGTGAAATCGCGAAGACCCATTTCAAGACCGCCTCCGAAATAGCACCGGCGACCTTTCCTCCAAAGGCTGATCTCACTAATCTCTTTTGAGAAAGGCACTTGCGAGTGCTCCGAGCTTCGATACCTTGAACAAATGGCTACGCTTACCAAACGAGACCTCGTGGTCAAAATCTC
The DNA here is from genome assembly GCA_049521415.1 of Chthoniobacteraceae bacterium. GTDB lineage: Bacteria > Verrucomicrobiota > Verrucomicrobiia > Chthoniobacterales > Chthoniobacteraceae > DATAXI01. The sequence continues at coordinate 3,682 of JBEKOV010000022.1, forward strand.
GAACGACACGGGCATGGTCCAGCACCAGGTCTACGACGTCATTCAGAAGACTATCGACTACATCACCGATTCCCTCTCGGAGAACAACGTCGTCGAGCTGCGCAACTTCGGCATCTTTGAAGTCAAGCTCACGAAACCCCGCGTTGGGCGCAACCCCAACGTCCCCGGGAGCGAATTCAAGATTCCGGAGCGCGCGACCGTGAAGTTCAAGATGGGCAAGATCATGCGCCAGCGTGTCAGCAAGCTGTCCGCCACGCTCAAGCGCAAGTAATTCCCCACCAGCGAGAAATCAGGCCCGGCTCAGCGCATTCGCCGAGACGAAGATATTGCGTTCGCGAAAAGCCGGTGGGCTTTCGATCAGCATGCACATCCGTCCGCCGTGCGATTTAAGCGCGAACCACGGCGTCGCAAGAATGCGGCCCGGCCCGGCGATCCAGGAAGGCGGCCTCAGTTTGTACTGCCGCGAGAGATGATCGGCGATTGCGGCCAGAGTAGCATCCGCCAGCCCGTCATCGTTCAATACCGCCGTGAGCAAGCGCGGTTCCTCCTCAAGCCGTTCGGGCAGCGGCTCAGCATGGAATTCATCGAGAAACTCCGGAATCGCAAACCCCAGCGTCTCAGCGTCTCCGCTGATTGCCGCCACTTCCGCAAGCGTCTTTGGCCGGGTGGTTTGTCTCATGGCTCTGGATGAATTCTAGCCGAAGTTCAGGCGGAATCCACAGAGCCCGCTCCTTTTTCCAACAATTCCTGAATCAGAAAATGCGTCTTCGGCAGGATATGCTCGGGAGCATAAAACTTCTCAACCGCTTTGAAGACAGCCTCCGCGTTCTTAAGGCCCAAGTGGTTGATCAGGAAGAGAATGTCCTCCTTGTCCCCTTTGGTTGTGTACGAGGGAAAACGGGATGCCATGCACTTCATGGCCAATAGATATTCGGCCGTCGGCCGTATGATTCGCAGGTTGGGCATCTGCGGCAGACCATCGTTCGTATATTCCGGCGCGTTCGAAACGTATCCTTTGACGCCGTCATTAAGCCAGTCAGGTGGTAAATTGATTTCTTCCGCTATCTCCCGCGCCTTGCGGCGAATGATCTCCGGAGGCTGAAAAACCGCGTCCACGTCCTGTGTCGACAGTCGCGCATTGAACGCCAGGATCATTGCCGTCCCACCGAAAAGGCAGATTTCTCCAATTACCCCTTCCGCCTGGAGTTTTTCGCCCAGAATGGAAAGCGCCTTGAGGATTGTCTCTTTGCCCAAGGGCGGCGGGCTGTGCGGACCATTCATTTTGGATCGCCATCCTACAGGATTGCCGCTGCTTGGGAAAACCTGTTTCAACCCCTCTTTCCCGCGCAAACTTCAGGAAATCACTGATCTCGACGCCGGGCACTTGAAAACCGGCCCCGCGTGCGCGAGTTTGCCCGTCCCTTGAAAAAGTCCGAGCCCACGCATTCCTCGACCGACTGCATCCGCATTCGCGGCGTCCGCCAGAATAATCTGAAGGGCTTCGACCTCGATGTCCCCCTGGGGAAACTCAATGTCGTCTCGGGCCCCAGCGGCAGCGGCAAATCCAGCCTCGCCTTCGATACCATCTACGCGGAGGGCCAGCGCCGCTACGTCGAGACCTTCAGCCCCTACACTCGGCAGTTCATGGATCGCATGGACAAGCCGAAGGTCGACGCCATCCACGGCATCCCGCCCGCCATCGCCATCGAGCAATCCAATCACGTCAAATCCACCCGCTCGACCGTCGGCACCATCACGGAGATCAACGATTATCTCAAAATCCTGATGCCCCGCCTGGCAATGGGATATTGCCCCGAATGCGGTCGCGAAATCCGCATCGAGACAGCCCGCTCCATCGCGGCCCAGGTCCTCGAATCCGTCAAACCCTCCCGGAAGAAGAACGCCCAGCCGCCCGCGGTCCTCATCACCTTTGGCGTCCCCGTCCCGCCGAAGACCAAGCCGTCCGAGTTCTTCGATTTCCTTTGCTCGCAGGGCTACCTGCGCGTCTGGCTCAATGGCGCCGCCCATCGCACCGATCAGCCGCCCGCAGTGCCGCGCCTGCCCGCGATCGTCCGCGTCATCCAGGATCGCGTCGCCCTTTCGCCGGACAATCAAACGCGCCTCATTGAGGCCATCGAGGCCGCCCTGCGCCTCGGACGCGGCCAGCTCGCCGTCATCCCCGCCGACGCGAAGCCATCCTCCTCCGATTACACGGAAATCCTCCCCTTCTCCACCGGCTGGCATTGTCCCCATTGCGATATCGAGATCGCCCCGCCCACGCCCGGCCTCTTCTCGTTCAACAATCCGCTCGGCGCATGCCCCACCTGCCGCGGGTTTGGCCGCAGCATCGGCATCGACCTCGACCGCGCCATCCCGGACCGGTCCGTCGCCGTCGCCGACGGCGCCGTCAAGCCCTTCCAGACCGAGAACGGCGCGCAATGCCAGCAGGACCTGCTCCGCGCATGCCGCCGCCACGACGTCGATATCCACACCGCGTTCGAGGAATTGCCCGAGGCGGATCAGAATTTCGTCATCTTCGGCGAGAAACGCGCCTCTGGCGTCAGCATCGAGGAAATGGCCGGCGACAACCGCTGGTATGGCGTGAAGGGCTTCTTCGATTGGCTGGAAACGAAGAGCTACAAGATGCACGTCCGCGTGCTGCTAAGCCGCTACCGCAGCTACACGCTCTGCGCCGATTGTCACGGCGGACGCTTCCAGCCCGCGACGCTCAATTTCCGCATGGCCAAACGCACCCTGCCGGAGCTGGCCGCCATGCCGGTCGAGACCCTCGCCGACCTGATCGCGACGTTGAAACCCTCCATTCCAAAAGAGGATCCCAACACCGAAATGCTCCGCAACGAAGTCGAGACCCGCCTCCGTTACCTCGCGGAAGTCGGCCTCGGCTATCTCACGCTCGACCGCGCCACCAAAACGCTGAGCGGCGGCGAGGTCGAGCGCGTCAACCTTACGACGTGCCTCGGCGCATCCCTCGTCAATGCCCTCTTCGTCATGGACGAGCCGAGCGTCGGCCTCCACCAGCGCGACATCGGACGCCTCGTCCGCGTGATGAAAAATCTGCGCGACAAAGGCAACACCCTCCTCGTCGTCGAGCACGAGGAATCGGTCATTCGCGCCGCCGATAATCTCATCGAGCTCGGTCCCGGCCGCGGCGAAGCCGGCGGCAACCTCGTTTTCAATGGCCCGGTCGCCCAAGTCGAGCGCGTCCCCGAATCGCTCACCGGCGATTACCTTGCCGGCCGCAAGTCCATCCCCATTCCAAAAAAGCGCCGCACCCCGAAGCACTGGCTCGAGGTCAAGGGCGCCGCCGAACACAACCTCCACAAAATCGACGTCCGTTTCCCGCTCGGTCTCTTCACCTGCGTCACCGGCGTTTCCGGCTCGGGCAAGAGCACCCTCGTCAACGACGTGCTCTACGAGAATTTCCAGGCCCAGCGCGGCCTCGGCGCGGATGAATCCGCCGTCGGCCGCTGCGCAAAACTCGTCGGCACCCAGCGCGTCGAGAGCGTCGTCCTCGTCGATCAATCGCCTCTCTCGCGCAGCCCGCGCTCCAGTCCAGCCCTTTACCTCGGCGCGTTCGATCCCATTCGCGAAATCTTCGCCCTCCAGCCGGAAGCCGCCGAGGCCGGCCTGACCGCCAGCTCGTTCTCGTTCAATTCCGGCAAGGGCCGCTGCGACAGGTGCGCCGGCAATGGCTTCGAGAAAGTCGAGATGCAATTCCTCAGCGACATCTACGTTCGCTGCCCGGAGTGCGACGGCAAGCGCTACCAGCCGCACATCCTCAAAATCAAGGTCAACGGCAAATCGATCCACGACGTCCTCGAGAGCACGGTCACTGAGGCCATCGAGCTTTTCTCGAAGCTCGCCTCCGAGCGCGACCTCGCGCGCCATTGCCAGAAAGTGGTCGGGCCGCTCCGCATCCTCGAGGAGGTCGGCCTCGGTTATCTGCGCCTCGGCCAGCCGCTCAATGTCCTCTCCGGCGGCGAATCGCAGCGCCTGAAGCTGGTCGGTCATCTCACCAACCAGGCCTCGCAAGACAGCCTGCTGATCTTCGACGAACCGACCACCGGCCTGCATTTCGACGACATCGCGCTCCTCGTAAAGGTCTTCGACCGCCTCGTCGCGCAGGGCAATACGCTCATCGTCATCGAGCACAACCTCGATGTCATCAAATGCGCCGATCACGTAATCGATCTCGGCCCCGAAGCCGGTGAAGCCGGCGGCCTGGTCGTCGCAACTGGCACGCCGGAGCAGGTCGCAACCGTCGAGGCCTCGCACACAGGCCGCTACCTCCGCGCCATTCTCGCGCGGTCGGATAAGAAAAACAGCGCCCTCTACACTCCGGAGCCCGAAGAACTCGCCATGGTCGCCGAAGCGCCCGCGCCCTACGCCTTGCGCACCAACGGCATCGAGGTCCGCGGCGCCCGCGAGCACAATCTCAAGAATATCTCCCTCACCATTCCCCGCGACCAGATGGTCGTCGTCACCGGCCTCAGCGGTTCGGGCAAATCGACCCTCGCGTTCGACATTCTCTTCGCCGAGGGCCAGCGCCGATTCCTCGACAGCATGTCCCCTTACGCGCGCCAATTCGTCGAGCAACTCGAGAAACCCGAAGTCGATTTGATCACCGGCCTCCCGCCGAGCGTCGCCATTGAGCAGCGCGTCACGCGCGGCGGCGGCAAATCCACCGTCGCCACCGTGACGGAGGTTTATCATTTCCTGCGGCTCATGTTCGCGAAATTGGGCGAGCAATGGTGCCCCAAGTGCAAGCTGCCCGTCGAAGGCCGCGGCGTCGCCTCGATCGTCGCGCAGGCCGAGGCGCTCGCCCGCCAGGGCCGCCTGAAAGTCCTCGCCACGCTCGTCAAAGCCCGCAAAGGCTTTCACACCGAAGTCGCGCAATGGGCTGTAAAGCATGACTTCGACACGCTTCTCGTCGATGGCCGTTTCGTCCCCGCCGAGGGTTTTCAAAAACTCGAGCGCTTCCGTGAGCACACCATTGACGTCTTGCTCGGCGAAACCCGTGACGAATCCGAAGTCCGCGCCCTGGTGGAACGCGCGCTGGAAATCGGCAAAGGCACAGCGCGCCTTCTCGACGCGAAAAACCGCTCGACCATCCTCAGCACGGAAATGAATTGTCCCAAGTGCGGCCAATCCTTCGAGGAACTCGACCCGCGCCTCTTCTCGTTCAATTCCCCGCATGGCTGGTGTACCGTCTGCCGCGGCTTTGGCGAAGTCTGGGATGCCGCCGAAACGCCCGACCGCGAAAGCGCCCTCGAGGCCGAGCTCGACGAAGAGCGCCAGCACGAGTGGCTCGACGAAGGCGAGGCCGTCGTCTGCCCCGGATGCAAAGGCTCCCGCCTCAACGCCGTCGCCCGCAATGTCCGCATTGGGAAGTGGACCATCGACGACATCACTTCCAAATCGGTCCGCAACGCGCGCACCCTCCTCGGCGAACTCCGTTTCGAGAACAACCCCGGCATCATCGCCGCCGATATTTTGCCGGAGATCGGCCAGCGCCTCGAATTCATGGCGCGCGTCGGCCTCGATTACCTCGCCCTCAATCGCTCGACAAAAACCCTCAGCGGCGGCGAATCGCAGCGCATCCGTCTCGCCGCGCAGCTCGGCTCGAATTTGCGCGGCGTCCTTTACGTCCTCGATGAGCCGACCATCGGCCTGCACCCGCGCGATAACCAGGCGCTCCTCGACACGCTCGACACCTTGAAGGCAAAGGGCAACTCCCTGGTCATCGTCGAGCACGACGAGGACACCATGCGCCGCGCCGATACCATCGTCGATCTCGGCCCGCGCGCCGGCAGCCACGGCGGCGAAGTGATCGCCGTCGGCCCCATGTCCGCCATCCTCGATAATCCCCGCTCCGCCACGGGCCGCTGCCTGCGCCACCCGATCGCCCATCCCACGCGCGGCGAACGCCGCTCGCTCAAGACCGTATCGAACTGGATCGAGATCGCCGGCGCCTGCGTCCACAATCTCAAGGACATCGACGTCCGCATCCCCGTCGGGCGCTTCACCGTCATCACCGGCATCTCCGGCTCGGGCAAAAGCACGCTCATGCGCTCCGTCCTGCTCCCCGCCGTGAAACAATGCCTGAGCCGCCGCAAGAGCACCGCGCCGAGTATCGGTTACGACGAAATCAAAGGCGCCGAACACCTCGCGAACGTCTACGAGGTCGACCAGAGCCCGATTGGTAAGACCTCGCGCTCCACGCCCGCGACCTACATCGGTTTCTTCGACGACATCCGCAAGCAATTCGCCCAGGTCCCCGCCGCCCGCATGCGCGGCTACACCGCTTCCCGTTTTTCGTTCAATAACGAAGGCGGTCGCTGCGAAACCTGCGGCGGCCAGGGCGTCATCAAGATCGAGATGAACTTTCTCCCCACCAGTTACATCCCGTGCGGCGATTGCCGCGGCCAGCGCTACAACGCGCCCACGATCGAGGTCCTCTACAATGGAAAAAGCATCGGCGACGTCCTCGACCTCACCTTCGAAGAAGCCGCCGAATTCTTCCGCGCGAACCCGCGCATTCATCGCCCGCTCGCCCTGCTCGTCGAGACCGGCCTCGGTTACCTCAAGCTCGGCCAGCCCAGCCCCACCTTGAGCGGCGGCGAAGCCCAGCGCCTCAAGCTCGTCACCGAATTGACCCGCGGCATCGGCGTCGCCGAGACCACCCGCATCCGCCGCCAGCGCACGCCGAAATCAACTCTCTACCTGCTCGAAGAGCCCACCATCGGCCTGCACATGGCCGATGTGCATGAATTGCTGAAGGTTCTCCACCGTCTCGTCGACGACGGCAACACCGTTATCGTCATCGAACACAATATCGGCCTGGTCGCCGACGCCGATTACGTCATCGACATCGGCCCCGGCGCCGGAGATGCCGGCGGCCACGTCGTCGCCACTGGCACGCCCGAGCAGGTCGCAAAAAGCAAAACCAGCCACACTGCCCCCTTCCTGCGCGATGTGCTGCGCGGCGCCCCGCACGAGCCCGCTGCCGCCGAACCCGCCAATGGCGTGCTGACCGCCGCGTAACGGGTCGCGATTAAAACACGCTTATTTCCCCCGCACTTTGCTCCGATTCACCGCGCTCAGCAGCGCCTTGATCGGCGCCAGCTCGATGTTCGTATCGACCGCCGCGCCCCAGAACTTCCGTCCGTCCGCCAGCTTGATCTGCACATACGCAATCGCGCTCGCCTCCGCTCCAAAAGAGAGCGCGTGCGAAATGTAATCCGCCACCTCCAGCCCCGGCATCCGGCCCGCCGCCAGCCCCTTCACGAATGCCGCGATCGGCCCATTCCCCTGCCCCTCCACCTCGCGCGTCGTGCCATCGTCGCTCACGGTCGCCTTGCAGTGCACGATGCCGTCGCGCGTCTCTGTCTCGCAATGAACCAGCGCCAGCGGCCTGGTCTGCTCGATATATTCGCGCCAGAAAAATTCACGCAATTCCGCGCCCGTCACCTCGCGCCCCAGCCGGTCCACCTCGTCATTGGCCAGCGGGCCGAATTCACGCTGCATCTCCTTCGGCACCACGATGCCGAATTCGCTCTCCAGCAAATACGCCACGCCTCCTTTGCCCGATTGGCTGTTCACACGAATCACCTCGCGGTAATGCCGTCCGATATCCGCCGGATCGACCGTCAGGTACGGCACGTCCCACACCGGCGTCTCTCCGGCCTTCTGCCGCGCCGCCATCGCCGCCAGCCCTTTCTTGATCGCATCCTGGTGCGACCCCGAGAACGCCGTAAACACCAACTCCCCCGCATAAGGCTGCCGCGGCGGCACCGACATCTTCGTGGAATTCTCATACACCTCGCGCACCGCGTTCAGGTCGGAAAAATCCAGCTTCGGATCGATCCCGTGCATGTAGAGATTCAGCGCCACGATCACGATATCCAGGTTCCCCGTCCGTTCGCCGTTGCCGAAGAGCGTCCCCTCCACCCGCTCCGCGCCTGCCAGCAGCGCCAGCTCCGTCGCCGCCACTCCCGTGCCGCGGTCATTGTGCGTGTGTACGGAGACAATCGCCCGCGCGCGCGCCTTCAGGTTATTGCAAAACCATTCGATCTGATCCGCGTAAACATTCGGCATCGCCACTTCCACCGTATCCGGCAGGTTCAGGATAATGCGCTCGCCCGGACGCGGCTGCCACGTCTCCATCACCGCCTCGCAAATCTCCAGCGAAAACTCCACCTCCGTCGCCGAGAAGCTCTCCGGCGAATATTGAAACATCACGTCGGCCCCCTTCAGCCGCCCCAGCCGCTCCTTGATCCATTGCGTGCCGTGCCGCGCCACCTCCACGATCTCCGGCTTCTCCATCCCGAAGACATAGCGCCGCTGCGCCGGCGAGGTCGAATTATACAGGTGAATGATCGCGCGCTTCGCCCCCACCAGCGACTCCACCGTCCGCTCGATCAAATCCTCCCGCGCCTGCACCAACACCTGGATGCTCACATCCTCCGGGATGCGCTCCTCTTCGATCAGCCGCCGCATGAACTCATACTCGGTATTCGAGGCCGAGGGAAACCCGACCTCGATTTCCTTGAATCCGCATTTCACGAGCGCGCCGAATAACTCCAGCTTCTGCGCGACATTCATCGGCACGGGCAGCGCCTGGTTGCCATCGCGCAGATCGACGCTGCACCAGATCGGCGCATGCGTCAGGACACGGTCGGGCCATTGGCGGTCCGGCAAATGGACGGGCGGAAAGGGGCGATATTTGCTGCTCACTTTGGAAATCATACGGTATCGGGGGGTTCTTCGTTTTTTCAGCGGCAGCAGCCGCCTCCCCCGGAAGCAGCGCCAGCCGACGTGTTATGCCGGGAATGCTCCGTACGCATCGGCCCCTTCTTGCGAAGGAATCGATCCGCGGAGCGGCATAAGTCGGCTGGTCAGATGAATTTGCACCTTGCGCCGACCCTAGCCCATCCGGGGCAAAGTTCAACCATTTCCGTGAATCGCATCGACTGCGCGCCGCGCACTCCCTATTCTTTGCGGGCGAATGAGTCCCACCCTGCTGGAAGGCGTCATTGCGGTCCTGCTCATCTGGATCGCCTGGCGCATCGGTTCGCTGCTCGCGCCGCGAATCATCAGGCGTTTCAGGGTGCGCTCCTCGCGCGGCAAAGCCTCGCCGGATGATAAAGGCAAACCTCCCAACATCATTGATATTTAAGAAATCCAAACACCATGTCCGATCACATCCCCTTCCCCCAGCCTCCCATCGCCCGCATCGTCAGCCTCGTGGTCGCCCTCATCGTCGCGGCCGCTCTTCTCGGCCTCACATTCTCGGCCTGGCGCAGCATCAATCCCGGCTACGTTGGCATCGTCTTTGACAAGGCCAATCACAAGGTCACTACCGGCGCGCTCGACCCCGGCTGGGCCTTCATCAATCCCTTCACTCAGGCCATCCAGGAGTACCCCGTCACCATCCGCACCTATGAAATGGTGCAAAACTCCACCGAAGGCCAGGTCCAGGGCGACGACTCCATCAAGGTCCAGAGCGACGAAGGCCAGCAGATCAACCTCGACGTCGTCATCCAGTACCAGGTCGAAAAAGACAAGGCCAGCCAGCTCTACGTCGATTGGGGCGGCGCTCCCATCGACATCGTCGAGGATGGCGTCGTGCGCCAATACACCCGCTCCCAGGTCCCCGTTGTCGCCGCGAAATATGGCTGGGAGGAAATCACCTCCACCAAGCGCGGCGAGATCGTCCAGGAAATCAGCGATATTTTGCGCGACGAATTTGACAAGCGTCATCTCACCCTCGTCTCCTTCGGCATCCGCGAGGTTCACCTGCCCCAGTCCCTCCAGGACGCGCTCAATCAAAAGATCCAGGCCCAGCAAGCCGCCGAGCAGCAAAAATATATGCTCCAGCAGGCCGAAGTAAAAGCGCAGCAGGACGTCGCGCAGGCCACCGGCGAAGCCAATAGCGTCAAGGCCAGGGCCGAAGGCGACGCCCAGGCCATCCTCACAAAAGCCAAAGCCCAGGCCGAGGCCAACGACCTTCTCGCAAAGAGCCTCACCGCCCCCCTCATCCAATACGAGCAATTGCAAAGATGGGACGGCCGCCTTCCCCTCGTCACCGGCGGCGCCGGCGCAATACCCCTCCTCGACGTCTCAAAGCTCGCCGCCCCCGCCGCAACCCCCGCCCCGCAATAGAAGCGCCAGCGTTGCCTCTGAACATCTGCTCTCCAATCTTTCGAATTTCGAATTTTTCCTCTCCTTATCTCCACTCATGCTTCGGATACTTCCTCTGCAACTCCTGCTTCAGCTTCGGATAACTCTCTTTCCAGAAGTTCGATAAATTCTGCGTCACCTGCACCGGACGCTGATTCGGCGCCAGCACCTGGATCACCAATTGCACCCGCCCCGCCGCAATCGCGAGGCTCCCCTCGACTCCGTATAATTCCTGGATCCGCGCCGCAATCGTCGGTGCCGCCTTCGGGTCATACGTGATCTTCCACTTCTTTCCATTCGGCAGCCCGATTCGCTCCGGCGCGAATTTCTCCACCATCTCCTGCTGCGCCGCAGAGAGCCACGACTTCACCACCGGCCATACGGCTCGTTCCTTGATCTCCTTGTACGTCGTCGCCCCGTCGCAAATCTGCTCCACCAGCACCCGCCGCTCAGCCTCGCCGATCTCCGGCAATTCCAGTTCCGGCATCCATTCCCGCAGCCGGTTCAGCCGCGTGATCCATTGCTCCACCGCGTGATCCCAATTCACCAGCACACACGTCCCGTTCATCACCGCGTCCGCCAGCACGCGCGCCGCCGTCTCGCGCGGCGCCTTTTCCGTCACCTCCGCCTTCAGCAGCAAATCGCGAAACAACGTCTGCCGCCGCGTGATCACGCGCCGCTGCACCGGATCGTACACCACCTTCTCCTCGCTGCGAAATGACCCGGACAGCAGCTCCCGCAACCACGCCTCCTCGATCGCTGTCACCGTGTTCAACAGCACCGTCAGTTCGCCGTCCTTGCTCTGGATTTCCCGCACGTCGCTCGCCACCAGCAGCGGGCTGTGATGCACCACGCTTTCCCGCGCCAGCACACCGCGCCGCCCATGTACGAGGTTGCACCGCAGCGTCCCCGTATCGACCCGCATCGCCACCTGGTCGGTGAATCCCGCCAGGATGCTCCGCTGCACCGGCTCGTCCGCCGTCTCCGCCCGCGTCAGGTCCAGCTTCTCGTCCTTCGCGATTCTCAGGAACTGCTCGTACGTCTGCCCCGCCTCGCGCGCCGCCGCGCCATTAATCCCCAGCCGCCTGCACTTTTGTGGATTGAAATGATTCTGCTCCGCGAATCGGAATGCGCGCGTGAGGATGAAAAAATCTGACGCCTCCTTCTCCCCCAGCAGGTCCGCGCGCTCCTGCTCCATCTGCCGGCCTTCCGCGCGCCGCAGCAGCCCGCGCCCTTGCGATAGCGCGGCAATCAGCGCAATCGCCCGCACGCACCCGCGTTCGTCCGCCTCCAGCAACATCCGCGCGTACCGCGGATGCGCCGGGAACGCCAGCATCCGGCTCCCAATCGGCGTAATGCGCCCTGTCTCTTCGTGCAATGCGCCCAGGTCCTTCAGCAGCGTCTCCGCGCGTTCCAGCGCCCGCGGCTCCGGCGGCTCCAGCCAGCGAAATTCCGCGACATCTTCGATCCCGCTCGCCTTCAGCGTCAGCACCACTTCCGCGAGGTCCAGCCGCTTGACCTCCGGCAATTCCTGCGCCGCGCGGTCCAGGTGCTCCCGCTCCGCCCAAAGCCGCAACGCAATGCCCGGCGCCGTCCGTCCCGCGCGCCCTGCCCGCTGATCCGCCGACGCCCGGCTGATCTTCTCCACCAGCAGCGTGTTGATCCCCCGGTACGGATCGAATCGCGCGATCCGCGCCAGCCCGCTGTCGATCACCACCCGCACCCCGTCGATCGTCAGCGACGTCTCCGCCACATTCGTCGAGACCACCACCTTCCGCCGCGGATAACTGGCCAGCGCCGCATCCTGGTCCGCCACCGGCAGCTCCCCATGCAGCGGCAGCACAATGAATTCTCCACCCACCCGCGACCGCTGCACCGCCTCGATCGTCCGCCGAATCTCATACGCCCCCGGCATGAAAATCAGCACATCCCCCTCCGTTTCCCCCGCCAGCCGCTCCAGCTCATCCGCCGCCACGTCCCACACCCCCACGTCATCGCTGCGGTAAGGCCGCGCAAGATACTCGATATCCACCGGGTACGCGCGCCCTTCCGACTTCAGCATCGCGCATGGTGCGAGGAATTGCTCCAGGTGCGCCGTCTCCAGCGTCGCCGACATCACGATCAGCTTCAGGTCCGGACGCGATGCCTGTTGCAAGTCCAGCGTCCGCGCGAGCGTGATATCGCCATACAAATGCCGCTCGTGAAATTCGTCAAAAATGATCGCGGACACTTTTTCCAGCCTCGGATCCTGCAGCAATTGCCGCAGCAGCACCCCTTCGGTCACAAACCGAATCCTCGTCTTCTCCGACACCACGCGATCAAACCGGATCTGGTATCCCACTTCCCCACCGAGCGCCGTCCCCCGCTCGCTCGCCACGCGCGCCGCCAGCATCCGCGTCGCCAGCCTGCGCGGCTGGAGCACCACCACTTCGCCTTCTCCCAGCAGCCCGTGATCGAGAAGCATCTGCGGCGCCTGCGTCGATTTCCCCGACCCGGTCGGCGCCTGCAGGATCAGGCGATTCTGCGTCCTGAGCGCCGCCACCAGCGCATGCTCAAGTTCAAAAATCGGCAACTCAGAGCGGTTCATGCAATAAAATCGTGTTCAACAATTCTGCGTCCATCTGCGTTAATCTGCGCGTTTATCATCATCATGCCCATCCCACTCGAAGACAACTTCGCCGACATCATCGGCAAGGCCCAGCGTGGCCTCCATCTTTCCGATAGCGCCCTCTCAGAGCGCGTCGGCGTCACCGGTGAGGAAATCCAGCGTCTGCGCGCCGGCCATTTCAATACCGCCGTCGCGCGCCGCATAGCGCCTGCTCTCGGCCTCGATCCCCTCGCCCTCATCGAGATCGGCCAGAACGAGTACACACCCCGCGAAATCGGCGCGCTCGAGGGCCTCGCCCAATTCAACACACCCTTCGACGATATGACGGTCAACGCCTACCTCGTCTGGGATCTGGCCGCAAAGGAAGCCGCCTCGTTCGATACCGGCAGCGATTGCTCCGGCATCCTCGATCAACTCCAGTCGCTCGGCCTCAAGCTCCGCTACATCTTCCTCACCCACACCCACGGCGATCACATCTTCGATCTCGACCGCCTCGCCGGCGCCACCGGCGCCCCCGCCCTCGTCTCCAGCCGCGAGCCCCTCGACGGCGCGGAGCCATTCGAGCCGGGGCGCGAGTTTCCCCTCGGTTCGTTGCGCATCGGCACCCGCTCCACATGGGGCCACTCGCGCGGCGGCATTACTTACGTCGTCACCGGATTGCTCAGACCCGTCGCGATCGTCGGCGACGCGCTCTTCGCCGGATCGATGGGTGGCGGAATGGCCAGCTATGCCGACGCGGTGAGCACCAACCGCCAGGAGATTTTCTCGCTGCCCGATGACACCGTCATCTGTCCCGGCCACGGCCCAATGACCAGCGTGGCCGAGGAGAAAAAGCACAATCCCTTCTTCGCCGCCCGCTCATAACGGCATCGCCCATAAGTCTCATGGGTCCCACGAGACCCATCGGCCCCATTACGGCGAGGGCGACCCGCTCGCCGCCGGCTTCATGGACAGCCTGCGCTGCGAAATCTTCTCGAGAATGGGCGCCACGCTCGGATCCGCCGCGACCATCGCCTTCAGCAGCGCCGCGCGATAATCCGCCGTCGCCTTCTGCCACGCCAGACCTTCCGGCGTATTCTTGATCGCCATCCGCGCCGACTGGATCTTCATAAAATCCTCGGCGGTCAATCTCGGCCGCGGAGAAGCCCCCGGCGATGGCGCGGCCATGGTAGCCTGGGCGGTGCTCAGTAGCGGCGCGATCGATGGGTCGTTCTTCGCCATCAAGGCGCTCGCGGTGAGCATCGCATGGTGCAATTCCTGCAGCGCGGCCTGCACGGTGGGATCCTGCTTGGCCTTTTCGCTCGCATTCACGAGGGCCTGCCGTTCATCCGGCGTCAGCAAGACCCCCGCTCTGCCTGTGGTCGGCGGCGCCGAGGCTGCCGGAGAGGCGCCCTGGCCGAAGGATGATGCTGCCGCGCAAAGAATTGCGGCGAGGAGGGAGGAGAAGATTTTCATGCGAATTTTTTTCCGTGGTTGATGGGGGGGCAAACTCTACGAGATCGGTTCCAGCAATGCAAGTTGCCACGCCATCAGCCGCGCCGCGGCGGATTCCGGATCGGAGGCGATCTGCTCCAGCGTCGCTTTCGGCGCGATCAACGCCGGATCAAGCTGTAGCCGCGTTGCCGTCGCATCCCGGCGGGTCTTCAGTTTCGCGAAGAGCCGCTCCTGCTCCTGAGTCGGACGGTTTCGCGGCTTGCGGATTGGCTGCGGCCATTCCTCCGGTGGCAGCGCCAGCGTCGCCTGCACCGCCGCGCTGAACCGCCGCTGCCGCGACGGCGAAAAATGCGCGATCGACACCTGCTCGCCCCGGTCGATCCGGCCCGCTGCATCGATCAGCCTGTCATTCTGCAGCACGTGAAACGCCGGCCGATCCGCCGCTCGCGCCTCCGCGTCTCGCCACAGCCACAGCGCCCGCACCAGCGCCGACGCCCGGCCCCGCAGGTCCGAGCTCCCGGATATCCGCCACGCCGCGTCCACGTCCCGCTCCTTGTCGATGCGCGCGGTCGCCACCGCCTTCGCGCATGATTGCTCGAACCACTCCCATCGCCCCATCTCCCGCAGACGCGCCTCCAGGTTCCCAGCCAGCCCTGCCAGGAAGTGCGTGTCGTTCCGCGCGTACGCCTCCATCTGCTCAGACAGCGGCCGCCGCGCCCAGTTCGCCTTTTGCGACCCCTTCACCAGCTCGACTCCGAAATATTGCTTCACCAGCGCCGCCAGCGAAAACTCCGCGTGCCCCGTCAGCCGCGCCGCGATCATCGTGTCGAAAACCGCCCGCGGCTCGGTAAACCCCGCCCGTCGCATCAGCCGCAGATCGTAATCCGCCCCATGGATCAGCAGCTCCCTCCCCGCGAGAATCCCGAATAGCGGCCCCAGATCGAGCCCCGCCAGCGGATCCACCAGCACATCCCGCCCGTCGAACGATATCTGGATCAGGCAGAGTTTCTCAAAGTAACAGTGCAGGCTGTCCGCCTCCGTATCGAGCGCGATGGGATCGAAACGGGCGAGGTCTGAGATGAGGTCGGCCAGGGCCGGTGCGGTGCTGATCAAGGCTTTACTTCCCTCAATCCGGTGAGGAGCAGTTCAGCATTGGTGCGCGTTGCCTTCAGATTGGCAAGGAAAACCTCCATCGCCTCGACCGATGGCAGCTCGGCCAGCTTGCGCCGCAGCAGCGTGACGCGCTCAAATTCCTCCGGGTGATACAGCAAATCCTCGCGCCGCGTCCCCGAATTCAGAATATGGATCGCCGGAAAAATCCGCTGCTCCGCGAGCCCGCGGTCCAGTTGCAGCTCCATGTTCCCCGTCCCCTTGAATTCCTCGAAAATGAGCTGGTCCATCCGGCTCTCCGTATCGATCAGCGCCGTCGCGACAATGGTAAGGCTCCCTCCCTCCTCCACGTTGCGCGCCGAGCTGAAAAATTTCTTCGGCTTCGCAAGCGCCTTCGAATCGATGCCGCCAGACATGGTCCGCCCCTTGCCCGGCTGCAGTGCATTGTACCCGCGCGCCAGCCGCGTGATGCTATCCAGCAATATGACCACGTGCCGCCCAAGTTCCACCAGTCGCCGCGCCCGTTCGCTCACTAGTTCCGCCACCTGGATGTGCCGCCCCGGCGATTCGTCGAACGTCGACGAATAAATATCCGCATCCACCGCCCGCCGCAGGTCCGTCACCTCCTCGGGCCGCTCGTCCACCAGCAGCATGATCACATGCACCTCCGGCGTATTGGCCCGGATTGCCTGCGCGATCTCCTTCAGCAGGATCGTCTTCCCCGTTCGCGGCGGCGCCACGATCAGCGCCCGTTGCCCCCGCCCCAGCGGCGTGATCAGATCCACCGCCCGCACCAGGATCGATCGATTCAGCGGATTCTCGAGAATGATCCGCTCATTCGGGAACGTCGCCGTCAGCGAGTCGAACGGCTTCGGACTCGTCCACGCCTCCGACGCGATCCCCTCGATCGTATGCACCTGGTCCAGCGCAAGAAACTTCTCCCGGTCCCGCGCCATCCGCAGCCGGCCCACAATTCGATGGCCCGATTGAAGCCCGAACCGCCGGACGACCGGCGACGGCACATAAATATCCTCCGGCCCGGGCCGGAAATTGAACCGCGGCCACCGTAGAAAACCGTGCGACTCCGAGGCCATCTCCAGCACCCCGTCCACAATCACCTCCGAGCCGCGCTCCGCCAGGAAGCGGATCATATCCGCCACCAGTTGATTGCGGCTGCGGTCCGGATGCACCCGGATGCGCAGTTCCTGCATCCGCTGGATCAGTGCCGCGGCATGCAGCGCGTGCAGCTCGTCCAGGTGAACGCGCGGCGACAGCGCGGCCCGCTCCTGAGCGGGTGCGGCCTCGGCAGGGGGCGATACCGGCAGGGCGGCTTGCTCCCCGCCGGCTGGCAATTCAGACGGCATGTCAGGAAAAAAGGCGATGGAAAAGCAGCCGGGCCTGCGCTTCGAGCGCTTGCGGCTGGCCGTCGTTCCAGACGGCAAAGTCCGCCCGGAGCAGCTTTTCCGAGAGAGGGATTTGGGAGGCGATCATTCTATCGGCGAGCCCGGGCGCAAGGCGCCGGCCCTCGGTAAGCCGCCTGCGCTGCGTGGCCGCGGTGCAGGCGACGACAATGACCCTATCGAAATGCGTTTCGGCGGAGGTTTCAAATAAAAGTGGAATATCGACTGCCAGCCACGCGCCCCCCGGCTCCTCGCGGGCGGCCCGCGCCATTTCCAGCCACGCGCGCCGGATGGCCGGATGCACAATCGCCTCCAGCGCCTTTCTCTTCAGCGGGTCGGCGAACACAATCGCTCGCAACGCGCTTCGTTGCAACGCGCCGGCGGCATCGAACACACCCGAGCCAAAGTGGTCGCGGATCGCCGCCCGGATGTCGGGGTCCGAGGTCGTCAACTCGCGCGCGCAGCGGTCGGCGTCAAAAACACGGAGGCTGGGAAAGAGCGAGGCAAGCGAACTTGTGAAGAGCGTCTTGCCGGTGGCGATTCCGCCCGTGATACCCAGAACTGGCACACGCAGTAAAACAACCCGGCTTTTTCTTGGCCTCGATTATTTCTGGAAGAGAGGAGCCTCGGACTCGGGCTGCTGCTGCGCCGGCACCTCCGGCAGCGGCAACGGCTCGGTATTCTCTTCCTTGTCTTCTTCTTCGAGGATGGGATCGCCCGCGGGGTTGATCAGACGGGCGGTCACGAAAATCACGAGGTTCACCTTGAGATGCTGATCCACGTTCGAGCGGAATGCCCGCCCGAGCAGCGGGATGTCGCCCAGGATCGGCACCTTGTCCTGCACCTTCTGCACATCCTCGCGCATCAGCCCGCCGAGGACCACCGTCTGGCCGTCCCACACCGTCACGCTGGTGGTGACTCTGCGCGTCGAAAACACAGGCTGGTTGATCACGTTCGGCGTCAGCACGATCGAGCTCGGCTCGTTCAGCACCGTCCCCGTGAAGCTCAGCGCCGCCGGGTTGATGGTGCTGATCGGGCTCCCGTAATTGATGAACCCTTCGAACTCCACAACCTGCGGCACCAGGTTCAGGTCGATCGTGTAATTGTCCGCTCCCACCGTCGGCTCGACTTCCAGCGTCACCCCGGTATTGCGTGTTTCGAATGCGGTCGGGGTCGTCGGCGTCACGGGGAAAATCTGGATCGACGGCACAGACCCCGGCAGCCCGATGCCGCCGCCTGAAGTTCCGCCTCCCACGTTTTGCGGGATTTGCGGCGGATTAAACTCCGTCGGGTAGCGGAACTCCTCCACGATCTCGATCACGGCCCGCTGGCCGCTCTTGGTCGTCACTCGCGGCGCTGACAGCAAATCCACGCCCTTCTTCTGATCCAGCGCCCGCAGCACCACCTGGAATGTTGGGTCCGACAGCACGCTGCCCACGCCGAAGATCGCCGGAGCCACCGAAGACACGCCCCCGGTCGATGGGAAGAGCAGCGCATTGATCGCGTCCGCGCTGATCGCGTAGTTGCCGCTGCGCAGCCCGGAGGTCAGCGGCTGCTCCTCCAGCGATCCTGAGGACGGGAAAGGAAGCGGATAATCCGACGCCTGCGGCGTGATGCCCGTCCCCGGTGTGCCGCCACCGTAAAACACCGTGTGCTGGCCCGGAAAATTGCCCTGCCCCAGCAGCACGTTCATGCTCAATTCCTTCTCGTTCTGCTGCTGGATTTCGACAAACTTCGCCTCAATGGAAACCTGCACCGGCACCGGCGGCTGGCTGGCTTCCACAATCGCGTCGACCACCTCCATATTCTCCTCGGTGTTGTGAACGATCAGCCGGCTCGTCGCCGGGAAATAGACCGCGCTCGCTCCCGCTGGGAATTGCACCCCGTTTGCCGTCAGGTAATCCATCGCACTCTGGCGTTCGGCAATCGCCGAGCCGGTGGTTTGATCGCCTTCGCCACCACCACCCCCGCCCCCGCCACCGCCAGGTCCGCCGCCACCACCCGCGGCAGGCGCATTCAGCGCGCTTGCTCCCACCGTCGGCGCCACTCCCATGAAGCCCGAGCCCACCTTGTATTCCTTGGTAATCATCTCCTCGGTGTTCTCAGACTCCGGGACGATCGACACCGCGTACGGATCGATCTTCAGTTTCATCTTGGAAAGGTCGCAGATGTACTTCAGCGCTTCCATCAGCGGGATATTGCTCAGGGAAAGCGTGATCCGCGCCTCGCCGCCGCCCACGGCCGGAGCCGGTGCAGTCGGCACTCCCGGAACGCCCGGCGTCGGTCCCAGCCCGGGAATCACAGCGGGCGCCGGCGCTGCCGGTACCGCCGGAGCCTCCGGGGCGGCTTCATCCCCTTCGTCATTCTCCAGCACGATGTTCACACCGCGCCGGCTCGGATCGGGCTCCTCGGTATCCAGGTCGATGCTCTTCTCCTTCAGGAAATCCACCGCCTCACGCAGCGTTGCATCGCGAAATTCGATCTTCGGTATGATGATCCGGTTGAGCTTGTTCGTGATGTACTCGGTGTGCCGCACGTCGGTCGATTGCGGATTGAAGTTCTCCGTCTGCCTCACCCCGAACTTGTGCACCGGCATCTGCCACTCGTTATCCAGGTTCCATAGCAATTCCGACCGGGTCTCTTCGTATCCCTCGGTGGCGTATTGGTCACGGAACCGGTTCACCTCCTCCTGGCCCTGCCGCGCCGCGATGTTATACGGGTCCAGGTTGAGGATTTTGTCGTAATCCTGGTAAGCCTTGTCGTACTGCCCGCTCTGCTCATACCCCTTCGCCTCCGTGAACAGATCTTTCACCGTCTCGATCTTTCCGCGGAATGCCGGCGTGATCGTCTTGTTGTAATAATCCGGGTCCTCGAGGTGCGCCATGATGACCACCGCGCGGTGGCAATCCGGATCGTACTTCGGATCCAGCACCGCCTTGCAAAGGTTGCTCGCGTCCTCGTACCGCCCCTCGGAGATCCGCTGCTCAGCCAGCTCGCACGCGGCGTCGTCCAGGCCGTCAAGCGCGATGCGGCGCAGGTGATGCGTTGCCGGGCTCTCCGGCAGCAGGTCGCACGCTTCCTTGTATTCCGCGAACGCCGTCTCAAAATCCCTCTGCTTCATCGCCGCGTCGCCGGATTCGATTGCCGCTTCCGCCGCCCGGGCATCGGTTTCCTTGCGCGCAATGGCGCGCGCGACCGCGTCCTGGGCATCCGGCTCGGTCTCGTAACTCGAGTTTGACGTCGCGGGGCCGGCCAGGACGGCTCGGGGTGTGAGGGAGGCCGCGGCAATCGCGCAGGCACAAAGGATTGGGGGCTTGATTCTCATTTCGGTCCTGGGAGGTGGTGGAGGATGGCTGGATTTTTTCGGAACTTGCGGCTCGGCGCGGACACGCAAAACCGGCTGGCGCTCATTACTGGCTCGGAGTAGGACTCGGCTGGCTTTGAGGCTGATCTTCGTGAGGCACCCAGACTTGCTGGCCCGTGGGGGTCTGAATTAGCGCCTCGTCTTCTTTGATGTCAATCAATTTGTACCGGAGATTGGCGTCCGGCAGCAGCGCGAATTCCTTCCCCTTCTTTACCTGGAATTGCGAGTCGTTCCAGCGGTAGTGGAACAGCGCGTAT
This sequence comes from Chthoniobacteraceae bacterium, assembly GCA_049521415.1. GTDB lineage: Bacteria > Verrucomicrobiota > Verrucomicrobiia > Chthoniobacterales > Chthoniobacteraceae > DATAXI01. The sequence continues at coordinate 24,058 of JBEKOV010000022.1, forward strand.
GAATCCGGCGAATTCGCGATCTGATTCAGCACCAGCACCACCAGATCCCCGGTTTCCGTATTCTGCACCGTCAATTCCGACACATCCTCTTTGCTTCCCGTAGTCGGATCGATCACGAATTTGGACTCAAATTTGATGATCTTGAACTTGGTTCCCTCGATTATATCGCCGATCTTTCTGAACTGGCTGGGCTGATCCACGTCGAGCGTGTTGATCTGGAAGTCCATGCTCTCCGGCTTCTTCGGCTCCCCGTCATACGCGTTGAACTCCAGCCGGAACGGCTGCTTGATGTACTCGATCAGACGCAGCTTCGTATAATAGGGCGGGTGCGACTTCGGGTCCCAGGGATCATAGGCGTCCGACCCATCCCCCTTCAGCCCCTTCCATTTGTCCAGGTTGCTAAAGCCGTCGTTGCTCGGATCCTCGTTCAAGACATTGTTGTCCAGGATGTCCAGGTGATGATCGAGGATCCACTGGTTCGGCACCGGCGGATGAAGCGGAGGAGCCTTTGGATCGTCCGGATTTATCAGGCCCCCATCCGGCCCCACCAGGTACGGAATGGAAACAAACAGCGACCCTTGGCCGGTCGTCGGCTCCCATTTCGCCGGATTCTGCAGTGAGTCGGTCACATCATTCAGTTCCTCCAGGTCCACTTCCGGCACGCTGTTGTTCTTGATCACGTTGGCCTGGATGCCGGCAAAGGTCGACTGGAAGCCCATCGCGTTATAGATCAGCCATCCCGACAGCCCGAGCAGGATCAGTGCGACAAGCGCAAGGATGAACTGGTCGTAATTCTTTTTGATCCACTCCATAGGCTTAACGCGAGCGCCCCCCTCCCGTGCGATTGGAGCTTTCCGGTGGATTGAAGGTCACCATGTCGATCCGCATGGCGACGTTCACCTTCTCGGTCCCCACAATAAACGACAGCGAGCCGCCTCCGGAGCTCCCCGATGTCCCCGGCTGTCCGGGAGCCGGGGTGGGCGACGACGACGGCGAGGGCGAGGAATTGTCGGGGGTGCTCTTCGAAACGGGCGCGGGATTCGAGTTCTCGACCACCAGCGTCCGCGTGATGAAGAACTGCTTGTTTGAGGCCGCAAAGTCGTTGAGCACCTTCTGGAATGCCTGCTGGCTGGACGTAAACTGGACATCGAAGGGAACCTTATCGACAAGGCCGCCTTCTTCTCCGCCACCGCCGCCCCCTCCGCCGCCGCCAAAGCCACCACCTCCACCCCCTCCTCCACCGCCAAAGCCACCGCCTCCACCGCCACCACCACGCCGGCCATACCTGCCGCCGCGTCCTCCGCCTCCGCCTCTGCCCCCGCGCCCGCCTCCTCCTGCGCCACCGCCGCCGGTCTCCTCGGACAGCCGCGTGCGCTTCAGGCTGGTCACTTCGTCCACGTGGTCATCCACCAGGATGTCCATTGCCATCACTGTAGCCGTCAGTTGGCGCCCCAATTGGGCCGAGGCCGCCGCCGGCGGAGGCTGCGTCGTGTATTGGTCAAAATCCAGCGCATACGGCGCGCCATTCGTCCCGGCGGGCAGTTTCACGCCGGCCTTGTTTGCCCTCGCCGCCAGTTCCGTGCTGGCCTGCCGCAGCCGGTCCTGGAACTCCGACGGGCTCATCTCCTCGACCGGCAATTCCATCTGCGAAAGCGTCGTGGCCAGGTTGTGCGTCGCGTCGATCAGGTCGTCCCGCTCGGCCCGGTATTTGGCCAGATTCTGCTCGTCCGGATACGGCACCCGCGCTTGAAGCTGCTGCAATGCCCCCGCCTGCTCGTTATATTGGTCGGTCACGTCCGAGTAGTTCGAGTAGGCGGTGTAAAGCAGGTAACCCAGCGCCCCAGCCCCGATGACCACCACGGCTAGGAATCCCGCAAGGAACTTGTTTTCGCGAATCCAGTTCATTGCGCGGATATCCCTTGTCTGAACTCGACCACCATTTCGTAATCAAAATCCCACTCCGTGTCCGTCGGGTTCGTGCGGTCGGTCACATTGACCGACGCCACATAGGGGGACTTCCGCAAGCTCTCCGCAAAATCATCCACCAGCGATGGTTTGGCCGTCAGGTAGAGGCCATGGATCTGCACGCCATATCCCTCGCCGCCTCCTCCCCCTCCTCCGCCACCCCGTCCAGCACGGTATCCGCCTCCGCCTCCACCGCCACCACCCCCCTGGTCGCTCGAGTTATCCACCACGTGCCCGTTGGAAACATTGACCGGCTTGAAACTCGTGATCCAGATGTCTTCTGCCGGCAGCCTGGAGTTGATGTCGCCAATCATTCGGGCCCAGTAATCGCGCTCCTGAATTGCGGTCACGAATGGCGCCGCCGTCTCCTGCGCGGAGTTGATCTGGTCCTTGGTGTTGTCAAACGTGTTCGCCATTGCCTTCAGGCTGTTGACCTTTGGCGTCAGTGTCTGGATCACCTGGGCCTCCACCGCCGTCGCCCGCAGGAAGTACAGCCAGCAGCCCGCCAGCGAGAGCAGCACGCATAACGCCGCCAAAATCATAAACGGCTGCTTGCGCGCCAGCAGCTTTTTCTTCGTCACGCTCGCCGGCTCGAGGTTCAGCTCCATCGGCGCTTCGCTCACGGAGCGAATCGCAAGACCCACCACTTCCCCCATGTTGTGCGCATTGCGCGCCGCCGTATCGACGTCCACACTCCCGGTCACGGTCACGTTCCGCAGCGGGTTGAAGAAATCGATCGGCATCTGCAGCTTCTCCGCAAAGAACTCCCGGATGTATGGCAGCCCCACGCTCCCGCCGCACAGGTACACATTCTGCGGCTGCGAGCCCCCCTGCTGAGACCGGTAAAACGATATCGACCGCGTAATCTCCGCGTGCAGCCGCGTCATCGAATTGCGGATGATCTTTGACACCCGCGCGATTTCCGGGTCGCTTGGCTCCGCATAGGCGCCCCCCAGCGACACAAAACCCACATTGATCTTCCGCTCCTCCGCCGCCCCGAACGGCTCGTTGAATTCGCGCGCGATATTCGCGCTAAACGTGGTGCCGCCAATCGGGATGCTGCGGCTGAACACCTTGTTCGGCTCGATAAACACAAGGTTCGTCGTCCGCGCCCCGACATCGATCAGCAGCGAGCACCCGCTGGCATCGGCGTAATTGTACCGGAAGGCGTTGTACAGCGCCATCGGCGCCACGTCGACGATGCCCGTCGTCAGGCCCGCCTCCTCGACCGCGCTGTTCAGTTCGTCCAGCAGGTCGGCCTTGATTGCCACCAGCACCACCTCGATCTTGCTCTCGTCCTTGGTCGCGACCAGTTGGTAGTCCCACACCACTTCCTCAATGGGGAACGGCACGTTCTGCTGCGCCTCGAACTGGACAATTTGGTCAATCTTCTCCGGATCCACCGTCGGCAGTTTGACGAACCGTGTGAACACCGATTGCGCCGCGATCGAGTAATTCACCCGCCCGTTCTTCATCTTCAACTCGGTCATCATCTCCCCGATCACCAGCTTGATCTGCGCGATTCGGGATGCCTCCGCCGCCGGGTCGGCCAGCAATTGCCGGGTGCTGAATGCTTGCAGCACCAGCCCCCCTTCGGGGGTGGAATGGAAATCGGCCAGACTCACGGTCTGCATGCCGAGGTTAAGACTTAGGATTCGGACGGGCTTTGCCACGGACTGTCTGACTGGGGAATTTCCGGCGCGGGCTTATTGCTGGTCGGAGGTGCTCTTGATTTGCTCGTACCGGTCCCAGAATAGCCCCGCAAAAGGCGTTTGATTCTTGTTAAGGACCTTGCCGTTCACCTGCTGCATATTCTGCCACCACTGGCTTTGCCCGTAGGCCTTGTAGCTCTTGGTCGCCACCACCTGCCCCTGGTTCAGGATTTGCACTCCCACATCCACAATGTCGGCCGTATCCAATGGCCTGCCATTCAGGATCTGCTGGATAGTCCGCGGCGGCACGTACATCACAGAATACAAATCCTGACCCTTCGGGATATCCACGTGCGTGACCTGGCCGGTTAGACACCTATTCGTCAGCAGGATGTAATACTTGAACGTCAATTCGTCCGTCCATGGCACGTAGGATTGAAAATCAACCTCGACCTCCAGCCATTGCCGCGCCTGCCCCTGCGGGTGCTGCGGACCCAGCGTGTACGAGATTTCAGGCGAGGTCCACACCGCGGGCGAGACCGATTTGATCACATAGGACGCTCCATACCCTCCTCCGTATTGGGCAAAACTGGAGAGCGTCAATGACAGCAGTCCTGCGAGGGCGGCAAAGCAAGTTCTCATAAGGGGATTTTCGGTCGGAAATCTCAACTTGCAGTTTGATATTCGCGCCTGCAACGAAAAAAACGCTCCTTTTCCTCCATTCATGCTCTTTACCCCGTTTCTACTCCGATTTCAGGCGGTCCCGGAAGTAATCGATCGCCTCCTTGATCCCCTGCTCGAAACTCACCCGCGGCTCCCAATTCAGGATCTTCCGCGCCCGCGTGATATCCGGCTGCCTCACCTTCGGATCGTCCACCGGCAGCGGGCGGTATTCGATTTGGGCCGACGTCCCCGTTATACGGATGATCTCCTCGGCGAATTGTTTGATGGTCATCTCCGCCGGGTTCCCGATGTTCACCGGTTCGTGAAAGTCGCTCATGGCCAGCCGGAAGATCCCGTCGATCAGGTCGCTCACGTAACAAAAAGAGCGCGTCTGCGATCCGTCCCCAAATATGGTCAGCGGCTGGTTCGTCAGCGCCTGGCCGATGAACGCCGGCACCACCCGCCCATCCCTCAGCCGCATCCGCGGACCGTATGTATTAAAAATGCGGACGATCTTCGTATCCACCTTGTGGAAGCGATGGTACGCCATGGTCATTGCCTCCGCGAAACGCTTTGCCTCATCGTACACCCCGCGCGGCCCGATCGGGTTGACGTTGCCCCAGTACGTCTCCGGCTGCGGATGCACCAGCGGATCCCCATAGCACTCCGACGTCGACGCGAGCAGGAACGTCGCCTTCTTCGCCTTTGCAAGCCCCAGCGTGTTGTGCGTCCCGTGCGCCCCCACCTTCAGCGTCGGGATCGGGTACTCCAGGTAATCCACCGGGCTCGCCGGCGACGCGAAATGAAATACGTAATGCACCTCATCCGGCAGGAAGATGAAGTTCGACACATCTTGTTTGAAGAACTTGTAATCGTCGTTCCCCGCCAAATGTTCGATATTTGCCGCCGATCCGGTGATGAAATTGTCGATCCCGATCACCCGGAATCCCTCCGCCAACAGCCGGTCCGTGAGATGCGACCCTAGGAATCCGGCGGCGCCGGTGACCACTGCGATGCGTTTCGATGCCATGTGCGGGGCGATGTTGTAGTGACCCGATTGCCGATTGGCCAGAATTTCTGTCGATTTTGAACGCCTAAAATATCTCGTCTCACGACCAAATCCCACTCCCCCTCAAATCTTTCGAATTTCGGATTTTTTTCCTCACTTCGCCCCAAATCCCAGCAGCACCGCCGGAATCGTCATTATCAGTATCTTGATATCCAGCCAGATCGACCAGTTGTCGATATACTTGAGGTCCAGCCGAACCCATTCGTGAAAATCCGCCACCTGGTTGCGCCCGCTCACCTGCCACAGGCACGTCAGCCCCGGCTTCACGCTCAGCCGCCGCCGCTGCGCCGTATTCTCGAATTTCTCCACCTCATAAATCGGCAGCGGCCTCGGCCCCACCAGGCTCATGTGCCCCTGCAGCACATTAAACAGCTGCGGCAGCTCGTCGATGCTCCACTTCCGCAGGTAACGCCCCAGCGGCGTAATCCGCGGGTCCCGCTCGATCTTGAACACCGGCCCGGACATCTGGTTGAACGCCATCAACTCCGCCTGCCGCATCTCCGCGTCCGTCACCATCGTCCGGAATTTATACATCGTGAATGGCTTCCCATGCTTCCCGGCGCGCACCTGCCGGAAAATCGCCGGCCCCGGCGATGTCAACCGGATCGCCACGAAGCTAATCAACATGATGAACATCGCCGGGATCAGCAGCAGGAACGCTCCCACCCGGTCGATCAATCCCTTGATCAGCAGCGCCCACGAGATTTCCGGCGTCGTCCGGAACACCAGCATCGGCCGGTCCCCCACCACGTCAAAGTCCGGTCGCGCAATCGACGTCTTGATGAAATCCGCAATCAGCCACGCCTCCACACCTTCTACTTCGCACGCCGCGATCGCCTCCTGCAGCCGGTTCAAATGGCTGTGGCCGCCCGCAAAAATCACCCGCGACACCGCATGCCGGTGCAGCGCCTCCACCAGCGCCGAGATCGGCTCCGCCTCGATATCCACACGCCCCACCACTTCCATCTCGATCATCTGCTCCGCCGGCAGGCTCTTCTCGAATTGCACCAGGTCCGCCGGCGTTCCGGCCAGCAGCACACTCTCCCGAAACCGCCCGCTCGTCGCCCTGCGCCTCAGTTGGATCGCCGTCAGCCGCTCCCGCGCCAGCAACATCATCAGCGCAAGGATCGCAAAAATGATCAGCACCGCCCGGCTCGGAAAACTGTACCGGAAAAAGAACCCCGCCAGCGCGATCAGCAACCCCACCACAAATCCCGCCCGCCCCAGTTGCACCATCGACCGCCACGGCGTCTTTTGCAGGATGTGCGCGTAGAACCCCTGCATCTCCAGCACGATCGGCCCGATCGGCAGCAGCACAAAGATCACCCAGCGGAACTCATTAAAATCCGGAATATCGTAAATCGAATCGAACCATAGCGACACGACCGTTCGGATCGCGTGCGCCAGCCAAAAGGCGACCACCAGCAGCACGCCATCGATCATCTGCTGAAATTGAATATTGAGTTCTTCTTTGCGACCGATCATGCGTCGTGGGACTTAATTATTGGGGCGAAAGTCATACTGTCAAAAAAATGTGAAATGATGATTCCCTCTCAAATTGCCACCAGTCTATCATATCCTGCGGTTGTCGGCACTGTCCATTCCGCCGCTTCCCTCGCCGCCGCCCGCAGGCTGCGCAAGGGCCAATGCGACTGGCTCGAACTCCGCCTCGACAGCTTTTTCCCAAAACTCGACCCCCTCCGCCGCGTCGGCCCCCGGCTCCCCTGCCCCCGCATCGTCACCGTCCGCCATTCCTCGGAGGGCGGCGCGCCGTTGACCGCCCGCGAACGCCGCGCCATCTACCGCGACTTCATCCCCATGGCCTCCCTTGTCGATATCGAGCTGCGCCGCGCCCCCGCCATGGACGACGTCATCCGCCGCGCCCGCGATGCCCGCGCCGGCATCATCCTCTCCCACCACGATTTTGCCCATACCCCCTCCCCCTCGAAACTCCGCGACCTCGCCCGCCGCGCCCGCGACGCCGGCGCCGATATCTTCAAAGTCGCCGCCATGACCCATGGCGCCCGCGACCTTGCCACCCTGCTCGAATTTCTCGCCCATGAGAAATCCCGCCTCCCGCTCTCCGTCATGGGCATGGGCCCCTTCGGAAAAGTCTCGCGGCTCGCGCTCGCCCAGGCAGGCTCCTGCCTCAATTACGGCTACCTCGGCTCCCCCAACGCCCCCGGCCAATGGCCCGCCGCCTTGTTAAAATCCCGAATCGCCGAACTCTAGCGGTCCGATAACGCCTCTTCGAACAACCCCGCTAAGACGCAGCCTGCGCCGGCGGATTGGCCGAAGCGCTCAGCACCCGCATCACCGCCGAGTATATCTCGCTCGGCCCAAGCCCCTTGCTCACGTACCCGTTGGCTCCCGCATACCGGGCTGCCTGCATCATCTCCTCGTCGTAACCGAGGCCTGTGAAAATAATAATCGGGAGATCCGTGTGATGCGCCCGAATAATCGAAATCAGCGATAGCCCGTCGATCTTCGGCATCCCGATATCCAGGATCACCGCGTCGCAGGGGTTCAGGTTCAGCCAGGACTCCACTTTGGACCCATCCGTCAGCGATGAGCATGAGTGGCCTTTGCTGCGCAAATAAGTGACTAGGAACCGGTTAAGGAGGCGATTGTCGTCGACGACGAGGAAGTTCATAAGCAAGTCCTGGAGTTTGGTTTAAATGGGCTGTTTCGGCATCCATTCAAAGCAGGGGGTGTGCCATGAGAATCGCGGGATACCCCTTAATCAGCCGGAAAAAAACCCGATTTATGAGATTTGCCGGAGCCCCATCAGGTTTTTCAGAATTGCCATGGCCAAAAACAGCCCCCCAAGCAGCCCGAAATAAAGCAGCGCCATCGAGATCCGCTGGGCCGGCGTACACTCAAAATAGCGCATCTGCTCCGGGCTCCGCCTGCGGAACAACGCAAACACCCGCGGCAGGCTCAGCGCCACGATCACGAGTATAAATATCCCAAATCCGCCGGCGTGCAGCAGCAGGTACGGCACGATAATCACCAGCCCCAGCACCCAAAGCCACGGCGAGATCGCCGACACAATCCGCCCGCCGTCCAGCGGAACGATCGGGATCAGGTTAAACAGATTCAGGAAGCATCCAAAATAACCCAGCGCGAGAAACAGTCGATTGCCCGTCACAAAATACAATCCCGCCATCGCAATCGCCCCCATGCTCCCCACCAACGGCCCGCCCACCCCCACCACCGATTCGATCCACGCATTCCGGGGCGCCTCCTTCAGCGCAATCATCGCCCCCATGAACGGGATGAACACCGGCAGCCCAACCTTCAGCCCCATCAGCCGGGCCGCGATCAGATGCCCTGACTCGTGAATGAACAGCAGCACGATGAACCCGGCCGCAAACGGCCACCCAAACGCCTGCGCATAAAACCAGAGCGAGATAAACATCGTCCCGCCCACCTTGATCAGCGGCCAGCCAAATTTGAGAGCCACCAGCAGCGGCTTGGCCACCGCCGCCAGCCCCGCCAGCAGCGGCGCGAAAAATTTCTTGATGCGCTGTCCGACCGTCGGCCGCGTATACACCGGCGCCGGCTGCTGAGGCACAATGGGTTCTTGCATGGAAGCGGGAAGTTTCACCCATTACCGCCCAAGAGAAAGACGGAAAAGCGCAATCACACAATCTCCACCGGACACTTCGGCAGCGCACGCAGGAACGCCTCCCCATAGCTCTTCGTCAGGATTCGCGGATCCAAAATAACCACAATCCCCGTATCCTGCTTCGTGCGGATCAGCCGTCCCACCCCCTGCCGCAATTTCAGGATCGCCTCCGGCAGCGAATATTCCGTGAAAGGATCGCCCCCCTGCTGCTCGATCGATTCCAGCCGCGCCTCCGTAAGCGGATGATCCGGCACCGCGAACGGCAGTCGCGTAATGATCACATTCGACAGCGCCTCCCCCGGCACATCCACCCCCGACCAAAAACTCTCCGTCCCGAATAGCACCGCCCGCTCCGCCCGCTTGAATTCATCGATCAACCGATGCCGTGGCAATCCCTGCCCCTGCACAAGCAAATTCCACCCCGCCTTCTTGAACGGCCCCGCGAGCCTCTCCGCCAGCGCCTGCAGCGTCCGGTGGCTCGTAAACAGCACGAACGCCCGCCCCGACGACATCTCCACAAAATGCTCGATCCGCTCCGCCAGCTCCCCCTCGAACGCCGCATCCCGCGGATCCGGCATCTTCCGCGTGATATACAGCTTCATCTGCCGCTCGTAATCGAACGGGCTCCCGATCTGCAACGCGCGGATTTCCTCCCCGTCCGCTCCCACCCGATTCCGAAAATAACCCAGCCCGCTATCCTTCCGCTCCGCCACCGCCAGCGTCGCGCTCGTCAGGATCGAGCATTGGCTCTCGCGAAACAGCAGCGGTCGCAAACACCCCGCCACATCCACCGGCGCGCTGTGCAGCGAGAGCAGCGACTTCCCCGATTTCTCAACCCAATACACCGTCTCATCCGTCGCCTGCGACAGAAAATCCGCCAGCGCCAGTCGCGCCTCCCGCACCCGCCGCCCCATGTCCTGGATTTCCGCTTTCACCGTCTCATCCTCCAGCCCGCGCAGGATCGTCACGATCAGCGTCTGCAACCGCGCCAGCTTCTCCGTCAGCGTGTCAGTGACAAAATCCGGTCGCCGCACCCGGCATTCCCGCCCCTTCCGGAAATCCGCCTTCTCACCCACCTCCTTGAAGAACGCCTCCACGTCATCCAGCAATCCCGCGATCTCCCGCACCCCAGCCGCATTCCGCACCACGGTAAACAGCCCCTTCTTCGAGCGCGGATTATAAAGCCGCTGCAATGCGTGCCGCAGCCCGTACTGCGAAACATTCAGCCCGATGTGCCGCGACGCCAGCGCCTCCAGCGTATGCGCCTCGTCAAACACCACAAAGTCATTCGCGAACAGATATCCCCCTGTGCGCTCCTCCGATTCCGCCAGCCCCGTCAAGTTCACAAAAAACAGCGTGTGATTCAGCACCAACAGATCCGCGGATAGAAACCGCTTCCGCGCCTGCTGGTAAAAACAGCGCGGGTTCTGCCCGCAAATCTTCGCCGTGCACAGGTGCTGCTCGCTGCAAACCTGCCCCCACACGTGCGAATCCGGCTCCGCACTGAAATCGCTCAGCGTCCCATCCCGCGTCGTCAGGCTCCATTCACGGATCCGTTGCAACTCCGCGATCTCCGGCGTCGTGAACAGCTCCGGCGCATGCGCCATCGCCCGCTCCAGCCGCGTCGCGCACAGGTAATTCTGCCGCCCCTTCCACAGCGCCGCCTCGAATTCCACCGGCAGCACCTTCTGCACGATCGGGATGTCCTTATAAATAAGCTGCTCCTGCAAATTGATCGTATGCGTCGAGACCAGCGCCTTCCGCTTATTCTCCACCGCGAACAGCACCGCCGGCACAAGGTACGCCAGCGACTTCCCAACCCCCGTCCCCGCCTCCACCACTTGGTGCGCCCCATCCTCCAGCGCCCGCGCCACCGCCACCGCCATCTGCTGCTGCTCCGGACGATACTCAAAATTCTTTGCCTTCGACAACAACCCGCCTGGCGCAAAAATATCGCTAACCCGCGAAACAAAGTCGCTCGGAATCTCCTCACGCAAAGCAATCATGAACCCCCATTCCTAATCCACCCGCATTCCCCCGAAAAGAATTACATTCCCCTTCCCCGCAATCCGCGCTTCCCCGTCCTTTATGTCCCTTTCGTCCCTTTTGTCCTTTCTGTCCCCCCCTCAAATCTTTCGAATTTCGAATTTTTCCTCTCCTCCCGGTTTGACGCCCAAACTTTTGCCACTACAATCCGCCCCCATGCGACGCCCGGCCACCTCACTTCTCGCGGCCGCCGCCGCCCTCTGCATCGGCGCACTCGCGGCTCACGCCGACGATTCCCTCTACGACTCCTCAAATCTCGCCACCCCCAGCTTCGCCGTCCAGCACTTCCTCGGCCCGAAATCCGGGCGCATCCACTACGACGCCCGCATGATCCGCGCCGCCGAGATCGCCTTGAGCCGCGCCCATTCCCGCCCCACCTGGATGTGCTGGCATTACGTCAAGGACGCCCTCGTCGCCGCGCGCGTCATCGATTCCCGCCCCGTCAGCCCATGGGCCAAGGAAGCCGGCGACGAACTCTGCAGCCGCTACGGCTTCATCAAACTCCCCGTCCGCAATCCGCGCAAAGCCCCCGTCGGCGCCGTCCTCGTCTACGGCGGCCCCGATGCCGGCCACGTCGAGATTCGCACCTGGAATGGCTACGTCAGCGACTTCATTTCCCCCACCCCCTATCCCCGCCCATTCATCGGCGCCTACGTAAAGCCCTCGTAGAAATCGGTCCGCGCTCCATCCTCCGCGAGCCGCAACAATTTTCCCGCGCCACGGTATTTTTTATTGACGGCACTCGCTCATTTTCTATCCTCCGCGCCGCTTCCCAAGCTGATGAAAGTGCGAACCCCTCAGCTACTGGCATTAATTTGCTCCCTGACCCTCGTCGTGCCGCGTATCTCGCAGGCCGGCAGCATCGTCGCCACATATTCCTATAGTCAATCGCTCTACGATCAGCGATCCGCGGAGCTGCCCGATCCCTACCTCCAGTCCATCTTCGGCCCGCGCTCCGGCCACATCCACTACGACTCCCGCATGATCGCCGCCGCCGAGATCGCTCAGGAGCGCGCCCATCGCCACTCCACCGAACAATGCTGGCACTCCGTTAAAAACGCCCTCGTCGACGCCCAGGTCATCTCCACCCGTCCCACCACCGAGTACGCCAAGGAAGCCGGCGACGAATTGCAGACCAAATACGGCTTCACAAAATTGCGGATCACTTCCCCCTTCGACGCCCCCGTCGGCGCCGTAATCGTCTACGGCGGCCGCGGCGCCGGCCACGTCGAGATTCGCACCGCCACCGGTTTCGTCAGCGATTTCTTCTCCTCCACCCCCTCCCCCCGCCCCCTCCTCGGCATCTACGTAAAGCGCTCTTAGAGCATTTTCTATTTAATCTGAGGCAAAGAGTGGTATGGTAGGTGGATGCGAACCTACAGTCTTGATCTGCGGGAGCGGATCATAGCGGCGAGAGAAAAGGGGCACACGACTGCGGAG
>JBEKOV010000023.1:0-36086 GCA_049521415.1 Chthoniobacteraceae bacterium
CAGGCTCAAGGGCTTCCGCAGGATATTCTCACGCTTCGAGAAGCTCGACGTCATGTTCATCGCCTTTCTTCACGTCGCCCTGATCTTTACTGCACTCCTTTTACCTTAACAGGCCCTAACTCTTCGATCGCAGCCAGGTTCCTTCCCAGATCCCGCGCCATGATGCAATACCTCGGGATCGTGAGATGAATAATCATCGCCGGCACTGGACCGAATTGCAGGACGAGCGAGTACCGCCCCTCTTTGTCCGTCCGCGCTTCAGCGGGCTTGGGGTTTGCAGGTTGATCCCCCGGATAAAATGAGACGACAACTCCCGCCGCTGGCGCACCGGAAGGATCGGTCACCATGCCCGAGAGCACCATCGGAGGCCGCCGTAGGTCAGGCCAGCCCTGTCCCCCCAAAGTCGCGCTCGCCATCAAAAGCCCCATCAAGATTGGAATCCAACTCTGACATGGTTTCATAAACGAATAGTGCCAAACCACTCTGGAAAATCGTCGGCTTGGATTATCTGAAATAAATCGCTCCTTCCACCCTATTTTGGCGGCAGCTCAATCGACGCAATCCGCTCCATCACCCGCTCGCTCAAACGTTGATACAAATCGCGTCCATGCCCCTCCAGGTCCCCCTCGCTAAATACCATCGGCTCCCCCACCACAATCCGGATCGGCCTCAGCCGCGGCAATTTCGACCCGCGCGGGAAAGCCTCGTGCGCCCCGAATATCCGCATCGGCACCACAGGCGCCAGCGTCTTGGCGATGATCAGCCCCAGCCCCGGCTGCGCCGCCTGGAGCTTCCCATCCACCGTGCGCGATCCTTCGGGGAAAACAATCGTGCACTGCCCATCCCTCACCAGCCGGATGATCGTCTTCAGCGCGCTCATATCCGCGCGATCCTGGTCCACCGGCACCACGTTTATTTTTGGAAAGATCGGCCCGAGGATTGGCCAGTCGAGCAGTGTCTTGCGCGCCAGGAAATAAATCGCGCGCCGGCAGCACATCCCCGCCAGCGGCGGATCGAGATAACTCTCATGATTCATCGCAAGGATGCAGCCCCCCTTGTTCGGGATTCTCTCCCGCCCCGTCACCTCGAAGGAAAACAGCAGCCGCCCCAGCAGCCAGCTCAGCTTGTAGCCGAACCGGTACCACCCGTTCATCTCCCCGTCCGCGCGCGCCGCCATTTCAATCGGGCGCCTCCAGCCCCTTCAGCTTCAGCCGCCCGATGATCTCTCCCACCACCCCGTCGATCGTCAGTCCCGAGCTGTCGATCACCCACGCGTCCTCCGCGATCGTCAGCGGCGACGCCCTGCGCGACGAATCCGCCCGGTCCCTGTCCCTGATCGCATCCTGCTGCCCTTGCAATGCCCGCCGCCGCGCCCGCACCTCCGGCGAGGCGTCGATATAAAACTTGTACGGCGTATCCGGAAACACAACCGACCCAATGTCCCGCCCCTCCATCACCAGGTCGTAATGCTCTCCATACACGCGCTGCTTCTCCACCAGCACCCTGCGGATTTCCGGGATTCGCGCAATCGCCGACACATTTTGGTTTACCGCGTCGTCGCAGAGATGTGGCGTCGGGTCCTCGTCGCCCATGCGAATCGTCGATTGCCCATTCTCAAGCCCGCATTGCATCGGCATTTGCGGCGCCAGCGCCAGCACCGCTTCCGCGTCATTTGCGTCCACGCCGCGGCGCAGCATCCACCATGTCACCGCGCGGTACATCGCGCCGGAGTTCACGTACGCCAGCCGCAGCCTCCGCGCCAGCGCCCGCGAGACGCTGCTTTTTCCGGACGCGGCCGGCCCGTCGATTGCAATGATGATCCTGCTGCGCACGGCCATCGTCCTCGCCGGTTATTCCTCGCGGTTTGGCAATGCGGCGATGACCGGCGTTTGCACTTCCCGCAACGGCTTCATGATTCGCTCGAGCGTCTCGTAAAAATTCGGATAGGAAGTCGCCACGCAGTCGATGTCCTCGATGATCGTCTCCCCCTCCGCGAACAATCCCGCAATCGCAAACGCCATCGCGATCCGGTGATCGCCGAAACTTTGCAGTCGCGCCCCGCGCAACGGCGCGCCCCCAACGATCTCCAGACCGTCCTCCTGCTCGGTCGCCTCGACGCCCATCGCTTTCAGATTCGTGGCGATTGCCGCCAGCCGGTCGGTCTCCTTCACCCGCAGCTCCTTCGCATCCGCGATGATCGTCGTCCCCATCGCCAGCGCCCCGGCCACCGCCAGGATTGGGATTTCATCGATCACATTCGCGATTTCCTTCCCCTGGATCACCGTCCCCTTCAGCCGCGCTCCCTCTACTACCACGGTGCCGCGTGGCTCCCCCTCGTCCATTTCCATCACGATCTCATCGACGTGCGCCCCCATTCGAATCAACACCGATAGCACTCCGGTCCGCGTCTCATTCAGCCCCACGTCCTTGACCAGCAGATGCGAGTGCGGCTGCGCCGCCGCCGCCACCATCCAGAACGCCGCGCTCGAGATATCACCCGGCACCGTAAAGTCGCGCGACTCCGGCGTCTGCGGCCCCACAAGCGAAACCGTCAGGTCGTCCCGCTTCGGACGCACCAGGAAGTAACTCAGCATCCGCTCCGTGTGATCCCTGCTCTGGCTCGGCTCGGTAATACTCGTCTTTCCCCTCGCGAAGAGGGCCGCCAGCAGGATCGCGCTCTTCACCTGCGCGCTCGCCACAGGCATGAAATAGGTGATCGGGCGCGGCTTCGTCCCCTCGATCGTCAGCGGCGGCGTATTCCTTGCCCCTTCGGCCGTAATATTCGCGCCCATCTCTGTCAGCGGCTCGATGATCCGTTTCATCGGCCGGCCCGAGAGCGATGCGTCGCCGATCAGCCGCGACTTGAATGGCTGCGACGCCAGGATGCCCGCCAGCAGCCGCATCGTCGTCCCGGAATTGCCGCAGTCGATGTCCCCCGTCGGCGCGTCGAATTTCTTGCGCCGTCCATGCACGATCAGCGTCGACGGCTCCGGCTGCTCCACCCGCACGCCCAGCGCCCGCGCCGCCGCCACCGTGGCCATGCAATCCTCGCTCGGCAAAAACCCCCGGATCACGCACGGCCCGTTCGATAACGCTGCAATCAGTACCGCTCGGTGTGAAATGCTCTTGTCTCCTGGCACCTCGATCTCCGTGTGGATCAGCGGCGCGCGATGGACTTTCCAGTGGTGCATGGTGAAATTGATTTCTTCTATTTGGTCCGAATTCGTTTCAACCGGTCGCGCGTTTCCTTCGCCTCCGCGAGGAATTGCCCAACGCTCCCGGTCTCTTCGGCATCGAGGAGTTTGGAGACCTCCGAGAGATTTTCAATCATTGCGTGAATCGCCTTTTTTACCGCCTCCCGGTTCTCTGTCAAAATCTCCGCCCACATCGCCGCCGGCCCGGATGCCACACGCGTCGTGTCCATGAATCCGCTTCCGCGCCAGTCGAGCGCCGCCGGATTCTCCCTCAGCGCCGTTTGCACCAGCGCCGCCGCGGCCAGATGCGGCAAATGGCTGATCAGCGCAACCGCCTCGTCGTGCGCCCGCGGCGTCGCGAAGATCACCCGGCATCCCACTCGTTCCCAAAACTCCGCGACCCCCTCCGCCGTCCCCTGCTTCGTCTCCTCCGTCGGCGTCACAAATGCCACCGCCCCTTCGAACAAATCCGCCCGCGCCGCTTCCAGCCCCGTTTGCTCGGAGCCCGCCATCGGATGGCTGCCCACGAATTCCGCCCGCCCTCGAAAAATCCCGCCCAGGCTCGCCGCCACCGGCTGCTTGACGCTTCCCACGTCGGTCACCAGCGCGTCGCGCCCCACAACCCCGGCGATTTTCTCCGCCACCTCCCCCATCGCGCCGATCGGCATGCAAAACAGGATCAACCCCGCCCCCTTCGCGATCCCCGCCGCATCCGTCGACGCCGCGTCGGCGATCCGCGCCGCCAGCGCCTTCTCGGCGCTCTCCTGCCGCCGCGCCCAGACGCGGACCTCCGCCCCCGGCATTCGCTCCCGGATCGCCAGTGCGAGCGACCCACCCAGCAGGCCGGGGCTCAGGATCGCGATGGATGAAAAAGACATCGGTGAATACGGGCCGCGGCCGGCCCATGTATAGGAGGGCCGCCCTTCCGCTGCCGTGGTCAATGGAACCAGTCGCGCCGCCTCGGCCTACGGCACAAGGAAGATCTTTTGCGTGTACGGGTCCTTGACCTCGGTGCCCGGTGGGAAGCCCCGGACATCCACATAGCCGGAGTACGGCGCGTAGGGGCTCGTCACAAAGCCCGGCTTGCCCGGCACCGGCTGCGCGTAGGGATAATCGTGCTGCGCCTGGCCCACCGCGGGGCTGCTGCCGGGAACAGGGCTCGATTCCGGCCCGGGCCCAGGCCTGACCGAAGGAGGCGGCGGTGGCGGCGGCGCTATTGGACCGGTATTATCTTCCCCAGGAATGTTGTCCGGCGGCGTCGGCGACGCGGTCGGATTCCCATCGGGCCCCGTCCCATTGTCATAGGACGTATCCGGAAAGCGGTGGTGCTGCTGGCCCCCCTCATCGCTGGACCCGCATCCAGCCAGGAAAATGACGGTCGCTACCGCGAGACAGGTAATTGCAGGTCGAATCATAAGCCGTTGATTATGCTGTCTTAAACCATCGCCCCGTTTGCTGACAACAGCAATTCAATTTCCTTTTTGTCACCTATTTCACCACCTTGAGCCCGGGTTGAAGCTCCTCGGCCAGCAGCGAGGCGATTTCCGCCGCCCCCTCGATGGCCGCCAGTTGCGAGAGTCGCGGCACGGTCGCCAGCCGGCTTCCGGGGGCCAGCGCGTGCAGCCGGACCGGCTGCTCCCCCTGCCCTTCCGGCCACAGCAGCGTCACCGGCTGGGAGAGCATCGGTAGCCGCTCCTCCAGGTTCACGTTCAGCCGGCCAGCGTGGAGATTTCGGATGGCGTGCTCCGCCCCGTATTGCTGGGCGCAGGTCGCATAGACATCCACCGTCTCATCCGTGACCCGCGACGCATCCGCAAATCCGTGCGCCGCGATCCACCCCTTCACCGCCGCACGGCTCGACTCGTAATTCCGGTAAACGAACCGGTGTACCAGCGGCGCCATACTCACCAGCCGCCTCCCGAGCGGCACTTTCGCCCTGCCCGATTCCGTCGCTGGCGCAGGCATCCAGAGCAGCAATTGCCTCACCATCTCAGGGTGCTGGCTCGCCAGCAGCACGCTCAAGCCCGCCCCCAGCCCGCTCGCCACCAGCGTCACCGCCTCGTCGCACGTCCCGCGGATGAACTCCGCCAGCGACCTCGCGTAATCTCCCGCCCCGAGATTCGCGTCGGGCCGCGCCGATTCGCCGAACCCGATCAAATCCGGCGCCAGCACCCGGTGGCTTCCCGTAAACAGCGGATACACCTTCGACCATTCGTAAGACGACGCCCCCACACAGATGCCGTGGATGAATACCAGTGTCCGCCCGCTTCCCGATTCGTGATACACCACCTGCCCCAGGCTCGTGTGCAGCGCCCTCGTCTGAAAAATCGCCGGCGAGATCGTGTCCGGCACGCGCGCCTTGGTCACCGGACGCACCGCGAATCGCAGCGCCAGCCAGATCGCCCCCAGCAACCCGGCGCCCAATCCCGCGCCGAACAATCGCTTTTTTCTCATCATCGCTTAGAACTCCAGCCGCACGATGCCCGTGCCGCTCTCGATCCGCCCGATTTCCGGCGCGCGGAATTTCTTCGCCAATGCCGGTGCATCCTTCTTTGAGACAATAACGGCCATTCCAATTCCCATATTGAACACTTGATACATTTCGCTTCGCGGCACCTTCCCGGCTTCCTCCAGGATTTGAAAAATTGCCGGGACTTTCCACGCGCCGGTCCGGATCACCGCGTCGCAATCCTTCGGCAGCACCCGTGGCAGATTGTCCACGAGCCCCCCCCCCGTGATATGCGCAAGCCCCTTGATCGCCCCCGCCGGCGCGGTGGTGAGCAATGGCTGGTAATTCCGATGCACCTTCAGCAATTCGTCCCCGAGCCTCCCCTTGATGCCGGGGACGTTCGAACCCGGTTTTAAACCCATCTTCTCAAAGAGAATCTTGCGCGCCAGCGAATAGCCGTTCGTGTGCAGCCCGTTTGATGCCAGCCCCAGCACCACGTCCCCCGCCTTGATCCGGCTCCCATCGATCATCCTCTTCCGCTCGACCACGCCCACAATGGTCCCCGCCAGGTCATACTCCCCCCGCTGATACATCCCCGGCATTTGCGCCGTCTCACCCCCGATCAGCGCGCAGCCCGCCTGCCGGCACGCTTTCGTGAAACCCCCCAGGATTTGCTCGAATACCTCCGGCTCCAGCCGTTCCGCGCCGATATAATCCAGGAAAAAAAGTGGCCGCGCCCCGATCACCGCAATGTCGTTCACGCAATGATTCACCAAATCCTGTCCCACCGTGTCATGCCGGCCCGTCGCGAACGCGATCTTCAGTTTCGTCCCGACCCCATCCACGCTCGATACCAGCACCGGCTCGCGCATCCCGCCAAAATCCGCGCGGAACAATCCGCCGAATCCCCCCACCTTTCCCAGCACCTCCGGCCCGTGCGTCACCTTCACCCGGTTGTGGATGCGGCTCTTCACCGCGTTCCCTAGGTCCACATCGACTCCCGCCTGCGCATACGCCTTGGTCCCCCGGGCGCTGCTGGCGATACTCTTGGCCGCCGGACTCATTTCAACCCGTTGAACAATTGCGGCTGCCGATCCTCATCCGTCAGCAGGCCCGTCCGGTTCCTCCGCCGCTCCATCACCCACTTGTCCAGCTTCGGGTCCACCGGCACCGGGTAATCGCCATTGAAGCACGCCAGGCAAAAATTCTGCTCCGGCTGGCCTGTCGCCCGCACCATCGACTCCGCATCCAGGTAGCCGATCGAATCCGCGTCCAGGTATTCGCGGATTTGGTCCAGCGAACATTGATTCGCCAGCAGGTTGCGCGGATCGGGAAAATCAATTCCGTAATGACAGGCATGCCGGTGCGGCGGGCATGAAATGCGCATGTGTACCTCCTTGGCTCCCGCCTCGCGCAAATTCACCACGCGCGCCCGCGCCGTCGTGCCGCGCACAATCGAGTCGTCAACAACGACCACGCGCTTCCCCTCCACCGCCTCCCCGATCAGGTTCAGCTTCACCCGCACATTGAAGTCGCGGATCATCTGCGTCGGCTGCAAAAACGTCCGCCCAATGTAGTGATTCCTCACAAATGCGTGATCAAACCGGATCCCCAACTCCTCCGCGAACCCCAGCGCTGCGTAAGTCCCCGAGTCAGGCACCGGCACCACAAGGTCCGCCTCCACGGGGTGCAACCGTGCCAGCTCCCGCCCCATCTGCGCCCGCACCCGCGCCACATTGATGTCCGCGATCATGCTGTCGGGCCGCGCAAAGTACACTAGCTCGAAAATACAGAACGCCCGCTTCTGCGCATCGAACGGATACTCCGATCGGATTCCATCCTCGTCGATGATAACCACCTCGCCCGGCTCGATCTCCCGGATGTATTTCGCGTGGATCAAATCGAACGCGCACGTCTCGCTCGCGAGGATGTAAGCGTCGTCCAGCTTTCCCAGCATCAGCGGGCGGAATCCGAACGGATCGCGCACCCCGATGATCTGCCGGTCGCTCATGATCACCAGCGTGAATGCCCCCTGCACCCTCCTCAGCGCCCCCAGCACGCTGTTGCTCGTGTACGGCTGCGCCAGCAGGTGCAGGATGATCTCGCTGTCCACCGTCGTCTGGAAAATCGAGCCCTTCTGCTCCAGCTCGTCCCGCAGCCAGGCCGCGTTGATCAAGTTCCCGTTATGCCCGATCGCCAGTTGCCCACGCGCCGTCTCCCCGATGAGCGGCTGCGCGTTCTTGATATTGCTCGAACCGGTGGTCGAGTACCGCACGTGCCCGATCGCCCGCGTCCCCTTCAGCGACACCAGGTCCGTCTCGGAAAAAACCTGCCCCACCAGCCCCATCCCCACCTGCCGGCGGAACTGGCTGTTCGGCCCCTCGGAGGTCACAATGCCCGCGCTCTCCTGCCCGCGATGCTGCAACGCATACAGCCCGTAATAGGTCAGGTACGCTGCGTTCGGATGGCCGAAAACGGCGAAGACGCCGCACTCGTGACGGGGTATGTGGGAGCTGTTCAAATCGGAAAGCCGTACGCGGCGCTGGGCATTTCCTTATTACAGCCGCCCTGTGCGAAGTCCATGCCGGATTTGCAATTTCGGCCACCGGTCACAGCACCTTCTCCAGCCTCGAGCACAGCGTCCTCAGCACTTTGATGCGCGTGTGCCATTTGAAATTGGCCGCGACCACATTCCACGGCGCGTGCCGCGTCGCCGTCCGCGCGAACATATCCTCCGCGCTCATGTTGTGCTCGTCCCATTTCTCGCGGTTGCGCCAGTCCTCGTCGTTGATTTTCCATGCCTTCGCCGGGTCCGCCTCGCGCTTCTTGAATCGCGCCAGTTGCTCGTCCTTGGTGATGTGCAGGTAAAACTTCACAATCGTGCACCCCCCATGAAACAGCGTCTCCTCGAACGCGTTGATCTCGTCGTACGCCCGCTTCCATTCCTCCCTCGTTGCAAAGCCCTCCACCCGCTCCACCAGCACCCGCCCATACCATGAGCGGTCAAAGATCGCCATCTCCCCCTCGGGCGGCGCCTTGTTCCAGAATCGCCACATGTAATGGTGCCGGTATTCCTCCGCAGTCGGCTTGACGACGGAATAGACCCGGATCGTCCGCGGATCCAGCTTCTCGACAATCCGCTTGATCGCCCCTCCCTTCCCCGCAGCGTCCGGCCCTTCGAACACGACCATCAGCATGTGCCTTCCAGCCACCAGCTTCCGCTGGAGCGCCAGGAACTGGAGCTGGTAATCCCTGAGCTGCTCCTTGTACTCCTTCTCCGTGACCGACTCGTCCTGGTCCAGCCGGTCCAGCAGCCCGCGGGCTTCGTGCAACGGCAATGGTGCGCTGATCTTCATGCTCTCAACAAATCGCTGCCCGGAATCCGCCTATCGGTAAAGCCGAATCAGCATTTTCGCTGGAAAGAGCCACAACAGCCGCGCCTCCGGCATCTCGTCGCACATCTCGATTGCCGCCGTCGCCGCCTTCGAGAACTTCACCCATCCGCCCGTCAACGACCGCAGCACCATGCTCAAATCCGGCTCATGCCCCACCATCATCACATCCGCCCCCGCCCTAGCCCCGAGCAGCCGGTCGCATTTCCGCCGGTCGAACCCCGGCTCCAGTTCCGCGCATTGCTCGACGGCCACCCCCAGATCCTCCCCCGCGATCTCCGCCGTTCGCAGCGCCCGCGGCAAAGGGCTGCTCAGGATCAAATCCGGCGCCACCTTCATCCGCTTCAGCGCCGCTGCCACCTGCCTCATCTCCCGGATTCCCTCCTCATTGAGCGGGCGCTCGTCATCCGGCCCGGTCCAATCGGGCCAGTCAGCCTTGCCGTGTCTCAGGAGGTACAGGATCATTCGCGTTTTGAACGGCGGATTAAACCACGGGATTTTGCCGATGGCACGGATTTCAGAACCCCGCCCCCACGATTGGTTTGTGCTCCCCCGCCCGTTTGATTATTTCTGGGCGGATGAGGGATGACTTTTCGGACCCCAGGAATTTCATAAACCGTGAACTGAGCTGGCTGGAATTCAACCGGCGCGTCCTCGAGGAGGCACAGGACCGCAGCCAGCCGCTCATGGAGCGCGTCAAATTCCTCTCGATCTTCTCCTCGAATCTCGACGAGTTCTTCGAGATTCGCGTCGCCGGCATCAAGCAGCAGATCGAGAGCGGCACCGCCGACATCGGCCCCGATGGCATGACGCCGAGCGAGGTTTTCGAAGCCATCCAAAAGGTGGTCCACGAGATGACCGACACCCTCTACCGCCTTTGGAACG
The DNA here is from genome assembly GCA_049521415.1 of Chthoniobacteraceae bacterium. Classification (GTDB taxonomy): domain Bacteria; phylum Verrucomicrobiota; class Verrucomicrobiia; order Chthoniobacterales; family Chthoniobacteraceae; genus DATAXI01. Next base: position 9,921 of record JBEKOV010000023.1, read on the forward strand.
AGGAGATCATGCCCGCCCTCTCGAAGAACAACATCCACATCCGCCGGGTCTCGAAGCTCACCGGCCCGGACGCCGAATGGTTGCGCACCTACTTCCGCAACGAGGTTTTCCCAATCCTGACCCCGCTCGCCGTCGATGCCAGCCATCCATTCCCGCAAGTCCTCAACAAGAGCCACAACATCATCATCCGCGCCCGCAAGCCCGGCAACGAAGACCCGCTCTACGCCGTCGTGCAGGTCCCGCGCGTCATCCCCCGCTTCATCCTGCTCCCGCGTGAGAAAGGCGACACCGCCTCGTGGGATTACATTTACCTCGCCTCTTTGATCAAGGCGCACGTCGGCGAGCTCTTCCCCGGCCTGGAACTCGAGGCCGCCCACGCCTTCCGCATCACCCGCAACAGCGACCTCTACATCGACGAGGAAGAAGCCGAAAACCTCCTTCGCAGCATCGAGCAGGGCCTCCGGCGCTCCAGCCGCGGCAATATCGTGCGCATCGAGCTCGAGTCCGATTGCACCGACGATTTTGAGCAGTGGCTCTGCGAGCGATTCAATCTCAAGCAAGCCGACGTCTACAAAGGCTGCGGCCCGCTCACGATGACCCATCTCGCCCCGATCATCGCCAACGAGGCCTTCGCCAATCTCAAGGACCGCCCCTTCACCCCTGCCTACGATCCCAATCTCCCTCCCCACGGCGATATCTGGCAATTGCTCCGCCGCGAGGACGTGCTCCTGCATCACCCCTACGAGTCCTTCGATTCCATCGTCGATTTTATCGAGACCGCCGCGAAGGACCCCCAGGTCCTCGCCATCAAAATGACCCTCTACCGCACCAGCGGCGACTCGGCCATCGTCAATGCCCTCATCAACGCCGCCCAAAACGGCAAGCAGGTCGTCGCCCTCGTGGAATTGAAGGCCCGCTTTGACGAAGCCAACAACATCCATTGGGCTCGCATGCTTGAGGAAGCCGGCGCCCACGTCGTCTACGGCATGGTCGGCCTGAAGACCCATTGCAAGGCCCTGCTCATCGTCCGGCGAGACGAGGACCGCATTCGCCACTATGCGCACCTCGGTACCGGTAATTACCACCCCCGCACCGCCCGCATTTACACCGATCTCAGCCTCTTCACCGCCGAGCCAGGCCTCACAGGGGAAGTTGCCACCCTCTTCAATACCCTCACCGGCCTCTCCTCCTATCCCGGCTTCAAGAAACTCATGGTCGCTCCCTTCGACCTCGGCAGGCGGGTCCGGGAACTGATCGAGGCCGAACGCGACCATGCCCGGGCCGGCAAACCCGCGCGCATCATCGCGAAGATCAACTCCCTGGTGGACGAAAACATCATCAAGGCCCTCTACGACGCCTCCAGCGCGGGGGTCAAGATCGACCTGATCGTCCGCGGCATATGCTGCCTCAGGCCCGGTTTGCCCGGCGTCAGCGACAATATCCGGGTCATCTCCATCGTCGGCCGCTTCCTTGAGCATAGCCGCGTCTATTACTTCGCCAATGACCGCGACCCCAAGGTCTATCTGGCCAGCGCCGATTGGATGCCCCGGAACTTCTACCGCCGGGTCGAAATCGCCTTTCCCATCGAGAGCGAGAGGCTCAAAGGCGAGATTATCCACGAAATCCTTCCCGCCTTCCTGAATGATCGGGTTAAGGCACGGGAATTGCAGCCTGATGGCAGCTATATGCGCCTGAAACCGAGGCCCGGAGAGAAACATTCACAAGCCCAGTTGTTCTTCCGCGAGCGTGCGCGGCAGTTCTTCGCCAGCCTGGCCAAGGCCGGCAGCGTGGCCGCCGCGAAAATAATCCCAATCGAAACGGCCCCGGCAAACGTTGATATGGGGGGCCATTGATTTAACGGGGGTTTAAACAACCGCCCAGCCGTTGAATCACAGTCGTCCCCCTCCCGTTGAAGCGCGCTTGAAACGCCCCAAGGGAACCCAATCGTGCCCGCTCAAGAACAAAGAGAATCGGTCGAGGATAGAATGCAACGCCCGGCGCGGCGCGTGCGGATTTTCATTGCCGGCTGCCAGGAGGGGGACGAGCAGCATTTGCGCGATATCCTCGTGCCCGCCCTTCATGACCCCGTCATCGAGTCCGTGCATGACAGGCAGTCGCTCGAAGCCAGCCTCAACGCGGACGCTCCCGACCTGCTGCTGACCTGCGAGGAGGACATCGGCCTCGACTGGGTCCAGGTCATCGAGACCGCCAGCAAGCTGGCGCCGCGCACCCCGGTGATCGTCTTCACCAGGGCGCCCAGCGAGCAAGGAGCCCTGCGGGCCATCGACCGGGGAGCCGCCGATTACATCCATATCGATGGCTGGCAGGTCACCGTCGCCGCACAGCGCGCCTTGCGCGAGTTCGACCAGCGCCGCCGGCGCAAGGAAGCCGAGGATCGCCTGCGCAATCACATCAACCTGCTCCAATTGCAACAGGTCGTCGCCACCGCCGCCAATGAGGCCCTCTCCCCTCAGGATGTCGGCCAGAGCGTTCTCGATATCGCCCGGGCCTACGGACATTTCACCCTTGCCCATCTCTTTTACGTGTCGGATGAGGACCCGTTGCACTTGCGCGCCAGCGGTATTTGGAGCGGCTACGACGGGCACCGCCACGTCGATTTCCGCACCCGAACCGAAAGCACCGATTTCTCCGCCAACAACGGCCTGGTCAGCAGCGTCCTCAAGGCAGGGCAACTCGAGTGGGTTCCCGATATTTCCGCCGAGCCCAGATTCCTCCGTGCCCAGCAGGCGTTGAATGCCGGCCTGCGCAGCGCGGTCATCGCGCCCGTCGCGGCTGGATCAGAGATCCTCGGCGTCATCGAATTCTTTGGCCCCTCGCCCGCTCCACGCGACGAGCATCTGGCCCTCGTCTTCGAGTATGTCGCCACCCAACTCGGACGCGTATTCGAGCGCGACCGGGCCGAGTGCCGCCTGGAAAGCCGCGCCCGCGAGCAGATGGTCCTGGCCGAACTCAGCCGCAAAGCCGTGGACGTGGTCAGCCTGGACGAGTTCCTCGCTGCGACCGTCCGCCGCGTCGAGGATATGCTCCCCGGATGCCGCGGCATGATTCTGGAGTCCACACCCGGCTCAGGCGCCCTCCGGCTCCGCGCCCATACCGATGCAACCGGCGCGCATGAATGGGATCACCTCATCCCCAGCGCCTCCCAGGACGACTTCGGCTACGCCATGCTCCACGGAGATTTGCTCAAGATCGATCTCTCGGCCTCGCAATCGATGAAGCTCCCGGATTTCCTCCGTTCGCAACTCGGCAGCGCCATCTCCGCCTCCATCCGCCTCCGCAATGAACTCTTCGGCGCCCTCGTCGCCTGGTGCCCGCGCCGCAGGGAATTCTCAAGGAACGAAGCCGCCTTCCTTCGCGGCGTCGCCAATGTGGTGGCCACCGCCGTCGAACACTCGACCGCATTCCATCAATTGCAATTGCTCGGCTCCGCGGTCACGCAAAGCCAGGACTCGATCATGATCACCGATGCGCAGCTCGATCCGCCCGGCCCGCGCATCCTCTTCACCAATCCCGCCTTCACACAAATCACCGGCTATCGCCTGGAGGAAGTGCGCGGCCTGACTCCACGCATCCTGCAGGGCCAGAACACCGACCCCATATTCCTTCAGCGCATTCGCGCGCGTCTCGGCGAGGGCAAGTCCGTCCATGGCGAGATGGTCAATTATCGCAAGAACGGCACGGAATACTGGGTCGAAATCCAGGTTTCCCCGCTCCGCGGCGCCTCGGGAGACATTACTCACTTCGTCGGCATCCAGCGGGACACTACCGAGCGCAAAATCGCCGAGGAGCGGCTCCGCGAGAGCGAGGCCATGCTCGGCGCCGCCCAGCGCCTCGCGCACCTCGGCAGTTGGGTCCTCGAGTTCCGCGTCCCGGAACTCGAGAAGGCGCATCTCATGTGGAGCGAGGAATCATTCCGCATCTTCGGCTATCAGCCCGGCGGCGTCGAGGTGACCCAGGAGACCTTCTTCCGCTCCGTTCATCCCGACGACCTCGGGAAGGTCAAGGAAGCATTTACCAAGGCCCTCGACGGGCACGCCGAATACGAAATCGATCACCGCGTCATCCGCCCGGACGGCACACAGCGCATCGTCCATGAGCAGGCCACCTGCCTTTATGACGACGCGGGCAAGCCCGTAAAGGTGCTCGGCACAGTCCAGGACATCACCGAGCGCAAGGAAGCCGAGGAGGGCGTTCGCCACTGGAAGGAACGCTACGAGTTGCTCACAAAGGCCAGCGGCCATGTCATTTTCGACTGGGATTGCATCATCGGCCACCTCACCTACGGCGGCGATACTGAGCGTATGCTCGGCTGCCCCGCCGAAAACCTCGGTTCATCCATCGAGGAGTGGATCGCCCTCGTTCACCCAGAGGACCAGGGCCACTTCGAGCGCGAGCTCGATTCCCAGATGTCAACCGGCGAGGTCATCGAACTCGAGTACCGTCTCCGGCGCGCCGACAATACCTACATCACCGTCAAGGACACCGGTTACCCGGTCCGCAACGAGCGCGGGGTCGTTACGCGAATCCTCGGCTCCGTGGTCGATATCTCCTCCCAGCGCGAACTTGAGGTCCAGTTGCGCCGGTCGCAATAAATGGAGGCCTTCGGCAAGCTCGCCGGCGGCGTCGCCCACGACTTTAACAACCTGCTCACCGTCATCACCGGTTACAATTCCGTCGTCCTTAGCGAGATGGCCCCGGACGACGCCAGGCGCCAGTACGTCGAGGAGATCGCCCGCGCCGCAAGCCGCGCCAGCACGCTCACCAGCCAGTTGCTCGCCTTCAGCCGCCAGCAAAAGCTCCAGCCCCGCGTCGTCAATCTCAACGACGTCCTTCACGAGACCGCCAAGATGCTCGCCCGCCTCATCGGCGAGGACATCGAGATGCGCCTCGATCCGGACGATAATCTCGGCAACACAAAGGCCGACGTCGGCCAGATCGAGCAGGTTCTGATGAATCTTGCCGTCAATTCCCGCGATGCCATGCCGGGCGGCGGTGTCATCACCATGTCCACCCGCAACGTGCGCATCGAGGCCGAAAACAGGCCCTCCCAGTTGCCCCCGGGCGATTACATCCTCCTCGAGGTCACCGACACCGGCATGGGCATGTCTCCCGAGGTTCAGGCCCGCATCTTCGAGCCCTTCTTCACAACCAAGGCCCCGGGTCAGGGCACCGGCCTCGGCCTCGCCACCTGCTACGGCATCATCAAGCAGAGCGGCGGCGAAATCTCCGTCCACAGCCGCCTCGGCGCCGGCACCACCTTCCGCATTTACCTGCCCCGCGCTTACGAGGACGCCAAATCCTACGACATCCCGCTCGGCCCGGGCCAATTGCCCACCGGCCACCAGACCATCCTCGTCGTCGAGGACGAATTGACCGTCCGCGCCATCATGCGCTCCATCCTTCAACGCCTCAAATATACCGTCCTCGAGGCCGCCAACGGCGCCGAGGCATTGCGCATCCTCTCCACTCCCGGCAGCAAACCCATCGACCTGCTCATGACCGACGTCGTCATGCCGGAGATGGGCGGCAAGGAACTCGCCAGCCGCACACTCGCCCTTTTCCCGGACGTCAAAGTCATCTTCATCTCCGGCTACCCCACCGCCGGCGCCGAGGAACTTCTCCCCGGCTCCCGCTTCCTGGAAAAGCCCTTCTCCCCCAAGACCCTGGCCGAGACAGTAGGCGATCTGCTCAAGAATTGACGCTCGGGAGCCCTCCCCTTACGGCATAAACATGCCCATTTTCCGAGCCATTGTCTTCACGGTGACTTTGTGCGGTTTTCCGTCACCAAGGCGTTACGGAGCCTCCGGAGCCGACACTACGCCCAAGCCGTTAATGAAATTTTCCGCATAGCCGAACAATCCAATGATAGGCGTGTCCTTTCCAAGCTGTTTGGTTGGCGCCCATTCGGGATGATGATCGAGATCCCCGTACACTTCGCTCTTATATGAATCCGTCGGATCCAAAGCCTGGCGAAGCACGTCGATTTTCATGAACGTCAGTTGAATACTGAACAGAAAGTGGCCGGGGAGGAGCGTCACCGAAGAGACAGCATAGCCGTCTCGGGCTTCGATTTTGAATGGATCATGGCCCGCATTGCCGCGCCGCTGTCCGAGCTCCTTGCCATTGGGTGTGAAGTAAATGGGCTGAATGGATTGAAACAGGGGAAATCCGAACCAATCGCCTCTGGTGAGTTCAAAACCCACAAGAAAACCACCGTCCTTCCGGATATCCTTAAATGGCTTGCCCATGTCAGGCGGCTTGCCAAACTCGCTTTCCGAGACGGCGGCATTCTCCTCGGCGGACCGCAGGGACTCAAAAAATCCCGTCCACTGGAATGAATTCGGAGCCTGGGTCCCCTGCGCCTGCGAAAGCGGGCGCCCAACGATCATACCGAACAGGACGCCTACGACGAGAATTCGGGTACGCATCAACCTATTCTACAAACATGGATTCCAGGGGTCCACTTCAAAACGCCATACGTCCGGGCAGCCAGGCAGCGCTACTCTCTCACGACTCCTGCGTCAGCGAGAACAGCCCGCCCTCATTCACCCCGCGGAAGTAACCAAACGCCGACTGCTGCTTCTGGAACACCACCCCGCGCACCCCGCGCGTCACATTCCCATCCGGCAGCACAAAGCTCCCGCTCAGCGTCCCGGAAGTCGGATTGATCGTAAACTCCACCTTCGGCAGCCCCGGTGTGACCATCGTCCCCTTCTCCTGCTCACTCACCACCACCGGCACATCCATCGGCTGCTCGATATTGCCTCCGCTAAAGCTCGCCGTCGCCGGTCCGGCCGATACATCCATCGCTTGCAGCCCCGTGCCCGGCTTCACATACGCGGAGCCGAGCGTCGGCAATTGCGTCGAGAATCCGGCGGGATAATACGTGTCTTTCGCCCGCGGCCTCTTGGTCCACGAGAGCGTCCCGTCGATGTCGCTATTCGTACTCGATTCAAAAGTAAGCAGCCCCGTCAGACTCGATCCCGACGGCGCCCCGGATGGGACGCAATACAGCGCCAGCGTTCCATCATTCGCCACGCGGCTCGTCGCCGAGAACGGCGTATTATCCGCCAGCCGTCCCGAGACCGTCACCACTCCATTCGCCCCCACCACAACCACCGCATAACCATCCCCCTGCGGCACGGAACTGCCCGTCGTATTCGGGTTCGGCGCCAGCACCAGCGTATAGCGCCCCGCTTGCGGCGCCGGATTTGATCCCGCGCTAAAAGTATCCTGGCTGATGACAAAATCATAGCTGGTCCCATCCTCGGTCACGTCCCCTGTGATTTGCCCGGTGCTGCCCGTCAAATCCGCCACCAGGCTGATCGTCACCGGATTCGCCCCAGGAATCGTTATCGTATCCGAACCGCTCGAATCCAGTTCCCCGGCGAACGACTTCGTCCCCCCCGGAGTCTGGACGCGCCCGCTAAACAAACCGCTGTACGAAAGCGCCAGCCGCACAAGCCCATTCTGTTCTCCCGAGCCCGAACTGAGAATCCCATAGTACGCCCCGCTCGCCGCAAGGAACGGGCTCGGCGCAAAATTCGCCTGAAGGCTCAAATTCTTCTCCATCGTGAAATCAAGGAGCGCGTTCCCGGAGACAATCGACCCCGTCCATCCGGTGAAAACATACCCCTTCGCCGGAATCGCCCGGATCGCCAGCGCATCCCCCACCACCTGCGTGGTGCTTCCGGTCAGAGCCGTGCTCACCGTACCGCTCCCGCTCACAGTCACCGTCAGCGTGCTCTCGACCACATAATTGACCACGCACGTCGTCTGCGCGATCAGGTTCCCAGACCCGTCCAGGCTTTGCGCCCGGATCACATTCCGTCCCGGCGCCAGCCCCGTCGCCGTTCCAGACCAACTCGCGATTCCCATCGCCGGCTGGTACGCGCTCGTGCCTGTCGTATTCTCGATCCGGAACTGGATCGACGCCGGATTGGTCGTCGAATCGGCAAGCCCAGACACCGTCACATTCGGCGTCAAAACCCGCGCCGACGGTTCGGGTGACGTAATCTCGATCGGCTCCGGCGGCGCCGTGATGACCACCCAGTAATAGCCAAGGGCGCTGTTCGGATTGTAGGCATAGCCCACCCCGTAATGCGTCTCCGTCGCGAAGAATGAATTCTGGGCCAGCAGGTGCGTCTTGTGCGGCGGCGAATTCATCCACGCCGTCCAGATCACGGAGGGGGACGACGAGCCGGCGGCGATCGATTCGACGTAATTCGACGTCGGAGCGTCGCCCCACCACGAGGGAAGTTGATAGCCCGCCTGCTCCAGCAGGTAATCGGCCGCGAACCCATCCGGGTTCACAGCGCTGAAATAATTCCGCGTGGCCATATCCTCCGCGCGCGCCTCCGCCACCTGTTGGATCACCGGGTCCAGCACCATGTACGGGCGCCCCTGGTCGGAATTGCTGGTCATGTAATTGGCGATTGCCTGCTCCTGCGGCAGCAGCGTTACGGCGGAGCCGGAGGAGACCGGCGCCAGCAAAGCAAGCGCCGCGAAGGCGAGACGGTGGAGGAAATTGGAATGATTCACGGAAGGCATGGGCTGAATTGCGAAATTCTTTAAAGCCGCTCCCGTGCCAGAGTTATGATGGTTATAGTATGTACGTATTATTATGATCGCCCCTCCACATTCCGATCCTCACAACCACTTCATCCCAAGACTCTTACAAATTATACCTCCGCGCCTTTACGCAGGCTCCCACTTATTTTCTTCCCAACCCGGATCCTTCCCAACCGCTCCCGGTTTGACTACGCCCCGCGAAAGTTCTAAATAGGCCCCGGGGACATGCCAAGGGACACTCTTCTGAAACTCCGCCGCCTGTTGATCCTGCTGCTCATCCTGGCCGCGGGACGACCTCTGCCCGCCCAATACCCGTATGGCGACCAGCAGGCGCCCCAACAGATCAACCCGCCCTTCGGCCTCGAGTGGGGCGAATCTGCCGACCGCCTCGAGCGGCTCCTCAAGGGCGCCAAGGCCGATATCGTCGACCGCCACGACGTCGGTGACGGACGCCAGGCATGGACCGTCGAGGGTCTCATCCAGACCGGCCTCAGGCGCACCGTCTTTTATTTCCGCGACGGCGAATTGGTCGAGGTCGAACTCCAATACCAGAGCCCCGACTGGGACGTCGCCAAGTACGATGATTTCATGGCCCAGGTCCGCCGCCGCATCGAGCAGAAGTTCGGCGCCGGCCAGTTGATCGCCCGCACCCGCGAGCCCATCGGCAACATCATCCAGACCATCGTCGGCTACAATTGGGACGAGAATAACACCGCCATCCAGCTCTTCTATTACTCCGCCGAGACGACCGATCAGTCCTACCGCACTGTCAGCGTCCACTACAAGTGGATGTAAACGGCCTACGCCTCCTCCTCTTCCCGCCGCAGCCGCTTCAGCCTCCCTTTCAGCGCCGTTTTCGTCGCCGACTTCATCCGGTCGATGAATAGAATCCCGTTCAGGTGATCCACCTCATGCTGCAGCGCCCGCGCCAGCAGCCCCGTCGCCTCGAATTCAATCTGCCGTCCATCCAGCAGCCGTCCCCTCGCCTTCACCCACATCGAACGCTCGATATCCGCGGTGATTTCCGGGAAGCTCAGGCACCCTTCACTCCCGTCCACTTTCTCGCGCCCCAATTCAAGCGCCGGATCCAGCAGGATCATCGGCATCCATTCCGAGAGCGGCACTTCCTTCCCATCCATCTTCATCGTGCTCGGACGCTCCTCGGTCGCCTCCACTTCCAGCACCGTCAGTTGCAGCGGCACGCCCACCTGCTGCGCCGCAAGGCCCACTCCGTTCGCCGCGCGCATCGTCTCAATCATGTCCTCGGCCAGTTGCTTCACCTTTTCCGTCACACTGCCGGCGGGCTTGCCCTTCTGGCGCAGGACAGGGTCCGGGTATTTTACGATCTCCAATATCATTGCGTCTGTTTTACATCGGTGAATGCGGGGACGTTCTTCACGTTGGCCTCCTTCAGAACATCCAGCACACTTACTACCATGCCAAATGGCGCCGCTTTGTCAGCATTCAACGCAAGGCTCCGATTCGGCGCCGCGGACAGCATATCCAGCAGCGCCTGCTTCAGGTTCGATAGCTGCACCGGCTTCCCGTCGAGGAATAGCCGCTGATCGCCCGCGATGCTCAGCACCGCGCGATCCGTCTCCGCGGGAGCCGCAGTCGCGGTCTTGGAATCGGGTAAATTGATCACCACCGCCGGCTGGTCCCGCTTGAACGTGGTCGTGACGATGACAAAGATCAGCAGCATCGCCAGGATGTCGATCAGCGACACGATGATCACCGTCGGCACGCGCCGTTTGCGTGTGTAGAATCTCACGGGAAATCCTCCATGTCCGCCGTGATGGCGCGGCTCTCGATGTTCCGCTTTTTCTGGTAGTAGCACTTCGCCAGCAGCTCGGAGATCAGCGACTCGATCTCAGCCGACATCGTCTCGATTTTTTTCGAGAAATACGAATAGGCGATCAGGCTCGGGATCGCGATCGCCAGTCCCACAATAGTCGTGCTGAGCGCTTCCGAGATCCCCTTCGCGATTCCCCGCGGGTCGCTGATGCTCGTCGATGCGCCCAGATTCGCGAACACATTCACCAGCCCCGACACCGCCCCCAGCAGCCCCAGCAGCGGCGCGATTCCCACCACCACCTCCAGCACCACAAGCCCAGCCTCCAGCCGCACCACCTCGTGCCGCGCGCGCGTTTCAACCGCCTGGATGTTCTCGGTCTTCGGCCATTGGAGATTCTGCAACCCGGTCTGCACGATCCGCCCCAGCGCCGAAGGATCGCCCCGCACCACCCGCGCCAGCCTTACCACCGCCTCCGCGTCGTCCACCGGCTGCAATTCCTCGATCCCGCGCGAGATTTGCGGCGGCATCACCGTATTGCGCCTCAGCGCGAACCCGCGCCAGAACATCACCATCACGGAGACGACCGAGCAGGCGATGAGCGGCCACATGAAAAGGCCCCCCTGGAGGAAGAAGTGGAGGATCGAGTTGGGGCTATCGGCCAGAAGGATCATTGTTGGGGTCGTATACGTTGAAATTGAAGGTGATTTCCAGCCTCCCGTCGCGAAGCATCGGGGCCAGGTCGTCGGGCACGGGGGGAAGATCGCTTTCAAGGATGGCCCTTGTCGAGAGTTCGGCGAGGTCATCCACCGCATTATTCGCGATCACCCGCGTCGCGGCCACCTTGCCGTCCGTATTGAGCATCACCAGGATCGTCACGTCGCCGATGTTCTTCGGGTGCTCCTGCAGATAAAGCTGCCACCGCGATCCGATCAGCGTGCTCAGCTTCCGGTGGTACCGCCCGAACGGCGTCTCGACCGCATCCACCCCGTCCGGCCCGGGCGCCGTGATCCCGCCGTCAATGCGCGTTCTCGTCGTCTCCCGTTGCATGGCCGGTTCGGGCAGCCCGGCGGAGGGCGGCGAAGCCGGCCGCGTCATCGAGGGCAGATCGGCGCGCAATGCGGGCGGTATGGTCAGGCGGGCCAGCTCCGCACTCGGCGTCGGTCGCGCCGAGGGCGTCGGTGTCGGCGTTCCCAGCGCCAGCGTATTCGGCGCGGCGGTCGGTTTCGGCACAGGCGTCTGCGCCGCTTGCGCGCGGGCCAGGTTCTGCACCTGGGTGATCGCCGAGGGCGTCTGCACCGGCATCGCCAGCGATGCCGGTGCCGCCGGCCGCGCGGGCGACAAAGGCGCCGGCGTCTCCCCCTTGCCGAACGAATGCGGCCGATCCTCGAAATCCATGAAATTCCGCGCCGGGCCGGCCTCGGTCGGCATCGGCATATTCCCCGTTGCCGGCAACCGGCTGCCCGCCACCATATTGGAATCCGATTGAAACACCGCCTTCGTGGGCGCTTTTGCAGAAGGAGTCAGGCCGTCGGAATCCAGCACCGGGCGTGCATTGAGCCGGGGATGCGCGGGCGGAGCCGGCGGCGTCACGATCTCCGGCGCCGCCGTAGGCTGCATGATCGTCACGGTCAGTTGCGAAAGGTCCGGCAGCGCCTTCGCAACCTCGCTCGCATGCTCCGCGCCCCAAAGACCCAGAATCGCGCATATCGCGATATGAAGGAACGCCGACGCCAGAAACGCGTAAAAGAGCTTTTGCCTATCCGACATGGAAGCCCACGAAAGTAAATTCCAACGCCCCGCGACGCAAACACGGACTCGCACCCCCTCTCAATTGGGTTTTAACCCTGCTCCAACACTTCCTGCCAGATCCCTCACAACTCCCTTTTCAAAAATTGTTATTGCGAATGAGTCTCAATTTCAGTTTCCTCCCCGCCATGAAATTTTCCTTCGCCATTTTTCCATCGCTCCTACCCCTCCTTGCCTCATTCACTGCACTCGCCGGTGATCCCACCGCTTCGACCGTCCTAACCTCAACTGATACTCGCTACGGGCCCTTCGATCTGCTCGATCGTCGCACCGATTACGGTCAGGACGTCTTTCCTGAGCCATTCCTGGTCGACGATTCCGATCTCGAAACCGACGAATTTCGCCTCGACTGGCTCTACACCGGCGCGAGCAGCCAGCACACCGACCTCTTCACGGGCGAAATCGAGCATGGAATCGGCCCCGTTACATTCGAATTGGAAGTGCCGGTCGAGCGCGATGCCGAAGGCGGCAAAATAGTCAGCGGCTTCGATAACATTAACCCGGGCGTCCGCGCGCCCCTTTACGAGTACGTCTCCCCCGATGGATTCATCAACACCACCTTCGGCGCCGGCCTCGAGGTCGGCATTCCGACCAACTCGCAGTTGAGCAGAAACACTGAATTGGTTCCGAAACTTTTTAACGATCTCGCCCTCGGCGAGCACTTCACCCTCCAATCCATCTTCGGGTACTCGATGCTCTACGGCCCCGGTTCCGACGGCGGACTCGACACATTCGAGTACGGCTTTGTCTTTGGTTACACGATCCCGCGCACGGAATTGCCCATTCCCGATGTCCAGCAACTGGTCCCGGTTTTCGAGGTGCAAGGTTACAAGGAACTGAACAACGGCAACGCTTCGTACAATGAGTTGCTCGGCAACGCCGCCGTCCGCTTCAACCTCACTCCCATTGGCTCGATCGACCCGCGCCTTGGCATCGGCTTCGTCTTCCCCATGGATAACGCCGCCCGCCAGCAATTGCACTGGGGCGTTTACACCAGCCTCGTCTTCGAATACTAGACCGCCTCCCAATGACTCCGGACGAACAGTGCGCGGGGTGCATGAACCGCAGGAATTTTCTCCTCGCCAGTCTGGCCGCCGCCGCTGCCGCCGGTTGTCAGGGCATGGGCGGAGGTTCTTCTCGCACCGGGTGGCAGCAGACATTCGACGCCGGACCCGCCGCCAATTACGCCGCGGACGGAGTTTACTCGAATTTCCGCGACTTCGGATTCTTCGTGATTCGCCGCGGCGCCACCCTCGAGGCCCTCTCCTCCATTTGCACTCACCGCCAGTGCAAACTCACTGCCGAGGAGGATCATTCCTTCTATTGCCACTGCCACGGATCGACATTCGACCCGAATGGCAAAGTTACCGATGGTCCGGCCGCGCGGAATCTGCCGGTCCTCGCCACTTTCACCGGCGAAAACGGACATTTAATGGTAAGAATCCCCGCCTCAGTCACTTAAAGCCGCCAAAAAATCCGCGTAGCGATCTACGAACTCGTCTCCCTCAGCCGCAGCAGCGACGTCACCGCCGTCGCATAATCCTTCTTCGCCGCATACAGAAACGCCGCTTTCTCGATGAACCATGGCGGCGGGCTCTTCCCCGCGGCCACGGTCAGGATCACCTGCTCGCTCTTCGCAGGATGCCCCTCCACAAAACATTCCCGCGCGTATGCCTGCGCCGCCACCGGGTCGTCCGGATGCTCCCGCCAGTTCGCCTCCACTATTCCGTCCGGCTCGCCGCTCGTCGAGTCCGGGAACGCCGGCTCCTTCACCCGTCGGCTCAGGACCGCCCACGCATCCCCATCCATCTGCCACACGTGCAGGATCGACGCCCACGTCCTGTAATCCGCCGCCTCCAGCTCCGGATGCCGGCTCATCCAGATATCAAGCTGCGCCGCGTCCCCCCACTTGCTCAACGCCGGGTAAAACGCCCGAATCTCCCACGGCTCGAATTCCGCCGGCGTATCTCCGCGCACCTTCCACCATTTCTCGTACGCCGCCTTTCCCTCGTCCAATGATGGCACGCATTCCGCGTAAAACAGCAGGAATTCCGGGTTCGCCTCCGCATATCCGCGCCAGAATTCCTCGCCCCCCTGCAGATTCACCGAGTTGTTGTAAGCCGCCGTGAAAATATCCGGCGCCCGCCGGTCCGCCCGCTCGATCGACAGGCTCCAAAAATGGAACGACATCCCCGGCGACACCTCCCGGCTCAGCCACCCTTGCATCGCCGGCAGCGCCCACGAGCTCGGGAATAGCCGGTCCGCGATCCGGAACTCATTCCACGCCTGTTCGGGGCGTCCCTCATCGATCATCTCGCGAATGCCGATCTCCTCCCGCAATTCCGGGTCGAGCGGAAAGTAAGCCTCCAAATGCCGCAAGACATCCAGCGACGCAAACGTCGGCGAATAATTCAGTTCCGCCAGCAGTTGCCGCTCCGTCTCCGGCGACCAGAGCGGACCATGCCACACGAATGGCAGCAGCCAGAACAACCCGATAAAAATCGGCACTCCCGCCCATGATCGTCCCAGCCGGATTTGTCGCCGCCGATGCAGCGGCGGGCAGGCGATTGCCAGCAGCGCGATCCCGAACGCATCCGTCCCCCATCGGTGCGCGGGCACATCCCAAAGCCCGTGGCACAGCAGCGCGAACGCTCCCGCAAATGCCCCCACCCGCATGAAAAATCCACGGTCCCCCGTCTGCACCGCCCCGATCGCATTCCTCCCGAAAAAGTACAGCAGCAGCACCGCGCCCACCGCCACCGGGATCGCCCCCAGTTCATCCAGCCACAGCAGCCAGCTGCTCTCCGGGTGCAGGATCATCTGCTCGTGCGCCTGCACCGTTTGATAGATCGGAAAAATCTGCGCGAACGTCCCCAGCCCATGCCCCCACAGCGGCGCGTCCCGCCAGACCCGGATCGCGTCCTGCCAGATTTGCCACCGGAGATTATTCGGAATGTTCCCGTCCCCCGGGCCTTCAAACCGCGAGAGCACCTTCGCCCCGAATGACAGCACCAGCGTCGCGCACAGCAGCCCTCCCGCCAGCGCCCCGGCCACCGCGCTCCGGCTCCGATGCTTCGAGATCGCCATCACCGCGAACAGCACCGCCCCGCACCCCAGTCCCAGCAACCCGCCCCGCGACTTGCTCTCCAGCAGCGCCACCACCACCGCCACTTCCAGCACAATCGCCGCTCCCAGCTCCACCCAATGACGCCGCCGCGCCGCCCGGATCACGCATCCCGCGCCCGTCAGCGCCCCCATCGCCAGCAACGCCGCCGTGTGATTCCGATTCGGAAACGGCCCGAACCCCGTCCACCCCGGCGTATAACGAATCCCGTAAATCAGGTAATCCGTCCGCGTCCCCAGTGCCAGCGACACCGCCGCCACCGCGCTTGCGGTAACGAAAAGCGCCCACACCAGAAAAATCCGCACCGGTCGCTCGCTCGCCAGCGCGCGCACCCAGAAAAACCACGCCCCCGCCAGCAATCCCATCAGGATGCAATCCACCGCCCGCCCCGGCTCCGGATTGCGCGTAAACGGAATCGCAACGTCATAATCCCGCGTCAGCACCGTGCGCCACATCGTATGCCCAAACCATCCCGCCGGCAGGAACTGCGACACGATGACAAACCCGGTCAGCCCCACTCCCAGCCACGCCCAGACCCGCGGCATTTGCGGCAACTCCGGCGGATGCAGGAAAAATCCAATCGCCAGCCCGAAAACCAGCCCCACCTGCACCACGCGATCCACCGCCCCGTACAGCAGCGCGGCCGCCAGCACCAATACGGCAAACAATGCCGCGGCCAGTCGGCGGTCGAGGGTATTCCGGAGTACGTCGTGGCGCATTGGACTAGCCTCCTGAGTCAGTGATTTCTTGTAATAGTCATTAGGGCTGAAAGCCCGTCATGTACCAGCCCGGGGTGCAGCGAGCCCTGAGCTTGTCGAAGGGCGAGCGGAGCCCCGGGTAACGGCAAAAATGCAGACAAGCACTGTAAGTGCGTTTCCAATCTTGCGCCGGAAATCCCGCAAAAAATCAACCCTCCCATTTTGCAGCCGCCTTCACGTACACTCCGCGAAAGCAATCCGCCAGCCGCTGCCACTCGGCCGCGGTGCCAATGTCACGGGGGGCGTGCAGGGTGTATGGGCTGTCGCCGTTGTACTTCACATGGACCCGCACCGACTCCTGCTCCGTCCAGTCCCCCTCCTCAAGGAATCCCACCCGCCGCAGCGATTGATTGAAGATCAGCCAGAATTCACCCGGCTCCCGGCACCGCTCCACTTCCAGTTCCAAAATCTGCGCCTGCAGCAGCGCGTACCGCACCGTCCGCCGCCGCGCGAACAACCGCTCGATCTGCCCGCCCACATTCGCGAAGCTCCGCACATACTGGAGATACCTCAGCGCAAAAATGGCCAGCAAAAACACCGCCCCGATCGCGATCGGGATCGTCCGCCCCTGGCTCCAGATGATGCTCAGCGCGATCAAGCTCAGCACCACGCAAACTCCGTACACCCCCAGCACCACGCGCCGCTTCGAGAAGCCAAGGTCCGATAGCCGGTGATGGATGTGCTCGTCATCCGCGTGAAAAAGCGGAAACCCGCGCATCCCTCGCCGCACCAGCGCAAACGTCGTATCCAAAATCGGCACCCCCAGCCCCACGATCGTCACCAGCATCACCGCCGCGATCGACCCCTTGTTCGAACTCGACAGCGATAGCGACGCGATGCAGAACCCGATCAAATACGCACCCCCGTCCCCCAGGAATATCCGCGCGGGCGGAAAATTGAACACCAGGAAACCCAGCAGCGCCCCCGCCATCGTAAACGCATACCACGCGATCGGCAGTTGCTTGTTCAGCCAGCCCACCACGCCAAGCGTCACCGCCATAAAGAGTCCCAACCCCGCCGCAAGACCATCGAAACCATCGATCAGGTTCACCACGTTCGGCAGCGAGATCAGCCAAAAGACCGTCACTATCATCCCGGTCGCATGGCCCAGCGGCACGCTCCACGCCCCGCCCGGGTACGTAATCCGGTCGATCCGCAGCCCCATCCAGTACACCATGCACGCCACCGCGATCTGACCCAGCAATTTCATCCGCGCCCCCAGCGGCTTGAAGTCGTCCCAAAGCCCAAGCCCGCACATGCACAGCGATCCCAGCAGCACGGGGAAGAACTTCGTGGCGGTATCGGGGTGCTCCCCCAGGATCAGCAGCAGCCCCAGCGACAGCGCGCAGATGATCGGCATCCCGCCCAGCCGCGGCACCGACCCCTCATGCCGCTTCCGGTTCGAGTCCGGCGCATCAAGCCCCAACTTGCTCCGCTTCGCCAGCGTGATGATCCAGGGAGTCAGCAGCAGGCAGACCAGAAAACCGAGTAGAAATAGCAGCAGGGATAGAATCATGGCGTCTTGCCGTCAGCATGCGCAAAAGAAGCTCATCTTTAAGCTCTTCCCTAAAATTGCCATAATCCCTATAAAATTAGCACGGATGATGCCACCACAACCCAATCCGGGCAAGCCCGCTTTTTCCGGGCCATATCGCACGAACCGGAACAGCGCTGGCAGTTCAAGTTTTACTGTAGCCGCCCCCATTAGGTCCCTTTCGTCCCTTCAGTCCTTTAGGTCCCTTCCCCCCTGCAAATCGCGGCTACAGTATTTCATAAAATGCTAAAAGCCCAAGCCGAGGAACGGGGCTGAAAGCCCCGAATGTACCAGCCCGGGCTGAAGCGAGCCCTCGAGCGCAGGCCCGGGTAACCGGAATCCAATGGGCAAGGCCTGTAAGGCCGTCAAAATTCCACGACCATCCCCTCTGGCGGCAATGGCCCCTATCGCGACACAATCTCAACCCACTCCTTCAGCCCCGCCGTCCGGATCGCCACCGGGTCCCGCGGCGCCGCCGTCAGCCCCGGCGCCGTCTCCACCACCCACTTCGCCACCCCCGCCGCATCTCCCGGCGCAAAAATCCCCGTATGCGGCAGCGTCCCCAGGTCCCGCGCGATCGCCCCATCCGTCGGCCCAACCCAAAGGATCGGCCTCGGCAGCGCCGTCACCAGCGCCAGCTTGCTCGGCCACAGCAGCCCCCGGCACTCCGGCTTCTGCGTCACCGTCAGCACATCCGCCGCCAGCAGGGAAGCCGGAAGCTGATCCTCCGTCACATAAGGCCGCCATTCGCACCTCGCGAGCCCCGCCTGCTTCGCATACTCCTGCGCCGCCGCCCACGCAGGCCCGCCTCCCTGAAAAACCAGCCGCCACGGAGCCCCACCCGTTTCCAGCACCCTCTGCGCATCCAGCAGCGTCCGCCATTCGTGCGCCCGCCCAAGATTCCCCGAGTAAAGCCACACCGGCCCCCTTGGATCCGCCACATGCGTCTTATCCGCCGGAATCGCCTCCAGCAGGCTCTCAAACACCCACGGCGGGATAATCCGCGCCATAACCCCATACCCCTTCAGCCGCTCCGCCATATCCGCATCCAGCGCCACCACGCAATCCGCCCGCCGGTACCCCCGCCGCGTCGCCGATTCAAAAACCCGCGCCATCCTCCCCTCCGCGATCTCCCCCAGCCCGGTCGCCAGCTCCGGGTACATATCGAATAGCCAATGGTAATGCCGCGCCCTCCGCAACCTCGCCACCATCCCAGCCACCGTCACCAGCAGCGGTGGCGAAGTCGCCGAAACCACCGCGTCCACCCTTCCCGCCGCCATCGCCGATCTGAAGATCCTCCACAGCCCGTGCAACTCCCGCTTCAACCGCGACCCGCCCCGCGCCCCCCGGTAAGCCTGCCCCGACGACGCAAACGCCACCTGATGCCCCGCACCCGCGAGCGCCATCGCCACCTCGCGCAGCAGAATCCCCGTCGGCGCCGCATCCGGCGGAAAATATTGGTTCAGGAAAAGAATGCGCACGGACAGAAGAAGGAAAATTTCGAATCGGAAATCGAGTGAGAGTTATGGCCGATTTTTCCTCGCACGAGGCGTCGGGGCACGCTCGGAGGAAATCAGCGCGAGTTGATAGAATTCGTGGAGCTTGCGTTTGAGCAACGCGGCGTCCGGGAGTTGAGTTTTGTATTCTGCAATAAGGGCGGGCGAGAGAGAGCGGGCAAGTGCGTATTCGACGACTTCGGTGTCTTTTGTGGCGCAGAGCAGGACGCCTATGGCCGGGTTCTCATGCGGCTTGCGCACGTCACGATCGAGGGCTTCGAGGTAAAACTCGAGTTTGCCGAGGTGCTCGGGTTGAAACTCGTCCACCTTCAACTCAAAGGCGACCAGGCTATTGAGAGCGCGATTGAAAAAGAGGAGGTCGATGGAGAAATCTCGCCCGCCGACCTGCACTGGATATTCCGAGCCGGCGAAACAGAAGTCACGGCCCAGTTCGCCAAGGAAATCTTTCAGCCTGGCGACGAGGCCAAGATGGAGGTCTGCTTCAGAATGCGCGGCGGGCAACTGAAGAAACTCGACGATGTAGGAATCCTTGAAGATGTCGGCGGCTTCGGGGTGGGATTCTCGCAGCGCCGCCGCGACTTTTGGCGGAGAAAGGACGGCGCGAGCGAAAAGTGAAGTTTTGAGTTGGCGATCAAGGTCGCGCTTCCTCCAGCCTTCCCGGACGGCGAGACGGATGTAGAATTCGCGTTCCTCGGGACGTTTGCAGCGTCCCAAAATCATAAGGTGGTGTGACCATTGTAATTGTCGCACCAGTGGTGCGACTTTCTTGTCGTCCCGATAGGTCTCGAAAAACTGGCGCATTCGAAACAGACTGGCGCGGGTAAAACCGCGGAGATTTGGATGATGCCGCTGAATATAAACTGCCAACTCGGCAACAACTCCCTGCCCCCAGGCAGCCGTTTCAATCTTGCGCGAGATGTATTCGCCCACGCGCCAGTAAACGTCAATCAGTTCGGTATTGACGGCCTGAAAGGCGCGCCCGCGGGCACCCTCGATGAGCGCGAGCACTTCACGGAATGCAGCCTCGTGGGGTGCGGTGGAAATGCTCAAACCGGTTGCGGTACTTTTCCGACCGACGATGGACGAGCCCTTCACCTCAGCCGCATGCTGCTTCCCTCTGGCCGGCTTCACGCCTTTGCCTCCTTTATGACCAACCGGAACCTCCGCCCGGGGGAAGCGGAATTTGATTTCAAGCATAAGCCACTCGTGATGAGCGAGACAAAATAACGACGTTGAAATCTTCCGAATTTCGATTTTCGAATTTCGAATTTCATGGCGCCAGCCTCTTCACCACCACCGCCGGATTCCCCCTCACAATCACCCCTTCCCCCACATCCTCCGTCACCACGCTCCCCGCCGTCACCATACTCCCCGGCCCAATCTTCACCCCCGGCGCGACAAACGCCCCCGCCGCCACCCAGCTCCCCTCGCGGATCGTCACCGCGCTCGTCTTCAACGTGAACGCCGGCGAAGAAAAATCGTGCGATCCCGTGCAAATGAAAGCCCGCTGCGAGATGCAGCAATTCGACTCAATCGTCACCTCCGCCAGGCTCAGGATCATCACCTCGTCCCCGATCCACACATGATCCCCCGCGGCCAACCTCCACGGAAACGTAATATTCACCTGCGACCGGATCACCACGCCCTCCCCTATTTTCGCTCCGAACGCCCGCAGCAGCGCCACCCGCAGCCCCGAGGGCCACGGCAGCGGCGTCTGGAAGAATAGCGCGCGCACTGCCCACCATGCCGCTTCCTTCAGAGGCGATGCCCCCCGCTGGAAGCCGCCCGTGGTATAGCCGGCCAGATCGATCATAACCGGAGCAGTGCGCCGAGTGGCATAGCCGCTGCTTCTACCCAAGGCCGCAGAAAGGCTCAACGTCATTCGTCTGGCCCCACCGTCTTGGTCATGTCCATCCTATTCCCGCCAAATACCTTGCCCGGCCCCTTGCCCGGCCCCTTATCCGGTCCGTTG
Source organism: Chthoniobacteraceae bacterium (assembly GCA_049521415.1). Taxonomy (GTDB): domain Bacteria; phylum Verrucomicrobiota; class Verrucomicrobiia; order Chthoniobacterales; family Chthoniobacteraceae; genus DATAXI01. Next base: position 31,019 of record JBEKOV010000023.1, read on the forward strand.
CCCGGCCCCTTGCCCAACCTTGAGGAGCCCCTCTGGCTCCCCGGCCCCGAGTCCCCAAATCTCCCCCTCCACGAGCTTCACGTCTGGCGCGTCCGCACGGAGGAACCCCGCTGGACCGGCCAGCCCGGCTGGCCCGTCACCAGCGACCGCGAAGAGAAACTCAGGACCGAACTCTTCCGCCAGGACATCCTCGACCGCTACACCCGCGAGGTCGCCGCCCTCACCGGCCCCGCCTCCGGCCTCCGCGTCAATGTCGCCCAATGCGATCACCTCACCCTCATCGCCGTCTCGCGCAATATCCGCGCCCTCGGCCTCGACATCGAGCGCGTCCGCGAGGACATTCCCTTCGATGAAATGGCCGGCGGCTTCTTCGACCTGAATTCCCAATGGGACCTCCGCGTCACATGGTCCCCGCGAGAAAAGGCGTGGAAATTCTTTCAATTCTGGACGAGCAATGAGGCTTGTGCTCAAGCCCACCCTTCCGCGCAATCCGCTCATCGCTACCAGGTTCGGGGGTTTTCCCCCGAGGCCGATTTCATTGCCGCCCTGGCAGTCGGCGGCGGGCCGGATGCCGATGTGCTCTACTGGGATTGGCAGTGCTGATAGCCTGCTGAACGCATCATGAAGGCCGAGGAAATAGCACCTGCGGGCCCTGGCCCCCTGCCGCCCGCGCCGCCCGCGTCGCTCACTACGCTCGCCCCGCACGAGACAATCATCGAGCCCAACCAGGCCTGGCTCCGCCTCCATTGGGGACAGCTTTGGGAATATCGCGACCTCCTCGCCCTCCTCGTCCACCGCGAGTTCGCCTCGAAGTACAAGCAGACCATCCTCGGCCCCGCATGGTTCATCCTCAATCCCCTCCTCACTTCGCTCGTCTATACCCTCTTCATGGGCCGCGTCGCCGGGATGTCCACGGACGGCATTCCCCCCGTCCTCTTCTACCTCTGCAATCAACTCAGTTGGAATTATCTCCAGCAGAACCTCATGACCGGCGGCGCGATCTTCACCAACAACGCCAATCTCTTCGGCAAGGTCTACTTCCCACGCCTCGTCGTCCCGCTCTCCGTCGTCCTCTCGAATCTCTTCGCCTGCGTCCTCCAATTGGTTTTGTTCTTCGCAATTTACGGAGCCTTCCTCCTCCTTTCGGTACCCGGCACGATAGGCGTCTCCCCCCTCTTCCTGCTCCTCGTCCCCATACTCTATCTCTTCACCGGCGCTCTCTCGCTCGGCGTCTGCCTCTGGATGTCCTCCCTCACCGCAAAGTACCGCGACCTCAGCCAGGTCCTCCAATTTCTCGTTCAGCTCTGGATGTTCGCCTCGCCCGTCCTTTACCCGCTCTCAAAATTTCCCGTAAAGTGGCGCTGGCTCGCCGAGATCAATCCCATGACCGCCATCCTCGAAGCCTTCCGCCTCTGCCTCCTTGGCAGGGGCACGATCACACTCGAGTCCGTCGTCATTTCCATCGCCGGCACGGTCGTGCTGCTCCTCACCGGCATCCTCGTTTTTCAGCGCACGGAACGCACATTTATTGATACAGTGTAGCCCGCGCAAATGGACAAACCGATCATCGAGGTTCAGGGCATCTCGAAGCTTTACACGCTGGGCAGCATCGGCGCGACCAGCCTCCGCGAGAGCGTCGAGGCCCTTTGGGGGAAATTGCGCAACCAGCCCCGCCCCAACGGCGCGGCCCTCACCGCCCGCTTCGCCCCCGAGCAAGTCGGCCCCGTCCCTCACAGTTTCTGGGCTCTCCGCGACATCAATTTTTCCGTCCAGCCAGGCGAGGTCATCGGCCTCATCGGCCAAAACGGAGCCGGCAAATCCACCCTCCTCAAAATCCTTTCCCGCATCACGGAGCCGACCAAGGGCCGCGCCATCCTCCGCGGTCGCGTCGCCTCGCTCCTAGAGGTCGGCACCGGCTTTCATCCCGAGCTCTCCGGACGCGATAACATCTACCTCAACGGCGCAATCCTCGGCATGAAGCACGCCGAGATCACCCGCAAGTTCGACGAAATCGTCGCCTTCGCCGAGGTCGAGGATTTCATCGACACCCCGGTCAAGCGTTACTCCAGCGGCATGCACCTTCGCCTCGCCTTCGCCGTCGCCGCTCACCTCGAGCCGGAGATTCTCCTCGTCGACGAAGTCCTCTCCGTCGGCGACGCCACTTTCCAAAAAAAATGCCTCGGCAAAATGGGCGACGTCGCACGCCAGGGCCGCACGGTCCTCGTCGTCTCCCACAACATGGCTTCCATCCTCTCCCTCTGCCAGCGCGCCGTGATGCTCAAGTACGGCACCATCGATCGCGCCGGCCCGGTCCAGGAAATCGTCCACGCCTATCTCGATACCTCGAAACCCGAGGAAGTCGTCGCCCTCAGCGAGCGCAAGGACCGCGAGGGTGATGGCTCGGTCCTTTACCAATCCATCGCCATCGAGAACGCCGGCGACGGCGGCACCATTCGCACCGGCAGCCGTTGCAAGGTCACCATCCGCTACAAGAGCGCCAGGCCCGTCAAGCACGCCCGTTTCCTCCTCACCATCTACGACCTGACCCACGTCTCGATGTTCCAGCTTGATAGCGAGGCCACCGGCGGCCTCCCGGAGACCCTTCCCGCCGAAGGCACACTTGTTTGCGAGACCGCTCCCCTCGGCGTCACCCCCGGCCGCTGCTACGTCAATCTCGACCTCATCCGCGGCCATCAAATGGCCGACCGCATCACCTACGCCGCTTACTTCGACGTCGAGGAGGACGATTTCTACGGCACCGGCAAACTCCCGAAACGCGAATGGACCATGACGGTCATGAAGCACCAATGGCGGAGCCTGGAGGGAGCGGAGGCGGGGTAACCCCACATCGCGATGGGACCCCTGGTGCTCGCCATTCCCACGTTCAATTGCGCCCGCTTTCTGCCCCACACCCTCGACTCGCTGGCGGCTCAGGGCGGCTCGGTCCGCTGGTGGCTCCAGGACGGCGCCTCAATGGACGGCACCCCCGGCATCGCCCGCCAATCCGCGCGCCCCGGTGACACCGTCGTCAGCGAGCGCGACCGCGGCCAATCCGACGCCCTCAACAAAGCCTTCGCCCGCATGGGCGGCGACATCATCGGCTTCATCAATGGCGACGATCTTCTTACCCCCGGCGCCGCCGCCGCCGTCCTCGAAGCCTTCGACCGGCATCCCGATATCGACCTCATCTACGGCGAGGTCGAATGGATCGACGTCGACGGCAAACAAACCGGCCATCACAAGGGCAACATTTCCAACCTCGAGCAGCTCCTCGATATCTACACCGTCTGGTTCGGCAAACGCCAATGGGTCCAGCCCGAGGTTTTCTTCCGCCGCTCCCTCTGGGAAAAAGCCGGCCCCTTCAGCCTCGAGTACGATCTCGCCTTCGATTACGCCTTCTGGGTCCAGTGCATGCTCGCAGGCGCCCGCGTCATGCGCCTCCCGCGCCCCCTCGCCCGCTTCCGCATCCACGAGCAACAAAAATCCGCCAACGCCACCAAAGCCGCCGACGAAATGCGCAAGATCGTCCGCAAGGCCCTCGCCCTTTACCCGCCCATCTCAAAGGCCGCCCGCGCCCGCATTATCGCCCAGCTCAATTACGAGATGTACCACCTCGCTCCAACGCCAAAGCAATCCTTCGCCAAGGCCCTCCTGCGCAACCCCTCGTGGCTGCGCGCTCCCGCCGTCCGGCGCCGGCTCCTCGCCTCAATGCGCCTCTTCGGCCCAGGCAAGCCATGAGCCCCGGAAACATCTGGTACCAGATTTGCCGCGATTGGAAGCGCGGCTTCTCCGCCTCCTGGCACGAGCGCTTCGTCTCCCGCCGCATCCTCGACTGGCGCAATCCCTATCACGAGCAGCAACCCGAAGAAATCCCCGTCCATGTCCTCACCGGCAGCGACGATTGGCTCCTCGCCTGCTGGATGCTCGCCAGTTGGTTCCATTTCACCGGGCGCAACTGGCGCGTCGTCGTCCACGATGACGGCGGCCTCCCGCCCGAAGCCCGCCCCGCATTCGCAAAAATGTTCCCCAACCTCCGCGGCATCGCCGGCGCCGACGCCGATCGCGAGGTCTTCGCCGCACTCAACGGCCACCAGGCCTGCCGCGAATACCGCCTCGCCCATCCCCTCGCCCGCAAAATCTTCGACATCCCCATCCTCACACGCGCCGGTCGCTTCATCATCCTCGACAGCGATCTCCTCTTCTTCCGCAAGCCCGACGCCATCCTCCGCTGGTGCGCCGACGGAGCCGGCCAGTGCTGGTTCAACAAAGACATCGCCGAGGCCATGCCCATCCCCCGCGCCGAAGTGCGCGAAAGTCTCGGCATCGATCTCTGGCACTGCGTCAATAGCGGCCTCTGCCTCATCGAGCGCTCCACCCTCGACCTCGACCTCTGCGAGCGCGCCCTCCACGAGACCCGCCTCATGCAAAAAAACATCTGGCTCGTCGAGCAAACCCTTTTCGCCATCTGCGCCTCCGCCGTCGGTCGCGGCGGCCTCCTCCCTCCCGAATACGAAGTCTCGAAGGAAAAAAACGCGATCCCAAATGTCATCGCCCGCCATTACGTCGGCGCCGTCCGCCAGCGCTTTTACGGCGAGGGCATGGCCCGCTTGAAAAAGACCCTCCTCGCACGCCGATGAATGTCTTCTTCGCACCCGATTACCGCGAGGGCGTCGCCTACCAGGCCCTCCTCGCCGGCGCCCTCGCCGGCTGCGATGTCGAAGTAACCTTCCCCTACGGCCATCGCCGCCTCCTCCCGCTCTGGCGCGGCCTCGAAGGCTGGAACGGCCAGCTCCTCCACCTTCATTGGCCCGAAAAATTCTTCGAGCTCCGCGGCGACGGCCTCGATTTCTGGCGCAAGGTCCGTTACCCCGTCGATCTCGCCCTCGCCGCACGCCGCGTCCCCATCGTCCTCACCGCGCACGATCTCCTCCCTCACAATCGCCCCGGCGAATCGATCCTCAAGACCAATTTCCGCCGCACCTACGACGCCGCCTGCGCCGTCATCGTCCATTCGCCGAAAGCCGCCCAGGCCGTCCGCGATGCCTACCAGCCGCGCGCCGAAAAAGTC